>CAIYMF010000033.1 GCA_903927265.1 uncultured bacterium | reverse complement strand
GTCCTGTCGGACCGGCAGCTGCGGATCCTGGGCCTGATGGCCAAGGGCCTCACGAACTCCCAGATCTCCAAGCGGGTGGGCTTCAGCGAGTCCACCGTCCGTCAGGAGACCATGGCGATCTACCGCTTCTTCGGCGTCGGGGGGCGCAGGGAAGCGGTTCGGCTGGCTGGCATGCGGGGCATGCTGGACGCCAATGTCGGCTGATTCTTAGCCGATCACTAGGGGAACGCCCGCCGGATATCCGGCGGGCTTTCCCTATGTCCGTGGGTTTTCCCCTTATCCGGTCAATGAACGCTGTCTATGGGCAATTGACCGGATCTGCGTTGATTTTGCCTTCCTTTTACCTTCACTCTTTGACAGTCGTAATCCGTCTGTCCCTAGTTGGGGGTTTGTAATGAATCGGAACAAGACTGCGAAGGCAGGTGCCAGCTTCAAGGTGCTGGCCCTGATCGCTTCGCTGAGCATGATCCTGGCTGGCTTCGCCGCCGGCCTGATGGCCTCACCGGCCTCGGCCAAGGAGCGCCCGAAGTACGAGCACTCAAGTCCCGAGCATAACGACGAGAATAAGTGCAAGGACGACGGCGGCGACTGGGTCGAGGACGCCTCGAGCACTTCGGTAGAGCCCTCCATCGATTCGGTTGATGTTGCAGTCCCGAAGACGTACCACTGCGATGACTCCGATCAGGAGAACTGCGAGACTCAGGTCTCGCCCAGTTCCAGCCACGAGTGGGTCAAGGACAGCGACTCACACGAGTGGGGCTGCGAGCCCAAGGATCCGCCGGTCTGCGATGACGCTGCTCTCACCAGTGGGACCAGTGACGATTGCGATAACCCCTGCGACAACAACGTTCAGGCCGCTGAGGACAACGGCAGCGAGGGCGACAACTGCGATAACCCGTGCGACAGCGTTCTTGTCGGCTCGGTCAACGGTGGCCAGGGCGATGACGATGGCTGCGAGCCGACTCCTGTCGAGGCGGCTTCGTTGACTTGCAAGGACGGCTGGACTGCTTCGCTCTCGGGCTACAAGCCCGGCACGAAGGTTCGCATTCAGCTGGACGGAACAACGGTCATCGAGTCGATCGTTGATGGCGAGGGTGACTACAACGGTTCCGGTCCGACCAACCTGGCCGATGGAACGCACACGCTGACGGTTCAGGTCGCCACCTCGGACGACGAGAACGAAGATTCCGAAGAGGTTGACTCCGTTGTCTACCGGGACGAAAACAAGGAGCCGACTGATGATCCTTCGGCTCCCAGCGACGAGGAAGAGACCTACACCACAGTGAAGACTGCCGAGGCAATCTGCACGACGCCGACGCCGCCGTGCACGGAGAACTGCACGCCGGCTTGCACCGTCGACTGCAACCCGGTCGTGACGGTTGACCCGCCGGTTGAGACCCCGGTCGTCGTTGCAGCAGCCACGGTTGAGGCTCCGGTTGCGGTTTCCGCTCCGGCCCCCGCCACGGTTGCCGCTCCGGCCCCCGCCACGGTTGCGGTTCCCGCAGCTGCCACCCTGCCGGCCTCCGTGCCTGCTGGTGACGGCTCGCAGGCTCCCGGCCTGCCGATGTGGGCCCTCGCGATGATCGCGGTGGGTGTGCTCGGTGCAGGGTTCGCTGGCAAGTCGATCCTCGCAGCCCGCAAGTAAGGCTGGGATTGACGGAATACGACATGCCGATCTGATCGGCTGAACGAAGGCCCCGGCCCGCGAAAGCGGACCGGGGCCTTCGTCTGTTTGTGGATGGGTGTCCGGGCATAGACCGGACATAGTGAGCAATGCACGCATTTCGCCGCGCAACGGGATTCGGCCAAGTCGACTCTGGGAGGGAAGACGTTCCACCCATGGAGTAGCGAGGAGGTCAATCTCATGTTGAGTAATTGGCGAGGTCGCTCAGGAGAGGCGGCCAGTTCATCCAGGGGCGCGGGGCTGAAGTTCATGGCATTGGCCGCGTCCATCAGTTTGATGTTGATTGGTTTCGGAGCGGCGGCGGCAAGTCCCGCCACTGCGGGGCCAGACGGCGGCGATGGGACATACACACCGTTGTGCGCTGACGGCTACCACTTCAACAGCGACACGAGCAAGTGTGAGAAGCCGGATCTCGTTGAGAAGGCGCCTCCGAGCGTTAGTTATGTCGGCAACTGCGAGGTCGTAGATCGAGACGAAGTCACTCAGGAAGACGTGGATGTGGCGAAGGCGCCTTGGGGGCCTTGGGTGTTCGACACGGAGACCGGCAAGTGCAACAGGACACGGACTGACGGCAAGGAGCCACAGTCCCGCGATGGAAACATCACTGACACCATCCGCACCTGCGAAGAGGGCTGGACGTTGATGGACAAGAACGGTCCGGTAGACGCTGAGACGACGCAGCCGAAGTACTGGTGCGAGCGGACCACCACGTTCGATCCTCAGGATCCGACCTGCAAGACGGGCGACACCTTGGTGCCAGCTCCTGTGGGAACTGCAGACCGCGAGCAGAAGAGCGCGCGTTGCTTCACGCCTAAGAAGTACTGCGAGTTCACGGACGGTCAGTGGATCAACACGGGCAAGGCCGATTCCGCCGAGAACCGCGGAGAGAAGGAAACCGGCTTCTGCTTCTATGACACCACCGGCACTTTCTGTGAGGCCTCCGAAGATGGCACGTCATTCGTGGCGGAGACCTACACGCTGAAGTACGGCAAGGACGGTGAGGAGACCTCTGTCTCGGACTACAACCACGGCGAGTTCTACACGGTGCCGCGTGAGTTCGCAGCAGCTGACATCGTCCCGGTGATCCCGAATCCGATCGATGCCGAGAACCCGGTCAACCCCGGCCAGAATCTGGCCGATGGTGGCCAGGCCTTCCTGGATCGTGGCTGCGTGCCGGAGCCTGTCGTGCCGGTGACGCCAGCAGGCGGCCCGACGCCGGTCAAGGACTTCTGCCCGAACCTGGACGGAGTCCAGTGGGAGAACTACGACTGCAACACCCCAGTTGCTGTCGCAGCCGCTGAGGTAGCGGTCCCTGCACCGGCAGAGGTTGTTCCCCCGGCCGAGGTCGTGAGCCCGGTCGAGGCTGCAACGGTCCCTGAGGCTGCGACGGTAGCCGCCCCCGAGGCCGCCACCGTGCCAGCAGCTGTTCCGGCTGGTGACGGCTCCCAGGCTCCTAGCGTGCCCATGTGGGCCCTCGCGATGATCGCGGTGGGCGTGCTCGGTGCGGTTGGTGCCGGCAAGCAACTGG
>CAIYMF010000032.1 GCA_903927265.1 uncultured bacterium | reverse complement strand
TGCGGCAGGTCACGAGCATGTCATCGTGCATACCGGTCAGCATTACGACGCGTTGATGTCCGACGTGTTCTTCGCGGACCTGCAGATTCCCGACCCCGACATTCACCTCGGAGTCGGTTCCGGGTCACACGGAATGCAAACGGGCTCGATGCTCAGTTCACTCGACGGGGTACTCGATGAGCACCGCCCTGACTGGGTGCTCGTTTACGGCGACACCAACTCGACCATCGCCGGCGCCCTCGCCGCCGTGAAGATGCATATTCCGGTCGCGCACCTCGAGGCCGGGCTCCGCTCGTTTAACCGCCGCATGCCCGAAGAGCACAACCGCGTCATGACCGACCACGCCGCCGACCTCCTGCTCGCACCCACGCAGGTGGCGATGCAGCATCTGGCTAATGAAGGCCTCGCCCACAGGTCGGTACTTGTCGGTGACGTCATGACCGATGTGCTGCTACGCGTGGCCGATGCGGTTCGCACTGAGCCATTGAACATCGACATCGATGGCGACTACGTTGTGGCGACAATCCACCGAGCCGAAAACACTGACGACGTTGATCGTCTGGGCCGCATCATCGACGCACTCAAGTCACTGCCTGTTTCCGCGCTCCTCCTGACACACCCTCGGCTTGCCGCGAAGGCCGCCGAGGCCGGCATCTCACTGGAAGGTGGCAGCCTGCACGCCACTGCACCCTTTGCCTACCCGCAGATGGTCGCCGCCGTCATGCACTCGCGCGGTGTCGTCACTGACTCGGGTGGGCTGCAGAAGGAGGCGTACCTCCTCGGGGTTCCCTGCACCACCTTGCGCACCGAAACCGAGTGGGTCGAGACGATCGACTCGGGCTGGAACATTCTCGATCCCGACCTCACCCGCGTGGCCACCGTTGCCGTGCGCGACGCACCTGCTGACGGCCCGCGCAACGCCTACGGAGACGGCCACGCGGCCGACGCGGTGGTGCGCACGCTGGAGGAGCATCTGCATGACTGATGCCCCCGTCGTCTTGCTCGTCACCACCAACGGTGCGGGTATGGGGCATTTGGCACGGCAAACGGCAGTTGCCCAGTCGGCGCAAGGTTTTCGCCCGTTCCTCGTGTCAATGTCCGTTGGCATCGCGACCGTGCTTCCGGCCACCGGGATGCCCGGTGAGTACATTCCTGGCTACCACCGCGGATGGGTGCCGCGCGGTCGTTGGGATGCGTACCTCACCGCGCGGCTCAGCGCATTGGTCGACGCAACCAATGCGGCGGGCGTTGTGTTCGACGGGGTCGCCCCCTATCGCGGAATCACCGCACTCGCTCGTGCACGACGCGACCTTCCGATGGTGTGGTTCCGTCGCGGACTGTGGCGTGAGGGTGTCAATACACGCGCACTTCGGGCAGGTCGCTATTTCGATCGCGTGATCGAACCCGGTGACCTGGCTGCTGCGGCCGACCGAGGCGCCACGGCCACTCGCACCGATGCCACCCGCGTGGGGCCGGTGACATTGCTGGAAACAACGCCGGCACTTGAGCGCAGTGAAGCGGCTGCGCAACTCGGACTTGACCCTGATCGACGCACCCTGCTGGTCACGCTGGGCGCTGGCAATCTCAACGACACTTCGGCGCCCACGACAGCGGTGATCCGAGCGGCACTTGATGCGCCAGGCGACTGGCAAATCGCACTCACCAGTGCACCCATCGCCGATGCTGCCGGTACCGAGTTGGCCGATCGGGTCACCGTTCTCCGCGGCGTCTTTCCACTCGTGCGATATCGCGCGGCTTTCGATGCGGTCGTCGCCGCATCCGGCTACAACGCGGTTCATGAGTTTGTTCTCGGCGGAATCCCCACTCTGCTGATTCCCAATCCCGCCGCTGCGACAGACGATCAAGTCACACGCGCGCGGCAATTGGCCGATGTGAGCCGAGCGCTCATGGCAGCCGAAGACGACCCCCGAGCGATCGGCGCCGCGACTCGAGAACTTCTTACCAACTCAACACGTGATCGACTGCGCGCCGCAAACCCAGAACGACCCATTGAGGGCGGCCGCGCAGCCGCGCACATCATTAGTGAAGCGATCGCAGTCCCACCACCACGCCGACCCACAGTCGATCCGCTCGTCATGCGTGCCGACGCACTCACCGGCATACGCGCAGTAGTAGGCGATGATCGATATCGGGCCCTCACTCAGCGACTCGGCCGGCCGCACATGGATCTCACACCGCGCACCGTGCGCGTCGTCACCAACCCCCACACGTCGGTTGTCGAGGGCGAACGCCCACTTCTCCTCACGCCCGATCTGAGCGCCGTGACGCCCGCGGCCGACCCGATTGTTGAACATCTGGGCCTTGATAGTGCCGAATACCGGCGCGAACGCCGTGCCATCGTCACCCGCTTCTACGACGTGCGCGGCAACCAATGAGTCGCGCCGGACGGTGGCTGACACGGCTCACCTCGCCCACGGCACTTGCGATTCCCGGCTATGGCGCTGCACTTGATCGCGCCGCAACATCGGGAGCACTGCCCGATTCCGTACGCGAACCGCTGAGCCGCGACCTCGCCGCTGCATGGAGTACACGGGGAACTCCCGAGCGCGGCGACGACGTACTGATCGCAGCTGCGAGGCGAGCAACCGACCCCTCTGTGGCTGCCACGTTGAACTCCGCATCACTCGCACGGGCCCTCGATCGCGGCCGGTCACTCGACGACACCACCATCCGCACCGCGGTTGAACAGTGCCTGACTGCCGCCGATCTTCTCCTTGACCGCGGAGATGACCGAGTGCCGCGGCTACTCACCTCGGCCGCAGTGTTGACCTTTCATCGGCAGCGCCACTTCGCCGGTCTCGGGTCACCCTTTGCAACACCCACAGGAGTAGACCTCGAACTCGACTACTACCGCTCGTCACGGGCATGGACGCATCTCACGCGATCTCGAAGGTTGCCCGCAGTACCACTTTCCAATGCGCCCACGAGCATCGCTGTCTTGCATGACGACGACCCGCGCTTCGTCACACCGCTGATTGAGCAGTGGCGAGCCGACGGCATCGACGTGCGCGTCACCGGACTTCGTGACGTGGCCACCGCACGAAAAGTGCGGCTGCCACTGACGGTGGGCGAGCAAATTGCCGCGCGTTGGGCCGACCCCTCGCCCAACCAGTGGTCGGCACTCCTCCACGAGTGCGTGGGCGACGCTGATGCGGTGTGGCAGGAGTGGGCTCAACGCGGGGCCGTACTCGCGAGTCTGGCTGAGGTCTGTGCACCCATCGCCGTACGGGCGCACAGTTTCGAACTGTTCACCGTCTTCCCCCACCTCATCGATACCGGCGCGCTCACGGGAGTGAGCACGGTCAGCACCCCTCTCGCGGCCCTGCTGCACACCGTGCTGCCTACGTGGTCAGAGTTTCCAGTCGCCACCGCTCCTCCCACCTTCGATCCCACGAGGTTCGAACGCCCCAAGAGCTCAGAGGCGCAGCGCACCCTCGGTCTGGTCGGATGGGGGGCTCCTGACAAAGACGTGGTCTGGGCCCTGGACGTTCTTGCTCTCCTACGCGAGTCGGATCCGCAGTGGCGACTGCGCCTGATCGGAGCGGCTCCCGACGCACATCGTTGGCCCGAGTACTCCAGCCGAGCCAACGAACGGATGAATCGGCCCGACGTCGCCGGCGCGGTCGACATCATGGGGGCGACCGAGGATGTTGCCGCCGAGCTTGAGTCTGTGGGTGTCGGCCTGTCGAGTTCACTGCGCGAGTCGTTCCATCTCGGGCTCGCTGAGCTCGCTGCCAGCGCAGCCGTTCCGATCGTGCGCAACTGGCCCACCCTCGCCGCCTACGGAGGAGCGGGCGCGGTATGGCCGCGGGAGTGGGTCGTGGAGTCTATTCACGAGGCGGCTGAGCGTGCGGAACATGTGATTCCGACCACATTAGATTACCTTAATCTTCCCATATCGGACAGTTCGCTCGCCTCAACGGGGGATACACGAAGATTCATGGGTGTGTGGACTAAGAAGGGGCTTCCGCCGACCCGATAGGGAAGGTGTGAGCGCAAAGAGCGGGTTCCTGCGAGGTGCAACGGCAGCGGTGTCGTTGGCCCTCGCAACTGCCGTTCTCGTGCCGGCCGTCGCCTCCGCGACCCCCACGCTCGCCACCCCGTCAGCCAGCGTGATCAGCATGGCGGCGACCACGACCCCCATGAGCTACGCCGACCAGAAGAAGGCCTGGACACTGCGGGCCCTCTACTACTCACAACTGAACACCGCTCGCACCAACTACAAGAACTCCAAGCTTGAGTACCCCGGAATGCCCAGCAGCTACCCGGTGACCTTCGCCGCCGTGGTTGCCAAGGCCAACACTCGCATCAACGCCGCAGCTACTCGACTCGCAGCGGCCCGCACGCTGGCGCAGTACGCCGCCGTTGCCCCGGCCATCAAGGCCGAACTTCAGCTGTCCAAGGTTCACGTGCAGGTTGTCCACCTCGCCGCTCAGTCACTGACCGCTCGCGCCGCCGCCATCGCCGCTGGGCAGGCGGCCACCCGCCAGCTCGTTGCCGGCTCGATCACCGACGCACAGTACGCACCCATCGCTGAAGCCTCGGGTCGCGTTGCCGCACTCGCCGCCGCCGACCTCGTGCGCGTCAAGGCCAGCACCGCCGGCGCCACGTACCCCGCACCTTCCACCGCCGCTCTCTGGGTTGCCGCTCTTGACGGTTCAGTTCAGGTTCCCGAGACCACCGACTTCGTGGCAATCCCCGGATCATGCGCCCTTCCCGTCGCTGACACCGCGTGGGTCGGAAACGCCACCGAGCCCGGTCTTCACCAGTGGGTCACCGACACTGACGTTGCTGCGGCCAAGGCACGCATCGCCAACAACGACACCAAGTTCCTCGCCACTCACAAGGAACTGACGCGGCTGAGCACCAAGGTGATGACCACCAGCGCTATCGCACTTCCCACCGATCTTCGCCTGCGCACTCAGCGCCTCGGTTACCTCTGGCTGGTCAACGGTGACGCCACCGCTCGCCGTCAGCTCGCTGCAGAAGCAACGCGCATCATCAGCGCTGGCCCGTCGGGTGCCCCACTCACTGACGCCGGCGTCATCGAGGCGGCCGCAACCGCACTTGACTGGACCGACTGGAACGGCGCCAACAGCACTAACGCCTCCGCCGCGAGCAACGCGACGAACGCGACCGCGATGCGCAGCATGTGGCTCGGAAGCTTCGCGTGCATGTTCCAAGACCAGATCAACGTTGGCAAGCCCGACAACATCAGCTTCGTCTACGGCAGCAGCACCTTCCAGCTCGGTATCTACCTCGCCAAGTCTGACCCGACGATCGGTGCCGCAGTTGCCAAGGCCGCCTGGACCAGCATGCAGCCCAACTTCATGGCTCTGTCTGACGGTGGCTGGTACGAGGGTCCGGCGTACTGGAACCTCATGGGTCGCGCCGTCGTCGGTGCCGTCGGAACTGCCCAGAACATCTACGGAACGAACTCGCCGGCGACCATCCCCGACCTCAGCGCCACGGCCGACTTCATGTGGAACGCCACCGCGGCCAACGGCGACCTGCCCAACTTCGCAGACACCACCGCCGACGTACTTCGCCCGAATTTCGCCTCACTTGTGGCGCGCACCACTGACAGCGCGACTGCGATGCCCTCACTGCGCGACCGCCTCCTGGGCGTCGACCGCATCCACCCGGCACCCACCGAGGGCTTCGAGGTGCTGTGGTGGCCGACCGCGACTGCCTGGTCGCTCCCCACGCCCGCGAAGAAGTCGGCCGTCTACTCCAAGACCGGCCTGGCTACCGTGCAGGGAAGCACCGCCACCGCGTGGCTCAAGGGAAGCCCCCGCTACCTGTCGCACACCCACCTTGACGTCGGTTCGGTTGGCCTCATCGCCAACGGCGTCGAGTGGACTGTCGACCCCGGCAAGGGCAACTACAGCGCCCCCGGATACTTCACCCTCGCCTCGACCAGCCCCCGCTGGAGCGACTTCAAGGTCTCAGCTGACGCTCACTCCACAGTGACCGGTGCCAGCCGCCCGGTGATCGGCGCCTCCGCAGCACTGAGCGCGAGCGGTTCGACCATGGCGGTCGACCTGCAGCGCACGATCCCTGGCTCACGCACCGCGACTCGTACCGTCAGCCTCGCAAGCTCAAGCATGACGATGGTTGACTCGCTCACCGGCACCGCTGCCCGCGTGTGGAACTGGCACTGGGTGACCGAAGCCGCAGTGAGCGTCGGCGGAACCGCCACGGCACCCAAGTTCGTTCTCACCAGCGGAACCCAGCACCTCACGGTGACGGTGACGGGCCTTCCCGCCGGATCGGTCGTCACTCGCACCAAGTCGGGCGCCACCTCAGCTTCTGGCCTTCCGATCACGGTGCTGCAGATCACGACTCCTGCCACCTCGTCGGTTCGCTTCACCACCGTCGCTCGCTGGTAAGCAAGCGCGCCGGGCTTCACGGCCGGAAGTCGATACCCTAGGTCGGTGACCTCACCTCGAATCGTGATGATCGTCGACAACACAATCACCGGCGACTCCCGCGTTCAGAAGTCCGCTCGTGAGATGGCCGCGCGCGGCTGGGATGTCACCCTTGTCGGCAACCACAACGCGGCGGCCACGCGCACCCAAGCCGGAGGATTCTCCGACGAGTACGGCGAGGCCACCGTCGTCTGGGCCGCTCTTCCCCGCGCCACGGCTTTCACCACCGGTAACCGGTTCACCCTGCGTCATCCAATGGCGTTTCGCACGACCCAAGATCAGGGCCGCTCACGTCGCCGACTCGACTGGCTCACCCTTGAATTGCAGCAGGAGTTCGGTTCGGGTGCATCACGTCCCCGACGACTCGTCACGCAGTTGCAGCGCAAGTGGGTCGGACTCATGTACGGCCTACGCTCGCGCGCAACCAAAAAGCGCGACGCGGGGCGTAAAGCGCGTCCCCCTGTTCGCTTACACGGCTCACGTCAGTGGCGTTACGACGAACCCTTCCTCGCTGACCTAGAAATTGCCTACGCCGACACCATCGATTCGGCCCGTCCCGATCTCATTCACGCGCACGATTACCGAGCATTGCCTGTAGCTGTGCGCGCGGCCGACCGCCTCGCTCGCAAGGGTAAACGCCCCAAGGTGATCTACGACGCGCATGAATTTCTTCCCGGCGTCGTCATGCAGGACACCACCCGTCACCGGGGCGCCGTTCAAGCAGAAGCCGAATACGTTCCGAGTGTCGACGCAGTTATTACTGTCTCCGATCAAGTCGCCGACCGATTGATGCAGACACATGGCATCACCGAGCGGCCCGTGTTGGTCTACAACACCCCGATGCTCAATGCGTCGAACCGAAAGATTGCACGCTCCCTTAGACACGATGCCGGTATCGATGCTCAATCGCCAGTGCTTGTGTACGTGGGTGCAGCGGGCGCACTACGCGGGCTCGACACGGTCATCGAAGCATTGCCGCAATTGCCCGGCGTGCATTTCATCACAGTGAGCAAGGAATCTCCTTACATCGCCTCGCTGCGGACGAAGGCAACTGCACTCGGCGTGAAAGATAGGTTCCACCGAGTCGACTACGTCTCAGCAGATGAAGTGTCGGCATACGTCTCCGAGGCAACCATTGGCATTAGTCCAGCCCTGCACACCGAGAACCACAATCTCGGTGTCGCAACGAAATTGTTCGAGTATCTGCACGGCCGTATTCCCATGCTGAATTCCGACATTGCTGCGGCAGCCGCGTGGGTAACAGAGAACCAACTCGGACTTGTGCACATCGCTGGTGACGTTGACAGTTTTGCCGATGCCGTTCGCGCCATGCTGAGCGATATCGAACGCTTCCGTGCTCCCTACGCCGATGACGCGCTTCTACAGAAATGGTCGTGGGAGCGCCAGCATGATGCCGTTGACGCGATGTACCGTCGCCTCACTGGCGGCGAACCAGACGTGCGTCAGGCAAGTCTGGAACGTGCGATGCGGGCACTCAACAGCGGCGAACTCCCTGTTCCTGACGACCAGCGCATCGGTGCCGAACTCGCGCTCGAGTCATTGGCTCAGTCGATGACTGGCAGCGACCTTCGCGCTCAAACAGACCGATTGATTCGCGCACAGGACATACTCTTTCACCGCGCACTGCACTTCGACGGCACGAGTTCGTCACTCGCCGACGACCCGACGTCGTACCTCGCTCAGTGGAGTGCCACTCCCCCGATGCCCGGCTTGCAAGCGACCACGCGTACGCACCCTGTCTCGGCCACCACTCTCGCCGGAATGCGCATCACCGTGCTTGGCTACAGCAATCTGGCGTGGGCTCCACCCGTCGTTGACGCCGCCACGGCCGCCGGCGCGACAGTACGCGTGATCGACCTCGCCGACCCTGCGGTTCACGGCCCCATTTCCGACAGAGTGCTTGCCCAGATCGCTCTGGGCAAGGTTCCCGAGGCACTCGCCGACGTGATGGGCACCATTCACGATGAATCCGATGTCATCTGGGTTGAGTGGGCCGAGCGTGCCGCTGTCGTCGCCACCGCTGTCGATCCGGGCACGACGCGCATCATCGTTCGACTGCACGCCTACGAAGCCTTCAAGCCCGCACTGCATTACGTGCAATGGGGTCGCGTCAGCGATTTGGTTTTCGTTGGACCCCATTTCCGCGACATGGTCGATGGCGCTCTCGCAACAAGCCCCGGCTACGCGCAGGTGCGTCGCCACGTGATTCCGCTCTGGTTCGATCTCGAGCGCTTCAATCTCCCCAAGAACGACGATGCCCGTTTCACCTTGGCATTGCTCAAGTGGAACAACGCAGCAAAGGACGCCCCCTGGGCGGTCCACGTCCTCGCACGCCTGCGCGCCACCGATCCTCGCTATCGACTGCTGCTCATCGGTGGCGATGTACCTGACAATGCCGCGCCGGGGCTTGCTGCCTACTCCACGCGCACCAAGCAGGCCATCGCAGATACCCACACCGCCGATGCCGTTGAGTTCCTGCCCTCCACCAACGATGTTCCCGGCACGCTCGCCGACGTGGGCGTCATTCTCTCGAGCAGTGTGCGCGAGTCATTCCACGCTGCCCTCGTCGAGGGAGCTGCATCTGGTGCCCTACCCGTCGTGCGCGACTGGCCGCTCATGGGACGTTGGAACGGGCCGCGTCGATTGTTTCCCGACAGTTGGGTGGTTGATGACGTCGATCAGGGCGCCGAACGCATCCTGGCTTTCACTGCCGACCCCGAGGTGTGGCGAGTGAGCGGCGCCGAGTCCCGACTGGCCGTCAGCGAACGGTTCGGACTTGATGCAGGCATGACGGCCATCACCACTGTGTTGCACGTGAGTGGCTGACGCGCCACTTCCTGATCTCGTCGACGGCAGACACTAGGCTGGCGACATGTCTGACGCAGCAGCCAGCGGTGTACTGACCGCGGCCGATGTTCTCGAGTTTCTCGCCGACAGGGCCCGCGCGTCCGCCGGCGACCCGTCTCTTCCTGTTCGAGGCGCAGCGGGCCTGACTCCCGGTCAGGTTGGATGCCTGTCGTTTGCCAAGCATGTTCACGAGGCGGGTCTCAATGCCATTGACTCCACCGAGTCAACGGTGCTGCTCGTTCCCGCTGAGGTGGTTGATCGAGTCTCAAGTGTCGGGCGCTTCGTGATCGCAGTCGACCAACCACGCCGCGAATTCGCTCGGGTTGTCGATCGATTTTTCACGACCCGACCTGCTGCCGGCGTGCATCCAACCGCCGTAATCGACCCGCAGGCCCGCATCGGCGACGGCACCAGCGTCGGTCCAGGTGCCTATATCGCCGACGACGTCATCATTGGAGTTGGCTGCATCATCGGTGCCAATGCAGTGATCCTGTCTGGAACGCGGATCGGTGATCGCACCAGCATCGGCCCGAGCACCACCATCGGCTATACCGGCTTCGGCTATGTGCGCGAGGACGACGGTCAGCCACTGTTGATTCCGCATTCGGGTGGCGTCGTAATCGGATCTGACGTCGAAATCGGAGCGAACACGTGCATTGACCGCGGCACTCTTGACGACACCGTGATCGATGACCACGCGAAGATCGACAACCTTGTTCACATCGCCCATAACTGCCACATCGGTAACGGAGCTTTTGTGATCGCTACTGCGATTCTCTGCGGTGGCGTGCGCATCGGAGAACGGGCGTGGGTCGCACCCAATGTGTCGATCCGCGAGCAACTCACAGTCGGAGCCGACGCCATTATTGGTCTGGCTTCAACCGTTGTGAAGAACGTCCCAGACGGAGCGACCGTGGTCGGCTCCCCTGCAAGGGAGATCTCCCGATGAGCCTCGCCATAACTAATGCCACCATCGTCGTTCTTGCACCGCACACTGACGACGGCGAACTCGGCGCGGGTGGTTCGATCGCCAAGTGGCTCGAGGCGGGAAACGACGTGCACTACGTGGCATTTTCTGCGTGCGAAAACCTGCAGGTGCCGCCGGATCCGCCCGACCTATTGCGCCATGAATGTGCCGCCGCCACTCAGGCACTGGGGCTTGACGAGCAGCACTTGAGAATCCTTGATTTCGAAGCACGCCATCTCGCACGTGACCGCCAACGCGTTCTTGACGAAATGGTCACGTTGAACAGTTCACTCAAACCTGATCTTGTACTCGTACCCTCAAGCCACGATTCACATCAAGACCATTACGTCGTGTCTGTCGAGGCTCACCGCGCGTTCAAACGCACGCGAATTCTTGGTTACGAAGTGCCGTGGAATAACTTTCACTTCGATGTCTCAGCATTTGTCACAATCGACGAGCGCCACGTGCAGAGCAAGTGGAATGCCCTCACGCATTACCGCTCACAGGAACGTCGCAGTTACATGACACACGACTACGTGCAGGCTCAAGCCCGCTTCCGCGGAGTGCAGGCAGGAGTCGAATACGCCGAGGCGTTTCAGATCATTCGCTGGTACCTCTAAACGGCACTTACGACAGCACTGCCATCAGGGCTACCTGCTCGTCACCGTAAGGCCGCTGGCTCACAATCCACTCGGCGGCTTGTCTACCGACCGTCTCGGGATCGTCAATCGACAAGATGCGATCGGCCGCCTGCTCCGGTGAGTCAACAATCCAGCCAGCGGGGAAGAGTTCACGCGCACCACCCCACGGCGCTACTACCGGCCAATCGCGCACCACCGGCACCGCACCACTGAGAACGCCCTCGAGCACCCCGTGAGGATCGGCCTCGCGCAAACTGGTCGACAAGATGAATCCCACGTCCGCGAGAGCCGCGTTCACATTGTCGGTGAACCCCGTCATCTCGATGGCACCTGAAACGACAGCCTCACCAACGAGGCGCTGAAAATCATCGACGTATCCCGCATCCCAGGGACGAGCGCCGGCTTCAAGCGATCCGCCGATGAGGCGCAGCTTCCAGTTGCGTTGCGGATCGCGTTGCCGCAACAACGCCAACACCTCCACCGCAAACAACGGATCCTTCACCACCTGACCCCAACCCACCAACCCCAACGTCGACCACGCACCCGCCGACTTC
>CAIYMF010000031.1 GCA_903927265.1 uncultured bacterium | reverse complement strand
TTGCGCGCGTGTTCGGAAATACTCAACGTGAGCAGGCCTCCCAATTGATTGAGAAGGCGGCGCACCCCGACGCTCGAGCTGAGTTGTGGGAAGCGGCGGGAGAAATGGGTTTGGTGCGCGACTACTGACTTAGAGGTCAGGGAGCAGAATGGCCTGCCGCGCTGCAGCCTACGTGGGGCATCCGACTACGCCGCGACTAACTAAACGGGGGTCGCCCATCCAAGCGAATCGACAGCCGACCCGACGTACGCCACAGGCGTGCAACCACGTCGGAATCCTCAGGCGTGATCAGGTTTCCCATCACCCGTAGCGCAACAGTCATCAGCCGATCACTGCGCATTCCGATCGGACCGGCCTTGGCCAGGAAGCCTGGGATGGTGAGGATGCCAGCCAAGCGTCGCGCGATGGAGAAGGCAAGCCCGTAGTGATCGATAAGAAGTGCGGGCCACGCTGCACTGAGATCGGTCGACCCATCGCCCATGAGTTCGGCAGCGAGCCGCCCGGTCTCGAGGCCGTAATCGATGCCCTCACCGTTGAGCGGATTGACGCAACCGGCCGCATCGCCGACGAGCACCCAGTTCACACCGGCCACGCCTGACACGGCGCCACCCATCGGCAGCATGGCTGACCACGGTGCACGGATCGGGCCTTCGAATCCCCAACTGCTGCGCTGCTGATCGGCGTACACGTCAATGAGACGGCGCAGATTCACATCGGCGGGGTGTGCAGCCGTCGCGAGTGTTCCGACGCCGACGTTTACTTCGCCGTCGCCCAACGGGAAGATCCAGCCGTATCCCGACAGGATCTCGTTGGATTCACCGCGCAGTTCCAAGTGCGAGGTGATCCATGGGTCGTCCGAACGGTTGGAGGCAATGTAGCCGCGCGCCGCAACTCCGTAGGCGGTATCGCGATGCCACGTGCGACCGAGCACTCGGCCCAGCTGCGACCTCACACCATCGGCCACCACGAGTTGGCGGCAGCGCACTTCCGTATCGCCGTCTGCGGTTCGGAAGCGCACGGCGCTCACGCGCCCGCTATCGCGGACGACATCGACGGCACGGGCACCTTCCATGGCCAATACCCCCGAGTCAAGTGCCACGTGGCGAATCGCTGCGTCGAGCTCGAGTCGAGGAGCGGCACCGCCGCGACTGGGCAGCGAGCCTCCCGGCCACGGAAGTTCCAATGTCTGACCGAAGCCGTGGGCACGCAGACCCTGATTGACGGCGCGGCCGGTGAGCCAGGGGGAGAGCCCGAGCGAGTCGAGTTCGGCGATCGCGCGGGGGGTGAGTCCGTCACCGCACGGCTTGTCGCGCGGGAAGGTTTCAGCGTCAACGAGCAACACCTCGCGACCTCCGCGGGCCACCCAGGTCGCAGCGGACGACCCCGCCGGACCGGCGCCCACAACCAGGACGTCGGTCTCGAGTTCGGCAGTCACTAGACCATTGTCGCGGGTGCCACTCGATCGCGCCCCTCGGCCTCAAGCAGGCTGCTCTTAATTTCCAGACCCCAGCGATATCCGCTGAGCGATCCGTCACTGCGTACCACGCGATGGCACGGAACGACGAGGGCAACCGGATTCGTCGCGCAGGCACGCGCCACGGCCCGAACGGCGGTGGGGCGTCCGATTTCGTCGGCCACATCGGAGTACGAACGGGTCTGTCCGCGAGGGATCCGGACCAGCGCTTCCCAGACGCGCGCTTGGAAGGCGGTGCCTTGCACGTCGAGCGGAATATGCGACTGCGTCGGCTCACCATGGGCGAGTAGAGCGAGGGCCTGCATCACATCAGCGAGCGCTTCATCGTCACGCGCGAGGGAGGCGGCAGGGAATTCCGCGGTGACTTCGGCTTCGAGCGCGGTGACGTCACTTCCGATGCGCACGGCGCACAAACCTTCAGACGAGGCGACGGCCACCAACGAGCGATCGTTTTCACCGATGGTCACCGGGACGGTCGACCACACGAGAGTTCGGCCTTTCGCACCTCGCGAGTATTCGGCAGGTGGCATTCCGAGTCGCTGCCCCGTTTCTTCGTAGAAGGCACGGCTTGAGCCATACCCGGCTTCGTACGCGGCATCGAGCACCGAGTCGCGCTCGCGGAGGAGTTGGCGCGCATTGCCCGTGCGCACGGCCTCGCCGTATTCGCGCGGGGTGATGCCAAGTACGTCGCGAAACGAGCGGCTCAGTTGACGTTCACTGCATGCGGCCGTTGCTGCCATAGTCGCAGCGGCGACGGGACCGCCCGCGTCATCCATCAACCGCACACAGGTCAGGACGCGCTCACGCGCGATGTCGGCCGTCGACGGGGTCATTCCAGAACCCTAGGCCGGCGCCGATGCCCCCGTCATTCCGATTCCGGACACCCCACCTTTTGCATGGGGGGACATTCAGCACGCATAGAGGCAGTTTTCCTACCCCAGCACCTAGCCGACCGCGCACTCTCCACCGTCGCAACACGGCTGGATGTAGTAGCACCGAGGACACATGTCCTTGCCACCACGGCGTTGAAGGTCAGCAGATTCGCACGCAGGGCACGGCCCCGGATCACCCATCATGCGGTTGATTGTGACGTAGCCCTCGTGAATTTCACCTGAAGAGCCATCGCGGCACGCCCACTTGCGTCGAAGTCACCGCAATCCCACACATCCATGGGCACCGAAAACTGCGCCTATGCGTGCTGAATGTCCCCCCATGCGGAAAGGGGGTGGCGGAGCGACACAATGGCCAGATGTCTCGTCGCGGCTGGGTGCTGTTCATCAGCCTGTCGATCATCTGGGGAATCCCCTACCTGATGATCCGCGTCGCCGTGGAATCGATGTCGCCGTGGTTCTTGGTGTTCTCGCGCGTCGCCATTGGCGCGGCCATTCTGCTTCCGATCGCGGCCGCACGCGGCGAACTCAAGCAACTTCGCGGGCACCTCGGCTGGATTGCGGTCTTCGCCGTCGTCGAAATGACACTCACCTGGCCAGCCGTCACCTTCGCCGAGCAACACCTCACCAGTTCGTTCACCGCGCTGATGATCTCAGCCGTGCCACTGGTCGCAGCCTTCATCGCCGTGCGACTTGGGCTTGACCGCTTCACCGGAGCGCGACTCGTCGGGCTCTTTATCGGAATCGCCGGTGTCGCAGCGCTCGTGGGCTTGGACGTCGGTGAAATTCACCTTCCTTCAGTGGCCTTGCTGATGATCACCGTCGTCGGCTATGCATTCGGTCCTGTGGTGATCTCCCAGCGACTCGTTGGTGTCCCGAGCATGGGTGTCATCGCGATTTCACTGCTGATCAACACCGTGATCTTCGCGCCCTTCGCCATCCTCACCCGACCCACCGAACCGGTTCCCGCGCAGGCGTGGTGGTGCGTGGTGCTGCTCGGCGTAGTGTGCACCGCGATCGCGTTCATCTTCTTCTTCCAACTCGTCGCCGAAGTCGGTCCTGCGCGCATGACCGTGATCACCTACCTCAATCCGGTGGTCGCTCTCATCCTCGGGGTACTACTGCTGGGTGAGGCAATCACGACCGGAATGATCGTGGGCTTTCCGCTGGTACTCATCGGTTCGTGGATGGCAACGCGCAAGGGCGCGCCCGAGGAATCCGAACCAGTACCGATCTGACGTCAGCGCGAAAGCGCTCGCACCACGCGCGATGCCGCTGGACGCCCCAGCACTTTCGCCATCCATGCCGACGTCGCCACCAACTTCTCGAGATCAACGCCGGTCTCAATGCCGAGCCCATCGAGCATCCACACGAGATCCTCGGTCGCGAGATTGCCCGTCGCTGACTCGGCGTAGGGACACCCACCCAAGCCACCCGCTGACGAATCGACTGTGCTGATTCCGCATTCCAGAGCCGCGAGCGTGTTGGCCAACGCCTGTCCATAGGTGTCGTGGAAGTGCACGCCCACCGTGTCAGTGCTCACGCCACTCGCGTCGAGCCGCCCCAACACCTCACGCACCTGACCCGCAGTCGCAACTCCAATGGTGTCGCCCAAACTCAACTCCGTGCAGCCCGCCGCAAGCAACTCTTCACACACGCCCACTACTTGCCCCGCATCGACCGCACCTTCCCACGGATCTCCGAAACACATCGACACATAGCCACGCACAGAAAGTCCCTGCGCCCGCGCGGCCTCAATCACCGGCGCAAACATCGCCATCTGCTCGACCATCGGTCGGCCTAAGTTCCGCTGCGCAAATGTGTCGGTAGCGCTGGCGAACACCGCGATATCGCGCACACCACTCGCGACCGCCGCCTCGAGCCCGCGAAGATTGGGTACGAGCACCGGGTAGCGCACACCTGGCTTCCGATCAATCCCGCCCATCACGTCTGCTGCATCGGCCAATTGAGGAATGCGGTCAGCTCGCACGAAACTGGTCGCTTCCACTATCGGAAGCCCCGCATCGCTGAGACGATCGATGAACTCAACTTTGGTCGCCGTGTTAATGACTGTCGACTCGTTTTGCAATCCGTCCCGCGCTCCGACTTCCCACACGGTGACGCGCGCGGGCAGGTCTGAACGACTCACCGCAACCTTGGGGCCAAAGGAATTCACAGCTCCTCCACCACTGCCAGAACCTGGTTACGCGTGACCTGTGCGGCCTTATTCACGAGCAGTTGCGTCACCACCCCATCGAAGGGTGCCCGCACCGGGTACTCCATCTTCATGGCCTCGACGACTGCCACCACATCGCCTGCACTCACTGCGTCACCGACCGCACGCTCCAACACGACAATCGATCCCGGCATCGGTGAACGAATCTCACCGTCGGCATCACAAGAAGTCGAGCCCGCATTCGCCCGGGCGGCGACCACGCGGTACTGCCAGGAGTCTCCGGCTTCACCCACCCACACGCACGGATCGAAACCGGTCTCGTCGAACACCGCGTGATACCGACGTACATCACCATCGACATTGACCGTGATGAGCGACCCACCATCGGCACGCGCGAGTGACGCAGGCATGGGTGCGCCACCATCAATCGACACGCGGCACTCACCCACTCGACCGTACAACGCAACAGCTGTGGCGTTGCCGTCGTCATCAACCAACCGAGAAAGAGCGGGGGCTTGCGCACCAAGGCGCCACCCCGTCGCGCGACCCCACAGTGACGACTCACCCGCTGCTTCGCGCCGAACTCCAACCAGAAGTGCCGCCGCAACAGCGCGCATCGGGCTACCCGCGCTCGTCCACTCGAGTTCATCGATCAACGACGTGGTCATCTCAGCCGCACGCACACGATCGTCGGCCAAGAGTCTGCGCAGCGCTCCTCCGTTGTGCGCAACTCCCAATGCCACGAGTTCACTGAGTCCTGCCGACACGGCATCGAGCGCGCCGTCGCGTGATTGCGCGTGTGCAATCACCTTGAGTAGCAACGGGTCGTAGTGCGTGGAAACGACGGAACCTTCCCGCACTCCAGAGTCAATGCGCACACCCGTCGGTTCGCTATAGGCCACCAACGTTCCCGATGAGGGAAGGAAACCGTGGTGGCCATCCTCAGCGCACACGCGCGCCTCCACGGCATGTCCACTCAGTCGCACGTCGTCTTGTGTGAACGCAATGCCTTCTCCCGCGGCGACGCGCAGTTGCAACTCGACGAGATCAAGCCCGGTCACCAATTCGGTCACCGGATGCTCGACCTGCAGACGCGTATTCATCTCAAGGAAGAACCACGTGCGCCCGTCACTCGCGTCGAGAATGAACTCAACGGTTCCGACTCCGCGGTAGTTCACTGCACTCGCGAGCGTGACCGCAGCCGACGCCATCGCGGCGCGCACGTCATTCGCGAGTGCAGGGGCTGGTGCTTCCTCAATCACCTTTTGATGCCTGCGCTGCAGACTGCACTCGCGATCACCAAGATGCAGCACCTTCCCATTTCCATCACCGAGCACCTGCACCTCAATGTGACGAGCGACAGGAACGTAACGCTCAAGCAGTAACGACCCGTCACCGAACGCGGCACTTGCTTCGCGCCTCGCCGATGCCAAAGCATCAGGTAGTTGGGAAGGCTCGCGCACGACTTTCATACCCTTGCCACCGCCACCGGCAGCCGGCTTCACGAGCAACGGAAAGCCCACATCAGCAGAAGCGCCGACGAGTTCGGAGTCGTTGGCATCGGCACCGTGGAAACCTGGCACCACCGGTATTCCCAGTGAGTGCGCCAACTCCTTCGCCGCGCGCTTGTCACCCATCGCCGCAATCGCTTCGCTGGTCGGACCAATGAACACCAGTCCGGCAGCCTCACACGCAGAAGCAAATTCGGCGTTCTCGGCCAAGAACCCGTACCCCGGATGAATCGCCTGTGCACCACTCGCTGCCGCCGCCGCGAGCACCCGTTCTATCGATAGGTAGCTGCTCGCCGCATCGGCCGGTCCGAGCAGCACCGCCTCATCAGCGGCCACCACATGCGGTGCGTTCGCATCGGCCTCGCTGAACACGGCCACCGACCGAATTCCCATCGCACGCAATGTGCGCAGGATGCGCACGGCGATCTCGCCACGATTAGCGACCAGCACCGTCTCAAACATCGTCATCACATCCGGAAGACGCCGTAGGAAATGGGTTCGAGCGGAGCCCTTGACGCTGCCTCGAGCCCGAGCCCCAGCACCGTGCGTGTATCGGCGGGATCAATGATGCCGTCGTCCCACAAGCGTGCAGTGGCGTAGTACGGATTCCCCGCTTCCTCGTATTGATCGCGAATTGTCGAACGAAACGCCTCTTCCTCATCGACTGGCCAGTCGGCACCGCGCGCCTCGGCCTGATCACGCCGCACGGTGGCCAACACGGTGGCCGCCTGCTCGCCACCCATTACTGAGATTCGGGCGTTGGGCCACATCCACAGGAAACGCGGTGAATACGCGCGCCCGCACATCGAGTAGTTACCGGCACCGTATGACCCGCCGATCACCACGGTGAACTTCGGAACACGTGCGCACGCCACAGCGGTGACCATTTTTGCGCCGTGCTTGGCGATTCCGCCTGCCTCGTACTCACGTCCCACCATGAAACCGGAGATGTTCTGCAAGAAGACCAAAGGTGTACTGCGCCGATCGCACAACTCAATGAAGTGCGCGGCCTTCTGTGCCGATTCAGAAAAGAGCACCCCGTTGTTCGCGATGATGCCGACGGGATGACCGTGAATGTGTGCGAAACCGGTGACCACGGTCGTTCCGAATTCAGCCTTGAATTCATGAAACTCACTACCGTCAACAATGCGCGCGATCACCTCGCGCACGTCATACGATGTGCGGGCATCGGCAGGGATGACGCCACCAAGTTCACTCGGCGAACGCAGTGGTTCACGCGATTCACGCATCTGCCACGGTGCTGCATTCACAGGCCCGAACGTCGCCACGATGTCGCGCATCAACTGCAAGGCATGAGCATCATCGTGTGCGAGGTGATCGGTGACTCCGGAAACACGCGAGTGCAAATCCCCACCACCGAGGTCCTCCGCACTCACGGTCTCGCCCGTTGCCGCCTTCACCAGCGGCGGACCACCCAGGAAAATCGTGCCTTGATTGCGCACGATGATCGCTTCATCGCTCATGGCCGGAACGTAAGCACCACCAGCCGTACAGGATCCAAGCACGGCGGCGATCTGCGGAATCCCACGCGCCGACATGGTCGCCTGATTGAAGAAGATGCGACCGAAGTGATCGCGATCAGGAAACACGTCGTCCTGCAGTGGCAGGAACGCGCCACCGGAATCGACCAAGTACAGGCACGGAAGGTTGTTGTGCAGCGCGACTTCCTGCGCGCGCAGATGTTTCTTCACTGTGAGTGGGTAGTACGTACCGCCCTTGACCGTCGGATCGTTGGCAACGACCACTACTTCACGACCGTTGACCACCCCGACACCTGTCACGATGCCCGCGGCAGGGGCGTCGTCGTCGTAGAGACCGAACGCGGCCAGGGGCGAGAGTTCAAGGAAGGCAGTTCCGGGATCGAGCAGCGCGTCGACGCGATCGCGCGTGAGCATCTTGCCCCGCTCAACATGACGCTCACGAGTGGCCTGCGAACCACCCAGGCTCGTCACCGCAAGGCGGTCGCGTAATTCGTCGACCAAACCCGCCATGCGCGACGCATTTGCACGGAACGACTCCGAATGTGAGTCGACCGCGGAGTGGATGACAGCCACGCGAAACTCCTGCCTTAGTTAACGATCGTTCACGTTACTCTGTTGCACAGCCCGCGGCAAGAGCAGCGGCCGCCATCGCCCGCAGAACCTCCGGCAGATGCGGTTCACCCGCGCGGCCACTGTGCGGAGTGGAGTTGAGTAGACCGAACACCGCTTGAGCCGTCGACTGTGCACGCGGCCGCGTCACGGGTGGGTACACCTGCAGCAGCACGTCGATCCAGATTCCGACGTACTGGCGCTGCAACGACCGCACCGTGCGGCGCTCGGATTCGGGAACACTGCCGAGATCGCGAAACTGCACGGCGATGAGGTCCGGCTCACCAAACGCAAACGCGATGTGGAAGTCGATCAGCGCTGCGAGTTGGGCGGGCGGGTCATCAGAAGTGGACACGCGTTCACGAGCACCCTCGAGCAACCGTCGGCTGATATCGATCAAGAGGTCCGAGAGAATCGCTTCCTTGCCGGGGAAGTAGCGGTAGATCGCTGGCCCTGAGATTCCGAGCTCAGCACCTAAATCGTCAATCGACACCCCATGAAATCCGGACACCGCGAACATTCGGGCCGCGGTGGCGAGAATTTCGCTGCGTCGGTCACGTCGTGCTGTCATCACGCATTCTCGATCGACGCGGCGACCTGCAGGCCGAGTTCAGCGATCGACCGCTCGCGCATGAGGTACTTCTGTACTTTGCCGGTGACTGTCATCGGAAACTCATCGGTGAATCGCACATAGCGTGGAACCTTGAAGTGAGCCAGTCTCTTCCGGCAGAACGAGCGCACCTCGTCTTCTGAAAGGGCCGCGCCAGGCTGACGGCGCACCCAGGCGCACAGTTCCTCGCCGTAGCGCTCGTCCGGAACACCCACGACCTGCGCGTCAAGAATGTCGGGATGAGTAATCAGGAACTCCTCGATCTCCCGGGGGTAAATGTTTTCACCACCACGAATCACCAGATCTTTGATTCGTCCGACAATGTTGAGGTAGCCGTCAGCATCCATGACCGCGAGATCGCCGGTGTGCATCCACCCTTCGGCATCGATCACTTCACGGGTGCGCTCTTCCTCCGCCCAGTAACCGCTCATCACTGAGTAGCCCCGGGTACACAGTTCGCCCGGCGCCCCACGCTCGACGACGGTGTTGGTACCCGGGGTGATCACTCGAACCTCCACGTGCGGATGCACGCGACCGACTGTCGAGACCCGGCGCTCAAGCGAGTCGTCAGCACGGGTCTGTGTCGACACCGGTGAGGTCTCGGTCATGCCGTAGCAGATGGTGACTTCGCGCATGTTCATACGCGCGACCACCTGCTTCATTACCTCGACTGGGCAAGGGGCGCCGGCCATGATCCCGGTGCGCAGGGTCGACAGGTCGAAGGAATCGAAATCAGCGTGCGACAGTTCGGCGATGAACATCGTCGGAACTCCGTAGAGCGAGGTACAGCGCTCGGATTCAACGGCCCGCAGCGTCGCTTCAGGATCGAAGGTCGGCGCAGGAATCACCATCGCCGACCCGTGCGTGGTGCTACCCAGGTTGCCCATCACCATGCCAAAGCAGTGGTACAGCGGCACTGGAATGCACACCACATCAAGTTCGGTATAGCCGCACAACTCACCGACGAAGTACCCGTTGTTCAGGATATTGCGATGCGTCAGGGTGGCACCCTTGGGAAACCCTGTAGTTCCTGATGTGTACTGAATGTTGATCCGATCATCGGGGCTGAGCCCTGCCATCCGAACTTCGAGTGCGGCATCATCGGCGCGATCGCCTGCGGCGAGCAGTTCGTTCCAGTCATCCGTGCCGAAATACACGACCTGCTCGACTCGCGGCAGTTCCGATTGCGACTCCTCAAGCATCTCGCGATAGGCGCTTGTGCGGTACTGCTCAGGCGCGAACACCCAGCGACAACCCGACTGATTGAGGGCATACACCAACTCATGCGATCGGTAGGCCGGATTGATCGTCACCAAGATAATGCCGGCGCGCGCGGTCGCGTACTGCACCAGCGTCCACTCGGCACGGTTCGGCGACCACACGCCCACACGGTCGCCGACGGCCAATCCCCGTGCCACCAGTGCGCGGGCGATTCGAGTGACTTCTGCATCAAAAGCCGCATAGGTCAATCGGGTGCCCGCAGTCAGATCGATTAAGGCAGGCCGCTCCGGAAAGCGCGAGGCCGTCGCGGCAAGATTCTCGCCTACCGTCTGGTCGAGGAGCGTGACGTCGACCTCACCGGCTGTCTGCGAGAGATCTGGCATGGCGCCTCCCGATGCTTTTTCAACCCCTAAGCGGTAGATTAACGATCGTTAACGGCGGCTGTCTATACCCGTGAGGTGACCATGTCCCGCGCCCGACTTTCCCAAGACTATGAACTTCTGCGCAGCACCGTGGAGCAGTTCGCCCACGATGTGGTCGCCCCGGTGATCGCCGACCACTACGAAGCGCAGACCTTTCCCTACGAAGTCATTGCCGGAATGGGTGAACTGGGCTTGTTCGGCCTGCCCTTCCCGGAGGAGTACGGCGGCCAGGGCGGTGACTATTTCGCGCTGTGTCTGGCAATCGAGGAACTCGCGCGAGTCGACTCGTCGGTAGCTATCACCCTTGAGGCAGGGGTTTCACTCGGTGCCATGCCCATCTATCGGTTCGGTACCGAGGAGCAGAAGCGGCAGTGGCTTCCTGAACTGACAAGCGGTCGCATGCTCGGTGGCTTCGGTCTCACCGAACCCGAAGCCGGCAGTGATGCGGGCGGTACTCGCACTACGGCCGTTCTCGATGGCGACGAGTGGGTAATCAATGGCAGCAAGTCGTTCATCACGAACTCGGGCACCGACATCACCGGCTTCGTCACCGTCACCGCGGTCACAGGTACCAAGCCCGACGGACGCAAAGAAATTTCGACGATCCTTGTTCCTTCAGGAACACCTGGATTCACAGTCGCACCGAAGTACTCGAAGGTCGGCTGGAATGCGTCCGACACCCATGAACTCGGATTCGCTGACTGTCGCGTACCTGCCGCTAACCTGGTCGGAGAGCGTGGGCGGGGATACGCGCAGTTCCTGCGCATTCTCGATGAAGGCCGCATCGCAATCTCGGCTCTCGCCGTCGGACTCGCCCAGGGTTGCGTCGACGAGTGTGTGCGTTATGCCGGTGAGCGCCAGTCATTCGGCCGCGTTATCGGTTCGTACCAGTCGATCGCGTTCATGATCGCCGACATGGAAATGCGCACGCACGTCGCGCGTACCGCCTATCACGATGCAGGCGCGCGCATGCTCGCCGGTGAACCCTTCAAGCACGAGGCCGCCATCGCGAAGTTGTACTCGTCGGGTATCGCCGTCGACAACGCACGCGATGCCACTCAGGTGTTCGGCGGTAATGGTTACATGAACGAGTACGCGGTGGCGCGATTCTGGCGCGACTGCAAGGTGCTCGAAATCGGTGAAGGAACCAACGAGGTTCAGCGCATGCTCATCGCGCGCGAGTTGGGGCTTGGCTGAATTGTGTCAACGTCAACGGCGCTAGGCTCGCACT
>CAIYMF010000030.1 GCA_903927265.1 uncultured bacterium | reverse complement strand
GGTGGGTTAACGTGCTCGCCTTCACCCTACGAGTCGCACCTCGACTCGCTGACAGGTGACCCTCAACTCACACGTGCCATGACGTCGCACTCGGGCTCTTCGCAGGCCTTTCTATGAGCAATAAACGCCGGCGGTCTCAAGCGGCTGTTGCACGTAGGACCTGGTCGAGGGCCTGTTGTGGAGTCTTCCATCCCAGTGTTTGGCGTGGGCGGGTATTGAGGCTGAGGGCAACGTCGTCGCAGTCTGTTTGGGTGAGCTGGCGCATGTCGCAACCTTTTGGCCAGTACTGACGCAGGAGTCCGTTGGTGTTCTCGTTGCTGCCTCGTTGCCAGGGCGAGTGTGGGTCGCAGAAGTAGATTTCGATCCCGGCCGCGACCGCGATGTTCGCGTGTTCGGCCATCTCCTTGCCCTGATCCCAGGTCAGGGTTCGACGGATCTGCTCAGGAAGTGAGCAGATCAGAGGGGTGAGAACCTCGCGAAGATCGATGGAGGTGTGCGTGCCGGGCAGCGGGGCCAAGAGCACGAACCGGGTACTTCGTTCCACCAAAGTGATCACGGCACCCTTACCCACACCACCGAGCACCAGATCTCCTTCCCAATGGCCCGGAACGGCACGATCTGCTACCTCAGCAGGTCGCTCCCGGATCGACACCATCCCAGTAAGACGACCCCGCTTCTCCCGATGACCATTGGATTTTCTTTGGGTGCGCCCGGTTCGTAGATGCACAGCCAGTTCCCGACGCAACTCGCCACGAGTCTGCACGAACAGTGACTGGTAAATCGTTTCGTGGCTCACCCGCCAATCCTTGCGCTCTGGATAGAGCTCTGGAAGCATCCGCGCGATCTGTTGGGGAGACCAGTTCGCCTGCAGCAGCCCAGACACGACCACACCAAACTCCCCAACCAGTTTGCCTGGCTTAGGTCGACGAGCACGCCGCCGTGAAATTTCCTGAGCCACCGGTGCGTAATACCGCGACCTTCGACCACGGCCCCCCTTACGCAGCGCACCCGTTCGCGCCGGCTGATACCTCCGATTACCCGATCCACGAGCGATCTCCCTAGCCACCGTTGTCCGATGCTTACCGATCAACTCCGCAATCGCCGTAACCGATCGCCCCGCCAACACACCCCGCTCAATCACCTCACGGTCATGAACCGTCAACCTCGCACCCGACATCCCAACCTCCACTGGTCACCCCACATAGTGACGTGCAACTACCAGTTGAGACCGCCGACCCTTTCACTACATTTGGCTCCGGATGAGGAGTTGACTGATGTTTGGAGGGGGACAAAGAGTTTCCTGTGCCTGACATCGTGGGGTATGTATGCCTGCCCGACAGATAAGCCAACAGTCATTAGTTGGCTACTGGCTTGGAGCGACACCGAATCTGTGAGCGTTTCCGATGGCTCTGGTGATTGGAACCTTGTAATTAGGCCTCTTGGAAGCAAGCCGCACACAATTCAGACGAGGAATAAGTCTGTTGCGGAATGGTGGGTCAGGGAACTGGCAGTGATACTTGAGGCACGTCAACAACCGAAGCACCAGGCTGCCCTAGGTGGTAGTTGATTGCTTGGCGCGGCCTCGGCCGGCATGCAGACCGCCTCAGTGCAAACAGCTGTTCACCGACCCCAACGACATCAACGGCGGGAACATGAACAACACTGCCACCCAGGCAGCCACAAGCCCGACGATCATCACGATCCTGAAGCCGCCTGTATGACGGCGCACGCTGCGAAAGGTCAGCCACGTTCCGTAGATGGCTAACGCGACGAGTGCCAACCATGGAATGAACGCCAATCCCGTAGCGGTGCTGGCCAACTCATTCAATTCATGACAGATCGACGCGCGGCATGCCGAGTCACCGTTGCAACTAGCCAAACTCGGTACTGAACTACTGAAGTTGAACAACGCGTTCTCAATCACAACTGCGATGACACCTGCAGCGGAGAGGCTGACGAAAGTCCATCGCACCCGCCGTTCAACCGGGGTTAGTAAAAGGTCCCACGCGTCGCCGTCCCAGTAGCGCTGTTGCCCAATGTTTTCGGGATCGGGGTACCAGCCCGGCGGCGGTAGTTGGACGCCAGCATCAGGGAGTGAGCTGTCATCAGGCATTGGAACCACCCCGCCTACAACGCTACGCCTCGCTTCGCCGGATCGGGTTCACGGCGCAGAGGCGTTCGGCCGAATGCGAAGAACGTCTCGGACGATCAGGTCGAGAATGCTTGGCAGGCTATGGCTCTCTGACGCATTTACTCCTGCTCTACCCGCCGGAACAGGTAGATGCCGACGAGTTCGCCCATCATGCCGACGTCTTGACCTGCGCGCATGAACTTCTCACGCGACTGACTTCCGGTCACCACCCACACGTGGTTCATGTGTTCGAGTCGCCAGCCAACGGCTTCAATCTGGCTGAGTACATCGGCGTGTGTGGTGCTGCCGGAATCCTTGACGTTGAACTTGCCACCGGGTGAGGCCACGGGGCCCTGCCAAAAACCGCGCGCCTGATTAATCGAGCGCATTTCGATTTCCACTTGAAAGAATCCGTTGCCCTGTTGGTACGCCTTGTAAGCTTCAATCACCGCGGGGTCGCCCAAGCGTCGCTTGAGTGAAGCGTTCACCGATGTCTCTGGCAACTGCAAGGGCCCACCGTCACGTTCGACCGCGAGTGTGAGTGTTCCATCGGCCGGCAGTTCGGCGAGTATTGCCCGCATGTCGGCTGCACGTTCGATGGGCTCACCGTTAGCCGACACGACTCGG
>CAIYMF010000029.1 GCA_903927265.1 uncultured bacterium | reverse complement strand
GACCGAGAGGGTCGGATAGGATCATCATGGGTGTCCATGATTGGTGTGCAGGTCCACTATGGATGGATGGGCGAACGCCGCAACTCCCCCGCCAAACCCCGGTAAGCGCACTTTCCACCGCACTCCTACGCTTATCCGATCGGTAAATACCGGCCACATAGGTGACATAACTGTTCGGGCACATGGGTGACAGGTTGGGGCATTTGGCAGAACCTTCCGTCTATGCCCTGGAAAGAAACCCACGCTGTGTCAGAGAGACATCATTTAGTTGATTTGGTCGTTCATCATGGGATCGCCATTTCGGAGGCGGCGAGATCATTGGGTATATCGCGCAAGACGGCTCACAAGTGGCTTTCGCGCTATGACAAGTGCGGCCGCGCTGCCTTGATGGACCAAAGCCGCGCGCGCCACACGCAAAGTCACGCGACGCCGATTGAGATTCGCGATTTGCTTATCGCGCTTCGTAAGGAGACGGGCGTTGGACCGCGTCAGTTACTTTGGAAAGTTCGTCGATTGATGCCGCTTGCTCAACTTCCAGCGGTGAGCACTGTGTCATCAATACTTATCCGGGCGGGTCTGATTGAATCGAAGTCACGCAAACGTCGCGACCCTGATCTTCGGGGTCCTGACGGTTCGTATCGAGCAGGTACTCGCCCAAACGAGCAGTGGACCGTTGATTTCAAGGGACAATTTCGCCTTGGCGATCGTTCGTTGTGTTATCCGCTGACTATTCAAGATGATGCCACTCGCTTTGTGCTTTGCGTGGATGGTTATGACTCGATTAGTACTAATGGTGTCATTGCGAGCTTTCGAAGAGTCTTCAGAGAACATGGCATTCCCGATCGGATTCATAGCGACAACGGCTCTCCGTTTGCGTCAACTGGAATCGGAAGGCTCTCGCGCGTGAGCGTGCAATGGATGCGACAAGGCATCGAAGTGTGTCGATCGCGCGTCGGCCATCCGCAAGACAATCCTCGCCATGAACGGATGCATCGAACCTTAAAGTCTCAAACCGCTCGACCTCCGAGCGCTACTGCGCGTGCGCAACAGCGTCGCTTTACGAATTTTGTGCGCTGGATGAATGAAGAGCGCGGGCACGAAGGTATTGGCATGCGCGCGCCGTGCGAGATGTATGCATCATCATTACGAGAATGGCGCGAGCGTCCTGATGAAGTTGAATATCCGGGGAGCTGGGAGGTCCGCCGCGTCCGGCAAGGCGGCGAGATCAAATTTCAAGGCACCCACTTGTTTTTATCGACAGCCCTCGCGGGCGAGGCGGTTGGTCTGACTGAGATTGACGAAGGGATTTGGAGAGTGTGCTTCCGTAACTCTGTGCTCTGCTTCGTCAATACACGTCTCGATACGCCGACAGTTATCGCCGAACCGCCTGACGAGGAGGTGGCCGAATACAACCAATGACCAATCCTGCCTCCGCAGGGCATAGACTGCGCTCTTCGTCACGGGCACATATGTCACCCATGTGCCCGGTACGAAGTGTTACCTATGTGGTCGGATGAACAATCCCCATGCCCCCACTCCCCGCCCTCCCACTGCTCGCCGCCGCGCTCCTCGGTCAATCGCCAGCGACCCCACCCGCACCGGCGTCGGCCCAATCTGCTCCTTCGGGCGCTGCCGCCACCCCTCCACCCGCCCCACCCTCCATCACCCCCCTCGCCCCACTCTCCTGGGCCCTCTTCGCCCAAGACCCCCTCGTCCAAGACCCTGTCTCCTTCTGCGTCGCAGACGACGGCTCGCTCTTCATCGCTGAGTCCTTCCGGCAAGAGAAGGGTGTCGAAGACAATCGCTCCTCCAAGTTCTGGCTTGAGGATGATCTGCAACTGCAGTCCGTCGAAGACCGTTTGAAGATGTACGAGAAGTGGGCGTCCAAGCGCGAAGGCGGAATGGACTACTACCGCAAGGAAGAGGATCGGGTCACGCATCTTGTTGATACAAACGGTGACGGCGTTCCTGACAAGGTCACTTCGTTCAGTGGTCCGATGAATGATCCGCTCGATGGCACCGGCGCTGGTGTCGCGGTCATCGATGGCTCTGTTTGGTACACGTGCATTCCTTCGCTGTGGCGCTTTCAAGACACTAAGGGCACAGGCATTGCCGACGTGCGCGAGAAGAT
>CAIYMF010000028.1 GCA_903927265.1 uncultured bacterium | reverse complement strand
CTGAATGGCTGAACGCATTTCGCTGATAGTCGCCTCGGCAAGCAGAATCGGCGCCGGACTTCCATTCTTGGCGATGATGGCCTGCACTAATAGATTCACGGCCGGCTGATAAACCGGTGGTAGCACGGTCCCACTTACGCTCGGATGCGACTCTAGATTCACTACGAGACGACCTCTCTCAACCGCTTCTCAAACTCGGGGACTTGGCAATAGGGGTCGGCGCGTGAAGTCGCAAGAACGAACGTGTCCAAATCGATGCCGTGCGCCTGGGCTAGGAGCCAACCCTCGAGCGCGCGCTCGAGGAGACTCTCGTCATCGGGCGATTCAGGAACGCCATCCGCACTCAATCGGTTGTGGGCATCGACCACGGGGAACGTGTTCTGCAGATCCTCGAGCACAAGCCCGAACTGTTTCTGCTGCTCTGTCGAGAGGTCGTTGACAAACGCGCTGATTGACGGATGTTCAGAGTTGATCTCGTACGTAAACTCATCACCGTTGACTCGAGGAACCCACATGTAATCGACGTCCCCGGTATGGGTGACCTTCCGACCGCGGAACTCCTGGACCTTCTGACTCGGCATCATCATCGTTTTCGCTAGCTCGCTGAGTCGGCGCCTCACTTGTGGTGGGGGCTCGGCCTGCGACTTCTTGACGTCGAGCGCCCACAGATGATCAAGCGAATTCGGAATCTCGACGCGAACGCGAGTGAGCTTGGCCATCTCGGACCGCGGCATGACACGAAACCAACTTCCCCAAATGACCAATCGGCTTCCTCGGTACACGTAGAAGCCTTGCGTTTCACGCAAGCCACCCAGCCTCAAGGCACGTGCGCGATCAGTGGTGCTCAGCCGGTTGAGGTAAGGGAGGGTAAACGCAACGAGCCGCACCTCTTGACCCTCAAGATGGATGGACTCCCACGCACTCTTGCTCGTCAACCGCGACTGAGACATAAATGGGTCGATCGGGTCGATCGGCGCGCCGTTCATGGTCATCTCAATCTTGCGAACGTTGTCAGTGCCATTGTAGGGGCGAAAAATACGCCATTTATGGCGGCCATTTCGCCCTTGCGCACCAAGCCGAATTGGCGGCATGGTTGATGCGGTGATGGTCGTGGCGGGCACTTCGCCTCGGGCGTGTGCCCCGCGTGGAGCCATCCGTACGTCATTCCTGCCTGCTCCTGCCCCATCCGGCCATACGTGTTTTCACAAAAAAAGGAGACATATGCCCTACCCTACCCCCCAATTCGCCCCGCTGACCATCGATACCTTGTTGCTGTCGCGCAAAAGTGCGGCGCGGCTGGGTAAGGCCACCAAAGATATCGTCGAGCGGGGTTGGTATTTCAATGAATTCGAACGGCAGGTCGATATCGCCGCTGCCCGCGATGCCGCCAAACTCGACCAAGTGGCCTATCGCCCCGGCCAGCCCATCGCCATGCGCCCCGTCCGCCATGCCCAAGTCCATACTTCGGTGTTTAACCAGCCCACGTTGACGGTGGCTCATGCCCGCCACCTGCAAGGGCACCGGGTGGCACTGTTGAATTTCGCTAGCCCGATTACGCCGGGTGGGGGCTGGTTGCGGGGGGCGCGGGCCCAAGAAGAATCGCTGGCGCGGGCCTCGGCCTT
>CAIYMF010000027.1 GCA_903927265.1 uncultured bacterium | reverse complement strand
CTGTTCGGGATGACACTGTCATCATGACGGCGAGCCGTCGCGGGCGGCGGTGTAACGAGAGGGAGGTGCCATGTCCGACCGGTTGAGTGCTCTCGACGTCTCCTTCTTTTATCTCGAAGGTCCCACCACGCCCATGCACGTCGGCGGTGTGCTGATTTTCGAAGCACCCGAGGCCGGTTTTGACTACGACCGACTCGTACGCCTCATTCGCAATCGCATCGCCTACGTTCCGCGCTATCGCCAGCGGGTGCGCTGGGTGCCCGGCCACCTGTCGAATCCGGTCTGGGTTGACGACGAGAACTTCGATGTGACCTACCACGTGCGACGTTCGGCACTGCCTAGGCCCGGAACCGAGGCGCAACTGCGCGAACTCGTCAGCCGCATCATGAGCCGACCACTTGATGTGTCGAAACCGCTGTGGGAGATGTATCTCGTTGAGGGGCTCGAAGGTGGGCGCTTCGCCATTCTGACCAAGACCCACCACGCGATGGTCGATGGGGTGAGCGCGGTCGACATCGGACAGGTGATCCTCGATGCCACGCCCGAACCTCGTCAGTCCTCAACGTCCGCGTGGCGGCCCGCGCGCGAGCCGTCCGATCTTGAACTCGTTGCGGGTGCACTGACAGACATGGTGCGTAGCCCGGCGGCTGTCGTCGACAGCGTGCGCCGAGGCTTGGACGATGTGCGGGCCGTCGCGACGCGCGTGGGCCAGCAGGCAGTGGGTGTTGTCAGTGCCGCGCTGACGGTTGCTCGACCCCCGTCATCCAGCCCGCTGAACGCTGAAATTGGTGTCGCGCGGAGGTTCGGCACAGCGGCCACGTCGTTGGCTCATTACAAGACGATTCGGACCGCTCACGGTGGCACTGTCAATGATGTGGTGCTCGCGGTTGTGGCAGGTGCTTTGAGGCAGTGGTTGCAGTCCCGCGGCGAGGCAATCGATAGCAGTTCCACGGTTCGGGCGATGGTGCCTGTGAGCCTGCGCTCAGATGAGAGCACAGCCGGCGGTAACCAGGTGGCCGCGTATCTCGTTGATCTCCCGGTCGGGGAGGCCAATCCGGTGCTGCGGCTGCAGCGCATCTCGTACGAGATGGGTCAGCACAAGGCCAGCGGCCAGATGATGGGTGCGCAGGCCATCGTGGCCCTCGCCGGCTTCTCACCTCCCACCCTGCACTCATTGGGCGCTCGGGTGGGCAATGGGCTCTCACGTCGGGTGTTCAACACCGTCGTCACTAACGTGCCGGGTCCGCAATATGCGCTCTACGCGGGCGGTTCGCACATGGTGGCGGCCTATCCGGTGGTTCCGCTAGGCCGGGGTCAGGCCGTGAGTTTCGGGATCACGTCGTACGAAGGCGGGGTCTACTTCGGGCTGAATGCCGACCGTGATTCGATGTGGGATGTCGACGAACTGGCCGACGACCTAGTGGGCGCTCTGGCTGAACTCCTCGCCACCACCCGCAAGAAGCGATCCTCGCCGACACGGGTGAAATCGGCCACTCGTCGCTGAATCGCTCCCCATCACAGGGATGATGGGGGGAGGGGTTCATTCTCGTCTGAGAGGGGTGTCCAGCATGGCTCGTCGTCGCACCAGAAGAGGCATCGTTCTCGGTGGCGGGGGAGTCTTGGGCGCCGCGTGGATGACCGGTGCACTCTGCGCCCTCGAGCAGGTGCATGGATTTGACCCCCGTGAGGCCGATGTCATCGTGGGAACCTCCGCCGGATCAGTCGTGGGCGCCCTGCTGGCCGCGGGAATCACGCCACTGCAGATGCGTGACCACCAATTGGGTAAGTCCATCAGTGAGGGGCCTCTCGCCGGATTCTCGTGGGATTACGAGCGTGCGACTGGTGGACAGCGCCCCAAGATGCCCAAACTGCGCGGACCCGGTTCGGGCGCGCTGCTGCGTAATTCCTTGGGTCGGTTGCGTCAGATGCCAACGACGGCAGTGTTGTCAGCGCTGATGCCTGAGGGCAATGGCTCACTGGAACGGGTCGGGCACCTGATGGATGCCATCACGCCGATGGGTGAATGGTCGTCGCACCCCAATTTCTGGGCCGTTGCCATGGATTACCAAACCGGTGAGCGGGTGGCCTTCGGCCAGGCGACGGCACCGGTGGCGCCCCTATCGGAAGCGGTCATGGCCTCATGTGCGATTCCTGGCTGGTTCAGCCCGGTCAGCATCGATGGCCGGCGCTATGTCGATGGTGGGGCTGTATCGGCGACCAATGTCGATCTGGTGGCTGCTGCTGGCCTCGACGAGGTATTTGTGCTCGCGCCGATGGTGAGTTTCGCCCTCGATGAGCCTGATTCGGTGCTGGCGCGGCTTGAGCGCCGGTGGCGCATTCAGGTCACGAAGCGCTGCTTGAGCGAGGTCGAGAAAGTCCGCGATGCTGGCGCAGACGTTGTGGTGCTAGGCCCAGGACCTGCCGACCTTGAAATGATGGGCGGAAACGCGATGGATCTCAGTCGCCGCGTGTCGGTACTCAAGTCGAGCATGCGCACGAGCGCCAAGGCGTTAGCACACCCTGAGCAGATGCCAGGCTACGCCGACGCTGGCTGACCTGCACGAATCGGCGACCGGCTAGCGGTCAAGCCACTGCCCGCCGAGTTCTTCCTCGCGTGCAACGAACCGCAGAAGTTGATCGCGTGCGAACTCCTCAAGTTTGCCGCCCACTAACGGAATCGACGCCTTCACTCGGCCCGAGACCGACAGGCGCGACCCCGCATCCTCGTTCTCAAGGGCGAGGTCGCCGGTGATTTCCATCGGTGCACCGTCGAAGCGAACGCTCAGGGTGCCGCTGCGTGAGCCGTCATCGGCGGGAGGCTGCCACGTTCGGGACTCGCGCACCGCGATGTGGTCGCCGACCATCGCGCGGGCGAAAGACGGCACCTGGGCGGGCAGTGACCGGTCAAGGGTCACCACGATGGTTCCATCGTCGTCTCTATCAACGCTGAGCCCGGGATCGATGCCGCCTGAATTGGCGATGAGGAAATCAAGGTAGTCGGGGTCGCACATCATGGCGAATACCTGCTCGACGTTGTCCGAAAAGGTCTCTTCCGCGCTGAATGGCCGTGACATGCCCAGTACCTTCCACTTGAAGTGAGTGACCTGCCCCAGCATGCCCCATGAACGTACCTCCGGGGGATACGGTGGTCAGAGTCGGTCCTGACGCGAGGAGAGGTGCGTGGACGAGGATAAATCAGCAAGGTTGGCGCGGGCTGTGTCACTTGCTGCATCGCCGCTTGAGGCGGAGATTATTCCGCTGTATTACCGCACCGTCGGCTCTGACGACGTCGAGTCGCGAACGCCTGAGCAACTGGCGCGCATCGTCAGCGATCATGTCGGCGTGGGACGAGATCGGCGCGTCGGTGAGGACTGCGTCGTCGTGAACTCGCCAGGTTCGATCGACATCGTCACCGATGACATGCCTTTCCTTGTCGACTCGATCACTGGTGCGTTGCTACGAGCTGACCACGACATTGCTCTGCTGATTCACCCGCAAATCCTTGCCCATCGTTCGGCTACGGGAGTCATCGAATCAATCGGTGAAGGTGGAATCGCTGAGTCGTGGACGCATATCGAGGTTGAACCTCTTGACGACACTGAACTCACCGCATTGCCCGTAGTCCTCCGCTCGGTCTTGGTCGATGTGCGGCTGGCCGTGAACGATTGGACTGCCATGCGCGCGCGGGCATTGGCGTTGGCTGATGAACTCGGTGCGCATCCGCCGGTTGGTCTCGACTCGAGTGAAGCCGAAGACGCTCAGGAGTTGCTGCGGTGGATGGTCAACGACAACTTCACATTTGTCGGCTATCGCGAATACGGGTTGGCGGCGAAGGGTGACGCCGACGTGTTGCGAGCCGAACCCGACAGTGCACTGGGAGTCATGCGTCATGACTTGGAGGATTCAACCTCGTTCGCGAAGTTGAGCCCCGAAGCGCGTGTGATTGCGCTCGAGCCACACTTACTTGTACTGACCAAGGCGAATCGGCGATCAACTGTGCACCGTCCGGTGTACCTCGACTACGTAGGAGTCAAGAAGTTCGACAGTGACGGACATGTTGTGGGTGAGCACCGTTTCCTCGGGCTCTACGCCGCCACTGCCTACTCGCAGTCGGTCACCGAAATCCCCGTGGTGCGACGCAAGGTTCAACGCGTCGTCGCCAGCACGGGTCTGCTTCCGCACAGTCACGATCAGCGTGACTTGTTGCAGTTTCTTGAGACCTACCCGCGTGATGAACTCTTTGAAATCCACGTCGAGCGGCTCGAGGAGATTGCCCTCGAAGTTGTCCAGATGCAAGAGCGTCGACAGACTCGGATGTTCTTACGATACGACGACTACGGTCGTTTCGTTTCAGCGCTCGTCTACCTACCGCGCGACCGCTACACAACATCGGTACGCGAACGAATGCAAGGTGTCCTGCGCGACGCATTCGATGCCACGAGCGTCGACTTCACTGCTCGGGTGAGCGAGTCGGTACTGGCCAGGCTCCACTTCCTCGTTCGGGTCGAGGTGGGCCGCTCGCTTCCACGCATTAACGAGGAAGAGCTTGAGCAGGCTCTCGGCGAAACGACCAAGTCGTGGGACGACCGATTCCATGAGGAGCTTGTCGACTCGCACGGAATTCGGCGAGCGGGCGATCTTCGTGAGCGATTCGAACAGGCGTTTCCCGAGGCGTATAAAGAGGACTTCGCGCCTGCCGATGCGCTGCGCGACGTGGCGACACTTCTTGAACTCGAAGGCGAACGCGCGATGTCTGTTCGCCTGTACCGACCGCCCTCTGAAGGCGACAGCCGTGAACGCCGCTTGGCGCTCACGATGCGCGGTGCGGGGGTGTCGCTGTCGGAAGTGCTGCCCGTGCTGCAAGCCCTGCGCGTGGGAGTGATCGATGAACGCCCCTACGGCATTGATGATGCGTCAGGTCAAGCGTGGGTCTATGACTTCGGCATCACGCTTCTGGTGAACCCCGTCGACGAAGCGGAATTGGCGGCCCGATTTGAGGATGCCTTCCTCGCTCTGTGGCAGGGCCGACTCGATCACGACGGATTTGCTGCACTGGTGGTGGTGGCGGGTCTTACCTGGCGCCAGGTGGCACTTGTTCAGACGTTGATGGAATATGCGCGGCAGTTGGGGGCGCCGTTTAGTCGGCGTTATTGCGAGGATGTACTCGCATTGCACGGACAGTTGGTGGCCGACATCGTCGACTTGTTTGAATCCCGCCTCGATCCAGATCGCCTTCGTGCGAGTGACGCCGATGCGCTGGCCGCAATCGAAAGCAGTCTTGATGCGATCGCCAGTCTTGACGAAGACCGCATCGTGCGCAGTTTGCTCACGGTGGTGCTGGCAATTGTTCGCACGAGCTATTACCAACGGGCTGATGACGCATCGATGAGTGATGTCATCGCCGTGAAGTTGTTGCCGAACCTCATCCCTGAGGCGCCGCGTCCACGCCCCGAGTTCGAAATCTGGGTTCATTCGCCTCGCGTCTCTGGTGTACATCTGCGTTTTGGAAGCGTTGCTCGCGGTGGCCTGCGCTGGAGTGATCGACGCGAGGACTTCCGTACTGAGGTTCTCGGACTAGTGAAAGCACAGATGGTGAAGAACGCTGTCATCGTGCCTGTTGGAGCCAAGGGTGGATTCGTCTGTCTGCAGTCGGTTGATACCAATGATCGCGAGGCGGTGCAGGCCGAAGGCATCGCGTGTTACCGACTCTTTGTGTCGGCACTGCTCGAGATCAGTGACAATCTGGTCAATGGTGCGATCGTTCCGCCCGAGCGAGTGGTGCGACTCGATGGCGATGACCCGTACTTAGTGGTCGCGGCCGACAAGGGCACGGCGACGTTCTCCGACATCGCCAATGGCATTGCACTCGAACACGGATTCTGGCTGGGCGACGCCTTTGCCTCAGGTGGTTCGGCGGGTTACGACCACAAAGCGATGGCCATCACGGCTCGCGGTGCATGGGAGTCAGTCAAGCGCCACTTCCGAGGACTCGGTGTCGATGTGCAGGCCGATGACTTCACTGTCGTCGGAATCGGAGACATGAGTGGTGATGTCTTCGGAAACGGGATGCTCTTGTCCGAGCACATTCGGCTCGTGGCCGCGTTCGATCACCGGCACGTCTTCCTCGATCCCTCACCCGATGCTGCGGTGGCTTTCGTTGAGCGACGTCGACTATTCGATCTGCCGCGGTCGTCGTGGGCCGACTACGACAGTGCGCTCATCTCCGCAGGCGGAGGGGTCTACCCGCGTTCGGCGAAGTCGGTCCCCGTGAGTGAGCAGGTACGAGTGGCATTGGGGTTACCTGAGGGTCTGGATGAGATGGCCCCGAATGATCTGTTGCGCGCCATCCTGCACGCTCCCGTCGATCTTGTGTGGAACGGCGGTATTGGCACGTACGTCAAGGCCACCTCCGAGTCGAATCTGGATGTGGGCGACAAGTCCAACGACGCCATTCGCGTCAACGGGGGTGAGTTGCGTTGCAGGGTGGTCGGAGAGGGTGGCAACCTCGGGCTCACACAACTTGGTCGAATCGAGGCGGCGCGCAATGGCGTGTTGCTCACTACCGATGCGATCGACAATTCGGCTGGTGTTGACACGAGTGACCATGAGGTCAACATCAAGATTCTGCTCGACGCCGCGGTGCGAGATGGTGCGCTGGCCGTGGATGAACGCACTCCATTTCTCGAATCGATGACTGACCAAGTTGCCGACCTCGTGCTGGCCGACAACTACGAACAGAACCTCGTGCTCGCAACAGATTTCGCCCAGAGTTCGGACATGGTGTCGGTGCATCGGCGGCTCCTCACGGCGCTCGAACAACGAGGTGCCATCGACCGAGCATTGGAAGGGCTGCCTTCCGAAACCGAACTCGAGAGGCGAGTGGCCCTCGGGCAAGGTCTGGTGCTGCCTGAATTGGCGATGCTATTGGCGCACGTCAAGATCGGAATCACCGCCGACTTGTTGCCAGCGGTGATGGCCAATGAGCCGTGGTGTGGGCAACTCCTGCGCTCGTATTTCCCGACTCAACTCGCTGAGCGTTTCGCTGATCGACTCGGTACCCATCCGCTCGCCAACGAGATCGTCACCACCATGGTGAGTAACTCGATGGTCAACGATGGAGGCACCACCTATTTCTTCCGAATCGTGGAAGAGACTGGTGCGACGGCAATTGAAATCGCACGCGCCTATCAGGTGGCCACCGAAGCGTTCGACCTGCCCGAACTGTGGTCGCGCATCAGGGCCCTTGACGGAGTGGCGCCGCCAGCGGTGCAAACCGAACTGCTGCTCGAGACCCGTCGTTTGCTTGATCGAGCCACGCGATGGATGCTGCAGACGCGTGGACGTACGGTCGATGTCAACGCAGAGGTCGCGATACTGCGTCCCGAACTTCGTCGATTGGCGCCCATGGTGCCGGGAGTGCTGCGTGGCGGCGAGGCGCAGCGCCTACGTTTGCACATCGAGCGCCTCGTGGCAGCGGGTTCACCCGAACCCCTCGCAGCTGACGTGGCCGTATTGCTTGACCTGTTTTCCTTGCTCGACATCATCGACGTGTCGCGGCGGGTTGGCAGCGATCCGGTCAACGTCGCCACGTTGTACTTCGCGGTGTCCGAGCGATTTGGTGGTGACCTCCTGTTGCATCGCATCACCAATCTGCCGCGACCCGATCGGTGGGCCACCTTGGCGCGTGCGTCCTTGCGGTCCGACCTCTACACCGCCCTTGCCGCACTCACCGCGCGCATCAGTAGGGCCACGCCCGAAGGGCTCGATCCGCTCGAGCGAATCGACCTGTGGGAGTCCGGCCAACCTGAGGGCGTCACGCGTGCTCACGGAACCCTGTCGGAAATCACCGCGCTCGACACGGCCGACATTGCCACCCTGTCGGTGGCGCTGAGGGCATTGCGTGCGCTCGTGGCTCAGGGTGGGCAACAGACTCCCGTCGAGGGTTAGGCCTTCTGGGGGTTTGCGTCGCTCTGGCTGGACCGGACGCTGAGCCACTCGGGTGGACTGTGGGCCAAATGGGTTGCGGAGGGGTGATTTCGTTAGTCCGGCTGGGTAAATCGGCAACGCTGCGCACTTGCGTGCTGACCGAGTGTGAGGTGTGAGTGGCATTCGCAGATCAGCACGTGCGATTTCCCCCCGCAAGCGGGCTGGCCTAGCGTCGAGGTACCGGTCGGCGGTGAGAGTGTCGGGGGATCCACCGCCGACCGTAACCGCGCCACTGCGTAGGCTTGAGCAATGGCCGCTCCTGAGATCGCTGAATCGCTGGCCGCCCTTGACACCACGCTGAGCAGCGTTGAGCAGGTACTTGATGTCACCACACTCAACGCTGAAGTTGCCGAACTCGAGGTTCTGGCGTCAGTGCCCAACTTGTGGGACGACCAGGCCAATGCCCAAAAGGTGACGAGCCGGTTGTCGTTTGTTCAAAGTGAATTGGCGAGAGTGCGGTCATTGCGCACCCGGCTCGACGATCTTGGAGTAATGCTCGAACTGGCCGAGGCCGAAGACGATGCCGACACACTGGCAGAGGTGGGCACTGAACTGGCATTGCTCACAACCTCGATCGGCGAACTCGAAGTGCGCACCCTGCTTTCGGGAGAGTACGACGCACGCGAGGCACTCGTCACGATTCGGGCTGAGGCGGGAGGCGTCGACGCCGCCGACTGGGCCGAAATGTTGCTGCGCATGTACACGCGCTATTGCGAGCGCCACGGCTGGTCATTCGATGTCTACGAAACGTCGTACGCGGAAGAGGCGGGCATCAAGTCGGCAACCTTCGCGGTCAAGGCGCCGTTCGCCTACGGCACCTTGTCGGTCGAACAGGGCACTCACCGGCTCGTGCGAATCTCACCATTCGATAATCAGGGACGCCGACAGACTTCGTTCGCGGGAGTCGAGGTCATTCCCGTGGTCGAGCAGACCGACTCAATCGACATTCCCGAAGATGAGCTGCGCATCGATGTGTACCGCTCGAGTGGCCCCGGTGGGCAGGGTGTCAACACCACCGACTCAGCAGTGCGTATCACGCACATCCCCAGCGGCATCGTGGTGTCGTGCCAGAACGAACGCAGTCAGATTCAGAACAAGGCCACGGCGATGGCTGTGTTGCAGGCCAAACTGCTTGAGCGCACTCGCCAGGAAGAACAGGCCAAGATCAACGCGCTCAAGGGCGAGACCGCCGGCTCGTGGGGTAACCAGATGCGCTCGTACGTGTTGCACCCCTACCAAATGGTCAAAGACCTGCGTACCGAGACCGAAACGGGAAACACCGCCGCGGTTCTTGACGGTGAAATCGACGAGTTCGTCGAGTCCGGTATCCGGTGGCGTCGGCAGCAACAGTCGATCTGACCGCGACTGGGCACCACTTCGCCGAGACACGCTGTGAAATAACGGAAGGGTAACGGCCGGGCGCGCCGTGGGGGGGACGTAGACTGTTGAGGGTCGAAACTGACATCAGCACTCACCCGGCCCGTCCGGACGCCTCACCCCTGGCGGCTTCCCCGGCTCGCCCCGTCAACGGACGGCTCGTATAACGGGTCGCCACTCGAGAGGACCGCACGCGCCGTGATTCGGTTCGAGCACGTCACCAAGGTCTACCGCGACCAATCGCGGCCCGCACTCGACGACGCCTCCGTCGATATCGACAAGGGCGAGTTCGTCTTCTTGGTCGGAGCTTCCGGTAGTGGCAAGTCGACGTTCCTGCGGCTCGTACTCAAGGAGGAGTCGCCGACGAGTGGCCGCGTGTGGGTTGCCGGCAAGAATTTGGGTCAGCTGTCGAACTGGAAGGTGCCTACGTTGCGCCGCCAGATCGGCACCGTGTTCCAGGACTTCCGTCTGCTGCCCAACAAAACGGTGCACGGAAACGTCGCCTTCGCACTGGAAGTGATCGGTAAGCCCGACGCCTTCATTCGCAAGGTGGTGCCGGAGGTACTCGATCTCGTGGGCCTTGACGGCAAGGAAGAGCGCTATCCCGATCAGTTGTCAGGTGGAGAGCAGCAGCGTGTGGCCATCGCGCGCGCCTTCGTCAACCGACCGATGATTCTCATTGCCGACGAGCCCACCGGAAACCTTGACCCCGAAACAAGCGTTGGCATTATGAAACTTCTCGACCGCATTAACCGCACCGGCACGACCGTTGTCATGGCCACTCACGATGTGGCGATTGTCGACCAGATGCGTAAGCGCGTGATTGAACTTGAGCAGGGTCTCGTGGTTCGCGACCAGTCCCGCGGCGTGTACGGATACGCCCGCTAACCCTCGGCTCTGGTCCGAGCACAACAACGAAACGGAGATTGACGATGCGCGCGAAGTTCGTACTAGGTGAGGTGGGCACCGGCCTGCGGCGCAACCTCACCATGACGATCGCCGTCATCATTACCGTTGCGGTGTCTCTGGGCCTGTTCGGTGGGGGACTGCTGGTACGTGCCCAGGTCGACCAGATGAAGGACTACTGGTACGACAAGGTTGAGGTTTCGATCTTCTTGTGCGGCAAGGTCAGTGAGGCGCAGTCGTGCACGGCGGGTGCCATCACTAAGGCGCAGAAAGCTCAGATCAAGGAAGACCTTGAATCGCTCAAGCCCGTGGTTGAGCAGGTGTACTTCGAATCGCAGGCTGAGGCCTACGAACGATTCCAGCAGCAGTTCAAGGGTTCCCCTCTGGCCGAAAACGCCACCGTCGACCAGATGCCCGAGTCATTCCGAGTGAAGTTGTCTGATCCGACGAAGTACGCGGTCGTGGCATCAGCATTCCAGGGGCGACCAGGCGTTGAAGACGTGCGCGATCAGCGGCAGGCACTCGACCGACTGTTCAAGGCACTGGGTGGTTTGCAGGCGATGGCTCTGGCTATCGCGATCGCCATGCTCATTGTCACCATGCTGCTGATCGCCAACACGATGCGAGTGGCCGCGTTCTCGCGGCGCCGCGAAACAAGCATTATGCGACTGGTGGGTGCCTCCAACCTGTACATCCAACTTCCGTTCTTGCTCGAAGCGGCAACAGCTGCTGCTATCGGGGCAGCCTTCGCGGTGCTCTCGCTGGTCGCTGTGAAAAAGTTCCTGATCGACGGGGTGCTCGCTGAGACCTTCAAGTTCACTTCATTCGTGGGCTGGGACACCGTATGGACGATCGCGCCTATCGTCTTCCTCACCGGCATCGTGATGGCTTCCGTGGCGGCCTTCTTGACGCTGCGCAAGTACTTGCGGGTCTGAGTACGCAATGCCCAGAGAGAAGGGGCGCACTCTGATTGCGCAGAATCGCAAAGCGCGGCACGACTACCACATCGAAACCACGTACGAGGCCGGAATTGTGCTGACGGGCACCGAGGTCAAGTCGCTGCGGCAAGGCCGCGCGTCACTCGTCGACGGTTACGCAGCCGTCGAAGGTGGAGAAGTGTGGCTGTACGGGGTACACATTCCTGAGTACACCCAAGGGACCTGGACCAATCACGAGCCGCGACGCAAACGTAAGTTGCTCCTGCATGCCGTGGAGATTTCCAAACTCATGGGGAAGACTCGCGAAACAGGGCTCACGCTCATTCCGCTCAGCCTGTACTTCCAAGACGGTTACGCGAAGATTGAAATCGCGCTCGCCCGTGGAAAGAAGGCGTATGACAAGCGCGCCACTCTCGCTGAGCGTGATGCCAAGCGCGAGACCGATCGAGTGCTGGGCCGTCGATCCAAGGGAATGCAGGACTAAAGCACACAAAAAAACTGGCAGGCACCGCATCGCTGCGGGCCTGCCAGTTTTTTGTGGTTGATCAGCGGTGCTGAGCTCCCGTGGGCGGGGTCACCGGCGGAATGCTAGCGACCACTGCTGAGAGTTCCTGACGGCGCTGAGCGATGACACCGGCTGACTGCGTGAGCAGTGCGTCCTGACCAGGTGCCGACTCGTTGGCGCGCAACTGCACGTCGGCATTGAGCGCCTCGCGCAGTGCGACCGTCGAGCCGAGCAGACGCTGAGCAGTTGCGCTGCGTGTCTCGTCGGGCGCCGTTTGTACCAACTGGTTGATCTGCGCCTCTGTTGACTGAATGGCGGGCAGATCGGTGTTCCAGAGGGTGATAGCGGCTGCGGCATCGCGGCCACGGTCGCTGATCGCAAGGGCGGGACCATCAGCGATCTGCTGAGCGGCAGCAGCCTGGGCGCTGAGGGCTTCATCCCACGGGGTGCTCTTCTTGCGACGGCTCGCGGCGATGATGGCGGCGATGATCGCGATCACAACGATTGCGGCGAGCAGCCACACCCACCACGGAATTCCGCTTGAGGGAACCGGCGCCGCAGCAACGGATACCTCGCTGGTCAGGGTGCGCAGGGTGTCCTTGCTGGTGCTTCCGATCATGGCGAGTGTGTGCGTGCCGGTGTAATCGGCGGGGATCACCAAGTCGGTCGTCGCCTTGCCATTCGCATCGGCAACGGCCGAAGCGAGGGGCTTGCCAGTGGAGTAGATACCAACGGCGATGGCGCTGCCGGGCTTGTAGCCATCTCCGGTGACCGTGATGGTGCCACCAGCGACAACGACTCCGCTGACGGTGAGTGCGCCGTCGGCCTTGGGCAGCTCCGGCGGAATCGTGACAACCGGTGCGTCGATGACCGTGATTTCGGCCGAGACCGTGCGCTGGTTGCCGTCAGGGGCGTAACCGAGCATCACCAAGGTGTGCTTACCGGTGCGGTCCTTCGGGAGCACCAACTGAGTGCTGGCCTTACCGCCGGCGTCAGCGACAGCCGACGCGAGTTCCTTGGGCTCTGAGTAAATGCCCACGGTGATCGGGCTGCCTGGGCGGAATCCTTCGCCGGCCACGGTGATGGTGGCACCGGCAAGAGGAGCTCCGACAACCGCGAGCACGCCATTGGACGTGGGAGGCGTGGGAGGCAGGGTGCGCGGCTTCTCGGGGGCCGTGGTGGTGGCCGTTGCCGTTGCCGTTGTGGTCTTGGTTTCAGTCGCCGTGGCGGTTGCCGTGGTGGGCGTCGGGACAACGAGCGAGTAGGTGGCGTCGGTGACGTTCGTTCCGGTGAAGCGCACAGTGCCGGCGTAGGACTCGCCGTTGGTGCACTGCACGGTAATGGTGTAGTCACCGTCGATTCGGCTGAGAATTGGTTCGCCGGTGGTGGCCCACGCTTCCCATGTTTGGGTGGAGGGAATGCTCATTCCTCCACCGGGGGTCGTGACGCTGGCGACGGGAACGGGCTTGACGATGGCCTTGCCGGGTGCGGGAACCGAGGCGCCTGTACCGGTACCGCCGGCGACAAGCACTGAGACGGTGTCGCTTGCCTTGCAGACGCCACCCGTTTCAAAGGTGCTCTTGGCGCTGGCAGCGCCCGTTGCGGGGGCGAGGCCGGCCGGACCAACCGGGGCGGCGTGTGCGGGTGCGAGTGCCAGCGCGGATGCCGCGACGGCAAGAGCGAGGGCTGCGGTAGTGCGGGCGATGCGACTCACGAGGACTCCTGGGCAGACCGGGGAATAGAACGGTGTCCCACCTACTGTAAGGGACGCCGGGGTTCACGCGGTGTAGCGGCGTAGGCTCATCTGCATGGCAGACGACAGCGGCACCGATAGTTTCCTCGATGACTTCTACCCATACCGAGAAAGCCGCACCTTCCGGAGCATCCCCACCGAGCCTGTTTCGCGCGCCGAGGTGCTCGAGCAGGTGACGACCATGGCCCACCGCGAAGACGCGATGGGTGACGCCGGTCGGGTCAGCGGATCGATCTATTCCGGCGATCACGAGCACTACGAGTTCCTGACTCAGGTATACGGGCAGTTCGCCCACGCCAATGTGCTGCAGCGCGACATGTACCCCAGTGCGACCAAGTTCGAATCCGAGATCGTGGCGATGACCGCCTCAATGTTGCGCGCCGATGCGGCCGCGGCTGCTGGCAGCGATCCGGGTGGAGTTGTCACCAGCGGTGGTAGCGAGAGTCTGATTTCAGCCCTGTACGCCTATCGCGAGCACGCGGCAGTCACGCGAGGTGTGGAGGCGCCCAACGTCGTCATTCCGCGCTCAGCGCACGTCGCCCTCGACAAGGGTGCGCACTGGATGGGAATCGAAGTCCGCCACGCGCCACTCGGTGACGACTGGCTTGTCGATGTCGATGCAGCGGCTGCCATGGTCGACGACCAGACCATTGCGTTGGTCGGTAGTGCCGGAAACTACGGGCACGGACTCATCGATCCCATTGAACGCCTCAGTGAGGTGGCGCTGAGCAACGGAATCGGTCTGCATGTCGACGGCTGCCTCGGAGGTTTCATCTGGCCGTGGGCTGAGCGGCTCGGCTACCCGGTGCCGCCGTGGGACTT
>CAIYMF010000026.1 GCA_903927265.1 uncultured bacterium | reverse complement strand
GATGTCTTCTGTAACCGCCATTGAGATTCAAGGAGTCACTGTTCTGCGCCTACGCGGAACAGCCGAACTGACTTCCGACCACGTGTGTGACGATCTGGCTGAGGCGTTCTCGCAAATCCCTGAGGCAGGTGGCCGGACTGTTGTCGTTGACCTAGGTCACGCAAGCGCGGACGAAGCGTTGGTCGCCCTGCTCGAGGTCGAAACGCAGCGTCGGGCAGAATCTGGCGATCGGCTGCTAGTCGTCTCCACCGACGAACAGGTGCGGAGCACCCTTCAAGCCCGTGGGACGTTGAAATGCGTTGAATCACTCGACGTTGCGGCAGGTGACTTCGCGCCTGCCGTCGACCCGAAGGCAACTCCCGCCGATCGGCAGCGTGCGGTGATTCCGCCCTTGGACGCGCACGGCTTCTAGAGGGAACCGTGACCGTTGGCCTGCTGGCAGTCATCTGAACGCCAGGTAGTGGTTATCACCCTTTTGGATGACCGACGTGCGAACTGGACATGACGTGACGTACGGTGTCGAAATGGAAATGAGCGCTCAACCGGCGACACAGGTTGGCACGGTACATGTGTACTGCTGCGACCGGTGGTGTGGCTCGTTCAACTCAGAAGCCGATGCGCAGGAGTGGCTGGCCACTCGACCTGATTGCGATACCTTCACGCTTCTGCGTGAACCAGTCGTCGCCGCGCATTCGGTCTGACCTTCGCGCCTTGGCGTCGGAACTTCACCGACCGTCCATACGCATGGCATGGGTTGGCAAGGTCCGGTATCTAGTGTCTGCCGTGTGAGAAGCCAACTCGTCGATCCCGTCCACGGTCTTGTGAACTGGCGGGAGATGGCAGGTTGTCGCGACGCCGACCCTGACCTCTTCTTCCCCAACGGCATCGGCATGGCATCTCAGGTGCAATCTGACCGCGCGAAAGCGGTATGCCACGGCTGTCTCGTGGTTGATCGCTGCCTCGCATTTGCTCTTCGCTCGGGGCAAGATGAAGGCATTTGGGGAGGCCTCACGCCAGAGGAACGGCGACTGTCGCGACGATCGATTGGGCAGCCGCAGTCCGCCTCCGGCCCCACTCACAGTGTGCCGGTCAGTCAGTCTGCGTAAGGTCACACCACGACCACCGGCGACAGGGATCGCTGCGTAAATAGGGGTCTGGCCCCTATGAGATCGGTCACTGGTGGGTTGTCATCGGCTCTGGGGTGCGTTAGAACGGCTGAGTGTGCACAGTGGGTGAGACGTGAAGCCGGCGTCATTTGAGTACCACCGTGCAACCACCGTGTCCGAGGCCCTCACGTTCGTTAATGAGTTGGGTGAGGATGCCAAATTCATTGCGGGCGGACAGTCGTTGGTGCCCATGATGAATTTTCGCTTGGCGCGGCCAACCGCCCTCATCGACATCATGCATATCCCGAAACTCAACTCGATTTATCGTGATGGCGACTCACTAATCGTGGGTGCGCTCACCCGTCACCGCACTCTCGAGCTGACTACGGATGCGTCAGTTGTGGAGGGATTCGCGCTGCTTTCCTCGGCGGCCCGATGGATCGGTCACACGCCCATTCGTACGAGGGGGACCATCGGCGGAAGTCTCGTGCATGCGGACGCTTCGGCTGAATGGTGCATGATGGCGCGACTGTTCGACGCGCAGATGACCCTTGAAGGTCCTCGTGGGCGTCGCACCGTTTCTTCTGGCGACTGGTTTCAAGGAATGTTCTCCACCGCAGCGGATTTCAATGAGCTGCTGGTGGAGATTCAATTCATCTCACCTCGCCGCTATGGAGCGCTTGCCGAATTCGCGCGAAGGCACGGTGACTTCGCGTTAGCGGCAGTCGCTGTCGCCTTCGACGTCGTTGACGATCGGTTGTGCAATGTCGGAATCGTCATTGGGGGAGTCGAAGGCATTCCCGTGCGGGCGAGTGAAGCCGAGACGCTCTTGGAAGGTGCCTCCCTCGGCGCAGTTGATGTTGAGGGGGCGGCGCGCAGCGCAGCGGCCGGCGTTGAGCCCATGGAAAGTGAACCGGGCGAGGCGGCGTACCGACGCCATCTGGTCGACACGTTGACGCGCAGAGCGATCCACGACGCTCTCGCGACGCGGGTGCAGTGATGGCCACAGCATCGAGCGCACGACAGTCGCAGCAGTGGGTGGGGCAGCCGTTGCAGCGACGTGAGGATTCGCGTTTCCTGCGAGGCACCGGCCGCTACACCGATGACGTGCCCCACGCATTCGCCCTGCACGTGGCCTTTGTTCGTAGTCCAATCGCATTCGGAGTTATTCGTTCGATTGAGGTAACGCGCGCGCTGGAAATTCCTGGTGTGGTCGCTGTGTTGACGAGTGCTGACCTAGGACATCCGAGTCTCACCGGCTTTCTCGACCGGGATGAGTTCGTCACGACCTCAATGCCGATTCTGGCTCACGAGCGGGTGCGATTCGTTGGCGAGCCGATTGCCATCGTGGTGGCAACCGATCGGTACATCGCAGAGGATGCAGTCGAGGCAGTGGCCTGTGAGATCGACGAACTCACAGCCATCGTGACGATGGACGATCAGGTGCCTTCGCAGATTCCGATTCACGATGCGGCCCCCGACGGGGTACTCGTCGATCTTCGGATGTTCACCGACGACGAGCTTGAGGGAGTTTTGGCTGCGTCTCCGCTCGTGGTGGACGAGACCTTCCGCAGTGGCCGTCTCCAGGCGGCCCCGATGGAGGGGCGCGGTGCTCTCGCGGAGTGGATCGATCGTGATGACCAACTCGTGGTGACCGTGTCGACGCAACTTCCTCACCAGGTACGAACCGGCATCGCACAGGCTCTCGGCCTCGTCGAACGCCAAGTTCGCGTGATCGTTCCTGACGTCGGTGGCGGGTTCGGCTTCAAGGCCGTCTTGGGGCGTGAGGAAGTTGCCGTCGCGGCGGCGGCGCGGATTCTTGGTCGACCTGTGCGGTGGGCTGAAGATCGCCTCGAGAGCCTCACCGCCTCATTCCAAGGCCGTGAGCAGGAGTACACCGTTCGGGCCGGCTTCACCGAGGATGGAGTGTTGACCGGTCTGGCCGCTGACATTCGTTGCAACGTGGGCGCCTACTCGGCATTCCCTTTCACCTGCGGACTCGAGCCCATCATGGCTGCCACTGAATTCCTCGGCGTCTACAAAGTGCCGCGCTACGCGTCACGTAGCCGCGGCATCGCGTCGAATAAGCCGCCGTCCAACGCCTATCGAGGTGTGTCTCGTCCGCAGATCGTGATGGTGATGGAAGGGTTGATGGATCGCGCTGCCGATCGTTTGGGTATCGATCGCGTTGAGATCAGGCGACGCAACACCATTCGCCCCGAGGACTTTCCCTACACCGGGCCGAACGGCATCACCTACGAACCCGGTTCGTATCTCGAGGCACTGGAACTGTGTGCCGCGCAGGTTCAACAATTGGGCTGGTGGCAACGCCGCGAGGAAGCGGCGCCAGGGTTCATTCGCGGAATTGGTATCGCCAACTTCTCCGAACGCAACGCCTACGGGACGGCGACGATGGGCCTGCGTCGGATGCCAATGACCCCCGGGTTCGAAGTGGCGCACCTCACGATGGATGCCAGCGGCGATGTCACTCTCACCAGCGGAACATGCAGCGCCGGGCAGGGGCATGAGACGACATTTGCCCAAATTGTCGCCGACCGCCTCGGCATCGCACCCGATCGAATCAAACTTCGCCAAGGAGATACCGACCTCACGAGTTTCGGATGGGGAACCTTCGCCGGACGATCACTGGTGATTGGGGGAGGTGCTGCGGCAGTTGCGGCGCGCAAGCTTGCGACACAACTGAAGGAAGTCGCGGCGTACCTGCTCTCGGTGTCCGCAGATGACATTGAGTTGTCCAACGGCAATGCGACGGTTCGCGTGAGTGGTGAATCGATGTCCATCGACGACATCGCCAAGACCGTGCACTTTCGTTCGCATCTGCTGCCTGCTCGGGAGGAGTACCTCCTTGAGTCGCACGGATCAGCCGACCCGTCAGGAATGTTCTCGAACGGATGTCACGCGGCACTCGTCGAGATTGATGCGGGCACGGGTGCAGTGTGCGTGCTTGACTACCTCGTGGTTGAGGACTGTGGCGTGATCGTCAATCCGCTCGTCGTCGATGGGCAAGTGCGCGGCGGCATCGCGCAGGGCATCGGTTCCACGCTGTATGAAGAAGCGGAGTACTCGTCGGATGGCCAGCCGCTCGCCGGCTCTTTCATGAGTTACCTCGTTCCCACCGCTGCCGAGATGCCGCCCATCGCGATTCATCACCTCGAAACTCCTTGCTATCAAACCGAAACGGGGGTCAAAGGCATGGGCGAGGCCGGCACTATTGGCGCGCCGGCGGTGATCCTCTCTGCATTGAATGACGCGCTGCGCTCGAGGGGGGCGTGGCTAGAACATGTGCCCGTGACTCCTGCTGACATGCAGCAACTGCTTGCACTTCCGATTGAGACGGAGTCATCGTGAGCGAATCCTGCGAGATCACTCTGACCGTCAACGGGGTGCGGCATCAGGTCTCCGTTGAACCGCGGCGCACCTTGGCCGACGTCCTTCGAATTGATCTGGGACTGACCGGCACCCACGTGGGCTGTGAGCACGGAATTTGCGGTGCCTGCACGGTGCTGATGGATGACCAGCCAGTGCGTGCCTGCCTGGTGTTCGGAGTACAGGCAGATGGGTCGTCCATTCGCACTGTCGAGGGCCTCGCAGCGAACGGTGAATTGACTGATCTTCAACAAGCGTTCTCTCGGCACCACGCGCTGCAGTGCGGTTTCTGTACCCCCGGGTTCCTGATGCTGGCCGAGGGATACCTTGCCGAAACTCCTGCGCCTGACCGCGTAGCAGTGCGAGAGATGGTGTCGGCCAATCTGTGTCGGTGTACCGGGTATCAGGGAATCGTCGACGCCATCGTCGACGTCGCCGAGCAGCGGTTCCACGAACGGCCGATCTAACAGCGCTCGGACCCCGTGGCGCCTGACGGCAGCGGTGACTCGCGGCTAGGATGAGGGTATGACCGAGACCGTTGTTGTGGGATTCATCCGTAGCCCCGAGGGTCAGGCGGCCGTCACCTCAGCAGTGGAAGAGGTGCGCCGACGGTCGGGACGACTCGTCGTCGTTCACTCAGCCCGTGGCGGCGATCATGAGACTGCCGAGCAGACGATTGCTGACCGCGACGCGCTGGAGAAGCTTGAGGCGCAACTCAAGGCCGAAGGTATCGAGTTCGCGGTGCGCGACTTGGTGCGTGGCAAGGAACCGGCAGACGACCTGATAGAGATTGCCGAGTCCGAGAGTGCCGTGCTCATCGTCATCGGCCTTCGCCGTCGTTCAGCAGTGGGCAAGTTGTTGCTCGGCAGTAACTCACAGCGCATTCTGCTCGATGCCAACTGCCCGGTATTGGCCGTGAAAGCCGACTAGATCCCGTCAGGCTGCTCTGTCGCCTAATTCAGCCTTGTGCCGCCGACGAGCGAGGCCCAGTGGCCGGCTGAAGGGCCATCGCTGATGAGAACGCACGCGTTTCCATTGATCCATGCATAGGCACTGGCATGCGCGACGCTGCCCCCGCGCAGTGTGACATTGCGTGGGGTGAAGTAATTGATGCGTGCGACAACACCGCGCATCGTGCGCACTCGCGGCACTTCTGAAACCCAGTAACCGCGATAGGGTCCGGCCGCAATGCGGTACCAATACGAACCGTGATGCGCAATGCGAGTGCGTTCCATTGCTGGGGCTGCCGTTGCTCGCCGAAACTGCACCGCCTTTCCCGAAATCAGGCGGCCCGTTGCATCGAACTGAAAGAACGTGTGTCGTCCTGCAGCGAAGCGAACCAATCCGCGCTGAGTACTACGGGGAAAGTCCGACTGCAATGTTTCAGCCATTCGCGCAAACACCGGAGAGTCGGTGAGCGCATGGAGAAATAGCAGTTCGCGGATGTGAACTTCGTGATAGCGAGTATGAGGTTTGAGTCCGTGCAGTGAGTAGTTCGAAGCCCACCCCGCATTGCGAATTTTCGGGAAGTAGTGCACCACAGTGGTGGCCGCGCCGTCGAATAGTGCTGCCGCATCGTCGGATGCGGTGAGTTGCCAGTAGTCCCACACCCCGAAGAGGGCGAACATCAATCCGTTGTAGACATGTTCGCTGGATGCCTCGGGTGTGCGTGGATATTCCTCAAGCCAGAGGTAGCCGTTGCTGTCGACCATGCTGACCCACGGGTCGGTGCTGCTTGTTGGCAGCATGAGAGTCGCGAAGACATGGTCGGCCGCCGTGCGCCACTGCGGGTCGCCCGTCAGTGTCGACAATCGGCTGAACAGAGAGAGGGCTTGCCCCTCAGCCATTGCGGAATACCACGGGTTATGCAAGGTGTCGTCGAGATTAGTGTTGAGGTTGAAGTCGAAGTCGTACGGAAGGAACCATGCACCGCGCGACTCGGTATGACGATCAACGAGTCGCTGCGCCTGGCGAAGGGCGCGATTGAGGAACCATGGATTGGCGGTCAGGCGGTACGAATTGAGCAGGTTTATTCCATATTGCGCTTGCCCGACCGGATGATTGTGCAGTTGGCCGTCGCTCGTGCGAAACATGCGTACTCCATCGGAGTCGACCGTTCCCATCTCGGTTGGTGGAAGGACGGTAGCGTCGTTATAAGGAGTCGCACTCGCGCTGACCGAATGCGGAACGTATCCGTCTCTATTGAATTCGCCAGGGCCAACCACGCTCGAGGGCAGCAGCATTCCGATCAGAGTGACCACGAGCGCTGCGAAAACGTGCATGATCCCCCTCGTCGTGCGTTCACCTTATTCAATCATATGGGCGCTGTGTCAGAGACAACCTGTAGCGTTCTTAGTGTGAGTGAGAGCCCCGAAGTCACTGTGATCAGTGGCAGCGAGGTTCGCGAGCACCTCACACTCGACCAGGTGATCGAGTCGCAGCGGAAGGTGTTCGCGGACTTCCATCGCGGTGACGCGACTCTTGCGCCCCGCGCGCTGCTGGAAGGACCTGCGGACTCGGTGGCATTCGCCTATCTGGCCCGAGCGGGGCTGACCGCAGATTTCGTGGTCAAAATCGGGAGCGTGAATCCGGCGAACGCGGCCCGGGGTCTTCCGGGAATTCACGCCACCCTGCTCGTGATGCACGGTGACACCGGCGAATTGCGGGCACTCATTGATGGTGAAGCGGTGACTTTGCTGCGCACCGCGGCGGCAACCACGGTCGCCATTCAAGCTCTGGTGGCGGGGTCTCCGCGGCGAGTGAGCATCATCGGAAGCGGACCACTCGCACT
>CAIYMF010000025.1 GCA_903927265.1 uncultured bacterium | reverse complement strand
TCCTTGCGCTCGTAGAACCTGACGCCGCCAATGATGCGGTAGGGCACCCCCTCGCGCATCAACGCATCTTCGATTGCGCGTGACTGCGAGTTGGTGCGATACAGGACCGCCACCATTGTGTTGGAATCCTTCTGGCGGGCCTCCCGCACAGCGCGGGTGATGAAGTCCGCTTCTTCGATTTCGTCCGAGGCGCGCATGTAGAGGATGGGTTCACCACCCTTCTTGTCCGTCCAGAGCGTCTTCTCCTTACGTCCGCGGTTCCTGCTGATTACAGCAGAAGCCGCATCGAGAATGACCTGGGTGGAACGATAGTTCTGCTCGAGCCGAACGATCACCGCTTCCGGAAAGTCGCTCTCAAAGTCGAGGATGTTCTTCAGGTCGGCGCCGCGCCACTTGTAGATCGACTGGTCCGGATCACCGACCACGCAGAGGTTGCGGTGGAGTTCCGCCAACCGCTTGATCAACATGTACTGCGGACGGTTTGTGTCCTGATACTCGTCAATCATGATGTACTTGAACTTGCGCGCGTATATCTCACGCACGCGTTCATGGTCTTCGAACAAGTCGACGGTCTTCAGCAGCAAATCGTCAAAATCAAGGGCGCCCGCGTCATTCAGCACTCGGCGGTACACCTCGTAGATTTTCGAAATCTGCTGGTCACGCAGGCCCCAACCGGACGATTTCATCTGATCGGGAGTTTCCATCCTGTTCTTGGCCTGACTGATTCGCGACAGTGCGGCGCGCGGTTGAATCAGTTTGTCGTCGATGTCGAGCGACTTCAGTGCCTGCTTAACCACCGACAACTGGTCAGAGGAGTCGTAGATCACAAAATTGCGGCTGAGCCCGATCGCCGGACCCTCGCGACGAAGCAGACGGGCGCAGAGAGAATGAAACGTCGACATCCAGACCGGACGACGAGCGTCACCCAGCAACTGCTCGACACGCGTTCGCATCTCCTCAGCTGCCTTGTTGGTGAACGTGACCGCCAGCACCTCGTCTGGAGCGGCGTGTCCCTGGCCGATCAAGTGGGCGATTCGGAATGTGATGACGCGCGTCTTGCCGGATCCGGCACCAGCGAGAATAAGCAGGGGGCCATCGGTGTGCAGGACAGCGTCACGCTGTTCGGGATTCAACGAGTCAAGGAATTGCATCAGGGCGGCCCCTCAGAATAGCAGACGAACTCCATAAGCAAGGGAAATGCCGAGATCAAGATTCGTTTCGGCTGCTACCATCAAGGGCCTCGATGCCGAAAACCCTCTTCGAGAAAGTCTGGAATCAGCATACGGTGCGCCGGTTGCCGACCGGCCAAACACAGCTCTACATCGGACTGCACCTCGTCCATGAAGTGACCAGTCCGCAGGCATTTGACATGCTGCGCGCGAGAGGCTGGTGCGTGCGGGCGCCTCACCGGACGTTCGCCACGGTGGATCACATTGTGCCGACACGCTCACAGGTCCGCCCATTTGCCGACGCCATGGCAGAGCAGATGGCCACTTCGCTGGAGCGCAATTGCCGCGAGCACAACATCCCGCTGTTCGACCTTGCTTCCGGGCGTCAGGGCATCGTTCATGTCATTGGCCCGGAACTCGGGTTGACGCAGCCCGGCATGACGATCGCCTGTGGAGACAGTCACACGTCAACTCACGGAGCTTTTGGCGCCCTCGCTTTCGGCATCGGCACATCTCAGGTGCGCGATGTGCTGGCGT
>CAIYMF010000024.1 GCA_903927265.1 uncultured bacterium | reverse complement strand
GACGACGATGGTGTGATCGTGCACTCGGTTCCTCCAGTGCTTGCGGCGGTACTCATCACGGCCCCGGCTGGTGAGCACCTCGACGGTGGTTCCAACCAGGGTGATGAGGAAGACGAAACGTAGCGGCGTGACGACTAGCACATTCATCATGCGTGCGAAGGGCGTAACAGGCGTGATGTCGCCGTAGCCAGTGGTCGACAGCGACACGGTGGCGTAGTAGACGCACGACAGGAAGTCGTTGAGCTGCCCATCGAGGTCGCGGTAGCCCGCGCGGCCCCACCACACGACCATCGTGGTGATTGCCAGACAGGCACCGGCAATCGCCACGCGAGTCCACAGCGAAGCCCACGGACCGAGTCGGCGAGACGGCAAAGTGAGGAAGCCGCCCCTGCTTTCGGGAGCCTTAGTCGACGAAGCCACAGACGAACCGTAGCAATGCGCGCTACTTGACGCGGGCGTCAACTTGACACTAGCGTCAAGTCATGGCCGCGACGAGGGTTGACCCACGCAGCGAGCAGTACCTCGCTAACCGCGAGGCGATGCTCGCCGCGCTCGCTGAGATCGATCAATTACAGCGTCAGGTCGTGGCGGGAGGTGGCTCCACCGACCCGGAAAAGACCGCGCGCACGTTGGCGCGACACCGTTCGCGGGGCAAATTGCTGCCGCGCGAACGCATTGCCCTCCTGCTCGACCGCGATGCGCCCTTCCTCGAACTCAGCCCCCTAGCCGGATATGAAACCGATGACTCGCTGGGTGGCGGCAGCGTCACCGGAATCGGCACGGTTAGCGGCGTTGAGTGCATGATCGCTGCGAACGATCCGACAGTGAAGGGTGGCGCGCAGTCGCCGACGAGCGTCACCAAGGGTCTACGCGCGATGGAGATTGCGCGCGTGAATCGACTGCCACTGCTGAGTCTGACTGAGTCCGCAGGCGCTGACCTCGCCAAGCAGAGCGAGATCTTCGTGCACGGCGGTGCGAGCTTCAAGCAACTGACGCAATTGTCGAAGGCCGGCATTCCGACGGTGACGATGGTGTTTGGAAGCAGCACGGCTGGTGGCGCGTACATGCCGGGTATGAGCGACTACGTGGTGATGCAGCAGGGCGCGGCGCAGGTGTTTCTCGGTGGCCCGCCGTTGGTGAAGATGGCCATCGATGAAGACGCCGACGAAGAAACTCTTGGCGGTGCTGAAATGCACGCGCGCACGAGCGGGCTGGCTGATTACCTCGCCCGCGATGAAGCCGACGCTGTGCGAATCGGTCGACGAATCGTGTCGCATCTCAATTGGCGCAAACTCGGCCCAGCACCGGCAAGAACTGCTGTTGATCCACTGTGTGACCCCGAAGAGTTGATCGGCATCGCGAGTTCGGACATACGCATTCCATTTGATGTGCGCGAAGTAATTGCGCGCATTGTTGATGGCAGTGAGTTCGAAGAGTTCAAGCCGCTCTACGGCTCGACGCTCGTCACCGGTTTCGCGCATCTTGCCGGATACCCCGTAGGCATCCTCGGCAACAACGGCATCCTGTTCAGCGAGGAAAGTGAGAAGGGTGCGCAGTTCATCCAGTTGTGCAACCGGCTGGATATTCCGCTCATCTTCATGCAGAACATCACTGGCTTCATGGTCGGAACGCGCTACGAGCAGGGCGGCATTATCAAAGATGGCGCGAAGCTCATCAACGCGGTGTCGAACTCCACCGTGCCGCACTTGACGTTGATGATCGGTGCGTCGTATGGCGCAGGTAACTACGGAATGAGCGGCCGCGCGTACGGTCCGCGGTTCGTGTTCTCGTGGCCCAACCACCGCATTGCGGTGATGGGGCCCAAGCAACTCGCAGGTGTGCTCACCATCGTTGCGAGGCGCAAGACCGAAGCCGCCGGTCAGGTATTCGACGAAGCAGCGTTCGCGCCGATGCGCGATGCGTTCGAAGCGCAGGTTGAGAAGGAATCGACCGCACTTCATGCCACCGGCCGATTGTGGGATGACGGCATCATCGATCCGCGCGACTCGCGCACAGTGTTAGGGCTCGCACTCTCAGCCTGCCACTCGGCTCCGGTGCAAGGCACCGGCGAGTTCGGCGTCTTCCGGATGTGATGGCGATGACTTCTTCAGTAATCGAGCGGCCCATTCGCACTCTTCTCATTGCCAACCGCGGCGAGATCGCAGTGCGTATCGCCGAGGTGTGTCGTGAACTCGGCATTCGCAGTGTGGCCATCTACTCCGAGCCCGATCGCGAGATGCCGCATGTGCGCGCTGCCGATGTGGCGATTCCGATTGGTGGACGTACGCCCGCCGAGTCGTATCTTGATGCAGCGAAGGTGTTGGCCGCGGCCGTGCGCGCGGGGGCCGACGCGGTGCATCCTGGCTACGGATTCCTATCCGAAAACCCCGACTTCGCGCAGGCAGTCAGTGACGCGGGTCTGGTGTGGGTCGGACCCACACCCGACTCGATGCGTGCGATGGCACTTAAAGTGCAGGCGCGGCGCATCGCCGAAGCCGCCGGTGTTCCGATTGTGCCGGGTGCCGAACTCGAGGGTGACGTCACTGACGCCGACCTGCTGGTGGCGGGCGAGCGCATCGGATTCCCTTTGTTGGTCAAGGCATCGGCTGGTGGCGGTGGTCGAGGCATGCGCATCGTGACGGCTGCGGGTGAACTCGTTGAGGCAGTCGAGTCGGCGAAACGTGAAGCGGGATCTGCATTCGGTGATTCCACGGTGTTCCTCGAGCGGTACCTCACGGGGGCGAGGCACATTGAGGTGCAGGTATTCGGTGATCAGCAGGGCAACGTGTTGCACGTCGGCGAGCGCGAATGCTCGGTACAACGACGCCACCAGAAGGTGGTCGAGGAGTCGCCGTCGCCGGGAGTCACTGAAGCGGTGCGTGAGCGAATGCTCGAAGCTGCGGTCTCATTGGCGAAGTCGATTGGTTACGTGGGAGCCGGCACCGTTGAGTTCGTGGTGATTGGCGAGGGTGGGAATCAGGACTTCTACTTCCTCGAAATGAACACGCGCCTGCAGGTGGAGCACCCCGTCACTGAACTCACGTACGACGTTCCGTTGATTGAGTGGCAGTTGCGGGTTGCGTCGGGCGAACCCTTGTTGCTTGAGCAGGAAGAACTGCAGCCCGATGGGTATTCGCTCGAAGTGCGGCTGTATGCCGAAGATCCCTCGCACGGCCATGCGCCAGGTTCGGGTCGCGTCACGCGTATTGAGATTCCCGACGTGCGCGTCGATGCCGGTGTTGAGTCGGGTAGTGAGATCAGCACCTACTACGACCCGATGATCGCGAAGGTGATTTGGTCGGCACCCACACGCGATGCGGCAGCGTTGGTATTGGCACGCGCGTTGCGGGCCGCGGTGTTGCACGGACCGGTGACCAACCGCGACATGTTGGTTGCAGTACTTGAGAACGACGACTTCCTTGCAGGGCACACGACTACGGCATTCCTTGACGAACACCCCGCGTTGCTCTCTGCACACATTCCTGCCGAACGTCGCGCCCTTCACCTCGCGGCAGTGGTCATTGCCGCCGCGTACGAAGCACGTGAGTTGGTCACTGACGAACCCGCAGCTTCCACGGCATTCGCACCGCCTGGCTGGCGCAATGTTCGCGCGGTGCCTGAGGCACGAACCTTCGTGGTGGGCGAGGAGAGTGTGACCGTGGCATACGAGCGCATGCGTGATGGTGCGTGGCGCATCGGCACAACGTCGTCGCCAGTTGAGTTGATCGGCGCTGCCGAGATTGTCTGGCTCGACGTTCCGGTGCGGGCGTCGGTCGTGCGTGATGCGCAGGGGGATGTGCTGGTTGACATCGAGTCGGGTGAGCGCATCTTCGCG
>CAIYMF010000023.1 GCA_903927265.1 uncultured bacterium | reverse complement strand
TGGGTGACCCCTTCAAGGACACCGCTGGCCCGGCCATCAACCCGCTGATCAAGGTCATGAACCTCGTGGCGCTGCTCGTCGCTCCCGCGGTCGTGGCGCTGTCGATCGGAACCTCGGCTAACACCGGCTTGCGTTTGGCCATCTCGGCAGTCGCAATCCTGATCATCGTCATCTCGGTGGTCATCTCCAAGCGTCGCCCCATCGCGGTCGGTGAAATGCCGAGCGAGGAGACGGTCGACGCGGCCTAGTTCCATGCAGTCGAAGAGGGCGGATGGGGGCAACCCCGCCGCCCTCTCGGCGTTCCGGGGCGTGGGAATGTGTCCAGAAGGTGCGGTCTGAGACACGCCCGGGAGTGATTCTGGTCACCCCCTACGTAGTAGGGGGTGGGTCGGTGCGGATTTGACACACCGGGGGGTGGCAGGGTCAGACTCCAGAACGTTTGACCATTTATCTACTCGGGAGGCATCACCTCATGGCATCGAAGTCCGGCAGCGCCCCGCGGCGTCTGGTCATCGTCGAATCTCCGGCGAAGGCCAAGACCATCGCGGGGTATCTCGGTGAGGGCTACGAAGTTGAGGCGAGCGTCGGGCACATTCGCGACTTGGCCACGAAGAAGGAAATGCCGGCCGCCGTCTCAGGCGAACCGTGGGCTCGCTACGGAGTAAACGTTGACGACGGTTTCGTCGCCTATTACGTGATTAACGCCAGTAAGCGCAAGAAAGTGGCTGAACTCAGGGCAGCGCTGAAGAATGCGGACGAACTCATCCTCGCCACCGATGAGGACCGCGAGGGTGAAGCGATTGCGTGGCACCTTCTTGAGGTGCTCGAACCCAAGGTGCCCGTTCGCCGGATGGTGTTCAACGAGATCACCAAGGAAGCCATTCAGCAGGCGGCCGACAACACCCGCGACCTCGACATGGACCTCGTTGACGCCCAGGAAGGCCGGCGCATCATCGACCGGCTCTACGGCTGGGATGTCTCGGAAGTGCTGTGGCGCAAGATTGGTGCTTCGGCGAAGTCAGCGGGCCGTGTGCAGTCAGTCGCTGTGCGCATGGTGGTCGAGCGTGAGCGTGAGCGCATCGCCTTCCGCTCGGCGTCGTACGCCGACATTAAGGGCGTGTTCGATCCTGAGCGCTTCGCGGCGAAGTTGGTCACCGTTGATGGCCGCCGCATCGCATCGGGTGGTGACTTCGACGATCTGGGCCAGTTGAAGTCGGCCGACATTCTTCAACTTGATGAACCGACTGCGATTGCACTTGCTGAGGCGCTCGCCGATGCCACCTTCACGGTGTCGTCGGTGCAGGAGAAGCCGGGCAGCCAAAAGCCCAAGGCTCCCTTCATCACCTCGACGCTTCAGCAGGAGGCGTCCGGTAAGTTCCGCTGGGATTCCAAGCACACGATGCGTGTTGCCCAGGGCCTCTACGAGCGCGGCTACATCACGTACATGCGTACCGACTCGGTGTCATTGTCGAGCACTGCGTTAGCGGCCGCTCGCTCGCAGGCTCGCACTTTGTATGGCGCCGAGTTTGTTCCGGAGAAGCCGCGCCCTTATGCCGGCAAGGTAAAGAACGCGCAGGAAGCACACGAAGCGATTCGCCCCTCGGGTGACACGTTCCGCACTCCTGCTGAAGTCAGTCGCGAACTATCAGGTGATGACTTCAAGTTGTACGACTTGATCTGGAAGCGCACCGTTGCATCGCAGATGGTCGACGCTCGTACGTCCAGCACGACGATTCGCATGGGTGCCACAGCGCGCGATGGCCGCACGGTTGAGTTCACCGCATCAGGCACTGTCATCTTGTTCCCCGGATTCCTCGCCGCCTACGACATCAGTGGCGACGACGATCAAAACGACGATGACGACGCGGGTCGTTTGCCGCAGGTCGTGGCGGGCGACATCGTGACGCCATTGAGTTTGGAAGCCGTCGGTCACGCCACCAAGCCGCCTGCGCGTTACACCGAGGCGAGCTTGATCAAGGTGTTGGAAGAGCGTGGCATCGGACGCCCTTCGACGTACGCGTCGATCATGTCGACGATTCTCGACCGCGGTTACGTGTACAAGAAGGGCTCGGCGCTCGTTCCGACCTGGGTGGCGTTTGCCATCAACCGCTTGATGGAAGAGCATTTCGAATCGCTGGTTGATTATGGATTCACCGCTCGCATGGAAGAGCGTCTCGACATCGTGTCGCGCGGCGAGGCGTCGCGTAACGAACCGTTGGAAGCGTTCTACCGGGGTAGTGAAACAGCCAGTTTCGCCGGGTTGCTCACGCTGCTTGCAGGAGCCACCGAAATCGACCCGCGCGAACTCTCCGCGTTCCCGGTTGACGGCAGCGACGCCATCTTGCGGGTCGGCCGCTACGGCCCGTACCTCGATCGTGATGGCGTGCGTGCCAACGTTCCCGATGACATTGCACCCGACGAGCTCACTGCTGCCATGGTCGACGAGTTGTTCGCTCGCCCGAGTGGCGAGCGCGAGCTCGGTGCCGATCCTGAGACCGGTCGCGCGATCGTTGCTAAGGCCGGCCGCTACGGCCCGTACGTCACCGAGGTGCTCGGCGACGATGTTCCGACCAAGGGCAAGAAGGCCGTCAAGCCGCGCACAGCGTCACTGCTGTCGACGATGAGCCTTGACACCATCACGCTCGACGATGCGCTTCGGTTGATGACGTTGCCACGCGTGGTGGGTAGTGATCCCGCAGACGGGGCCGAGATCCGCTCGCAGAATGGTCGCTACGGGCCGTACCTCACCAAGACCGGTGAAACGACGAGCGATACCCGCAGCCTGGAAAGTGAAGAGCAGATCTTCACGGTCACTCTTGAAGAGGCGCTTGCGATTTTTGCGCAGCCCAAGGTTCGTCGCGGCCAACGCGCGGCAGCCCAACCCCTACGTGTGGTGGGCGTCGACCCGGTGACCAGTGGCCAGGTCACGTTGCGCGATGGCCGCTTTGGTCCGTACGTGACCGATGGAATTTCCAACGCGTCGTTGCGGTCAGGTGACGACCCGCTGACGATCACTCCTGAGCGTGCCTACGACCTGCTCGCCGACCGCCGAGAGCGCGAGCCAGTCAAGCGTGGCCGCAAGAAGGCCGCGGCCAAGAAGACCACCGCCAAGAAGGCTCCGGCTAAGAAGGCGGCGGCTAAGAAGGCGGCGGCTAAGAAGGCTGCTGCGACCGTTGCTTCGACTCAAGCGTTGGAGCCCGTGGCCTCGTCGTGACCACGGCGTAGGCTCACCCCATGGAACACGGCCTGTTCATTGCCTTCGAGGGCGGCGAGGGAGCGGGCAAAAGCACGCAGTCGGCCCTGCTCGCCGACCACTTGCGCGAGCGTGGCCGCGATGTGAGGCTCACCCGCGAACCCGGTGGAGCTCCCGCGTCCGAGGCCATCCGAGGTGTACTGCTTGATCGGGCTTTCGAAGGAATGTCACCGCGGGCGGAGGCACTGCTGTTCGCCGCCGCGCGGGCCGAGCATGTGCACCGCACGATCAGGCCGTCGCTCGACAGCGGAACCGACGTCATCACCGATCGCTATATCGATTCCTCCATTGCTTACCAAGGAGTGTCCCGCGCGTTGGGCGTTGATGTGGTCGAGGAACTGAGTTTGTGGGCCACTGAAGACCTGCTCCCCGACCTCACCGTGCTGCTCGACGTGAACCCGCACCTCGGGCTGACGCGTACCGGCGAGCCCGACCGGATGGAATCTGAGCCACTGGAATTTCATCTGCGAGTCAGGCAGGGGTTTCTCAGTCTCGCCGAACGGGCGCCGCATCGTTACTTGGTGATCAGTGCCGACGGAACTCCTGAGAGCATCGCGGCCATCATCGCTTCCGAAGTCGATTCCTTGCTTGACGGCGACGCGGCATGACCGCTGGTTGGGCCTCGTTGGTGGGGCAAACCCAGTCGGTTGCGACTCTGCAGCGGGCCGTCTCCGACGCGCGACTTGATCCTCCCGGCACGGCGATGACGCACGCGTGGCTCATTATCGGACCGCCTGGTGCGGGACGATCAACGGCGGCGTTGCTGTTTGCCGCGGCGCTGCAGTGCGACGACCAAGGGTGCGGAGAGTGCTCGTCATGCAACGAGGTCTTCCACGACTCGCACCCCGACGTGGTGCGCTTCAACCCCCAGCAATTGCAGATCACTGTCGATGAGGCGCGAGGGCTCATCGGCCGGGCGTCGCTCTCGCCCGACCGTGGGCATTGGACGGTCATGATCGTTGAGGATGCTGACCGGCTCAATGAAGTGAGCGGCAACATGCTGCTCAAGGCCATCGAAGAGCCGACGTCACACACGGTGTGGTTGCTGTGTGCGCCCAGCACTGAAGATGTACTTCCAACCATTCGTAGTCGGTGTCGGGTGTTGCAGTTACGTACGCCGCCATGGCGCGATGTGGCGCGACTTCTTGAAGCGGACGGTGTCGATCCGTCGATGGCGGCGTTCGCATCGCGGGCGGCCCAGGGACACGTTGGGCGTGCTCGGGCGCTCGCACTCGATGAGGATGCGCGCCTACGTCGACAGGAGGTGCTACGTATTCCGATGCGACTGACGAGTTTGCCTGCCTGCTTCGCCGCCGCATCCGACATCGTGGCAACGGCCAATGAAGATGCTGCCTCGTTCACCGACCCCCTCGATTCCAATGAGCACGACGAACTGCTGCGTGCGTATGGCGAGGGTGCGACGGGCCAGGGTATTACGAAGACACGCATCGAACGACTTGCCAAGGGTGCGGTGCGCGAACTGGAGGCACATCAGAAGTCGCGGCGTACGCGAGCGGTGCGCGATCGTCTCGACCGAGTGCTGATCGACCTGATTACGTTCTACCGCGACGTGTTAGTGCTGCAGGTGGGTTCCGATGTCGACCTTGTGAACGAAGAATTGCGACCGTCACTTGACCGCGTGGCCGCCGAGAGTACGCCCGAGAGCACACGTCGACGCCTCGATGCGATTAGCCGCACCCGACGGTTGCTGCAAAGCAACGCCAGTCCGCAGTTGTTGGTCGAGGCCCTGACGGTGGAACTCGCCCGCGGTTGATGGGGTGCTGACCCTTCCCTGGCCCCTTTCTATGAGCAAAAAGCACCGGAATCGGGTCGGATTTGCTCGTAGAAGAGCCACTGTGATCGCGTGAGAGTTAGGCGACCGCGACATCCCGCTCGCGGAGGGCAATCGCTGCGCGGATGTGCGCCACGACGGTTTCGGGCTCGTTGATCAATTGCCACCACGTGAATCGCAACACCATCCAGCCATGAAGTTGGATGAGATTCTGGCGGCGTCGATCGAGTTCGAACTGCTCTCTTCCGGAGTGGGCCGCTCGACCGTCAATTTCGATGCATAACTTCAGTCGTGGGAGTGCGAAGTCGAGTTCGGCGAGAATGCGACCATCCCGCGAACGCAGCGCATAATTGGACTTCCAACCACGCAGCCCTGCGCGAGTGAGTAGACGGCGCATCACACGCTCACCCTCAGAATGGCTTCCCTCAGCGAGGCGTCGCTCAAGCTGGCGAAGTCGTGTGACGCCGTTGCGGCCCTTGCCTGCGCGCAATTCGAGCGCGAGCCCCCACGTTTGAGATGTGACCCAGTGTCGCTGCATTGCCTGGTCGAATAGTTCGAACGCGTCGTCCAGCGATATGTGCAGCAGAGTGTCAACGAGGGCGAAGTCGCGCCGGGCAATTCGGCAAGTGACACCCGCGATAGTGCGACGCTCGACACCATCGCGCAGGATGCGCAGTCCAGGAATGCGGTTGTAGTTGTGCATTGGGTTGGTCGAGACGATCAGGTCGGATGCGCTGACGTGCCACTGCTGCAGGCGAAGTGCAGTCGGGCCGGACACGATGGCATCTGGGCCAAGTCGTAGTCCGATCGCCGTTGCATCGCGACGGTCATTGTCGAGGCGGGTTGGTGGCGTTCCGGTGGACGCCGAAACTACGAGGCATCCCAGGTGTCGTGTCCAGGTACCTGATTCCACAAGACGCTTTTGCACTCTGGCGCTGACACCGCGCTCGGCCGCTTGCTTGGCCGTGACGAGCCCGGATTGGCGCTGCGCAAGTTCCTGCACGCGATGAAGTGAAGTTGTCACTACTGAACGGTGACACCAATGTCGATTGTGCGTCGGGGCTGTCCACAGGGCTGACCGCGAGTTCTGGGTGAGTGCCCCTTTCTATGAGCAAAAAGCGCCCGAATCGGGTCGGATTTGCTCATAGAAAGGGGGCAACGTCCGGCCCGGGGAAGTGGCGAGGCGAAGTGAGTTGCCGATCAAATGTCGGTGCTGAAGGTGTCGTACGACACCGTGAGTCCGTGCGCGTACGCGGCAAGCGCGTCGACTGCTGGGCCAAGTACCTCGTCGGAACTGCGGCCGATATCGGGAGCCGACAACATCGCGGCAGCAGCAGCCATGAGCCGGTCGTACGTCTCGACGCCGATGGCGAGGCGCACCGCGATGTCCTGAGCCGACAGCGCGGCTGTGCGCGCGGCCTCAGTGCCAGGAAGTGAGCGTTCCATCTGATCAAGCACTTCCAGGCGGTGCACCAGCGCATTGAGCACCGGCCCGGCCTCGGCATCGGCGCGGGCGAGTTCGACCCCAGCCTCGGGGTGCAGCGTTGAGACTGCAGGGATCAAGCCGGTGAGTTGTGCCCGGATGCGCAGTAAGCGTCGTGCGTCGGAGTCTCCGCGTGCTCCGTTGCGCAAGCGAGGCGGCGGGGGAGCGGGAACGAGAATCGACGGTTCGGGCGGTGGATTGTGCACCAGTTGCCGGGAACGGTAGGCGCTGAGCGCCGCTGCCCCGGTAACGGTCGCCAGCGCGACAGTGGCGGTGAAGGGAATCGAGACAACCCCTGCGACTCCGACAATGGTGAGGGTGCCCGTGACGGCGGCTGTGGTGGCCATGGGGGCCACTCGATTGCGGGCTCGCCGCATGCGCCCTTCGTACGCGCGCACCTGAGACGTCTGTACGGCGAATGCCTTCTGGTGGGCCTTTTCCAGTTCTCGGGTCTCGCGCGAGCGAGTGGGAATCGACTTCCAGTTGGCCCGCACGGAGGTGACGAGTTCAATGCCTTGGGCAACGGCGGTGGTCATGACCTCGCCCAAGCGCTCGCGGTCGTCGGCCGACCGGTCCTTCCGCTTGGCTGCCATGGGTCCACGCTACGTCGCCGACCCCCTCCGTGTCACCGTCGGGCTGGTCTCATTGCCGAGCACCCGACCAAACGGTTCACCCCCAACCTCCCCGTCCCCGTGCGAGTCCATCGCGACGAACCACTAAAACGGCGGATAGCGGCACTGGCGGATGAACTCGCGGGGAAAGGGTGCGTGGGGGTGACAGGTAGGCTCGGGCACGTTCGGGGGGCGTCGAGCGTTCTCCCGGGAGTCCGACTTCTTCCCTAGGAACCCCGAGGAGCCCACGTGAGCCTGTCAGTGCGCAGTGCCGCCGTTGCCTCGGTGGGGTCGTTGCTCGCGGTTTCCTTGCTCTCAGCGTGCTCGGCGGCTTCGGAAGTGACGACGTCCAGTTCAAGCCGGTCATCTGGCACCACGTCGTCGAGTGCTCCGTCCACCGCTCCACCGGCAGCGTTGGCGAGTTTCTACGATCAAAAACTCCTCTGGGAAGGCTGTGGGGGAGACTTCGAGTGTTCGAAGCTGTCAGTTCCGCTGTCGTACGCCGATCCGGGCAAGGCATCGATCACGCTCAACGTGATTCGTCTGCCATCCAAGGGTGACCTCATCTTGGGCTCGTTGGTCATGAACCCGGGTGGCCCTGGTGGTTCCGGAATCGACTACGCCCGTGCGGCCCGTGCCGTCACCACCGAGGCCATGCGTGACCACTACGACATCGTGGGATTCGATCCGCGCGGCGTGGGAACGTCGAACCCCATTCACTGCCTCGACGACGCGCAGACCGACGCGTACATCGCCGCTGATGCCTCTCCCGACGACGCGGCTGAGACAGCGAACCTCGAGCGACTGTCGGTGCAACTCGGTGCCGCGTGTGCGGCGAAGTCGCCCACACTGGTTCCGAACATCGGAACTCGTGACGCCGCTCGCGACATGGACATCCTGCGTGCGGCACTCGGCGACGACCAGCTGAACTACCTCGGCAAGTCGTACGGCACCTACCTCGGTGCCACGTATGCCGAGGAGTTTCCGGCAAACGTGGGACGCATGCTGCTCGATGGCGCGGTCGACCCGTCACTGAACTCGACCGAACTTGCCAAGGGCCAGGCGGCAGGTTTCGAACTGGCGCTCAAGCGTTTCGTCGAGAAGTGCCCCGACCTGCCCAGTTGCCCGCTGTCGCACGACCCGGCGGTGGCCATCACCGAGGTGCAAACCTTCCTGCGCAAGGTCGACGCGCAGCCGCTCACGACTTCGCAGGGCCGGCCGCTCACCGAAGCTTTGGCCGTGCTCGGAATCATCGGCTCGCTGTATGACAACGACTACGGGTGGCCGAGATTGGCCGAAGCGTTGCAGTCTGCGTTGTCGGGTGATGGTTCTGACCTACTCGACATTGGCGACTACTACACCGATCGCGATAGCAGCGGGCACTACACGACCAATGCCAACGACGCGATCTACGCCGTCAACTGTTGGGATAAGCCCGCCACTCCCGGGGTCGCTGACTCCGAGGCGCTGGCTAAGGCCTGGGCCGCCGAGTATCCGACATTCGGCACCTACCTCGCGTGGGGCAACCTGCCGTGCTCGACCTGGCCCGGTCATTCGACAGTGGCTCCGCACAAGGTGGTGGCCGAAGGTAGCCCGGCGATTCTGGTCATCGGAACCACCAACGACCCCGCAACGCCAGTCGAGTGGGCGAAGTCCTTGGCGTCGCAGCTCTCTCACGGCATCTACCTGGAATGGCAGGGTGACGGGCACACCGCCTACCAACGCGGTAGCACGTGTATCGACGACGAGGTTGACGCGTTCTTCATTCAAGGAGTAGAGCCGGCCGCAGGCACGGTGTGCCCAGCGCCGTAGAGCAAGCAGCCGCTACGCGGGTTCGGGCGGGGTGCCCTCAGGTAGGTCGGTCGGTGAGCCGCATGGACTCCAGTCTTCGTTGGGGAACGACTCCTGCAGCAGATTGAGCGTTGAGGTGAGGGCGATCGGCTCGACGGTGCCGATACTTCCCGACAGTGGCGCATCGAGTGCGCTCATCGTTGCGAGAGTGACGGCCAACACGATCCACGTGGCCGCCACGGAAATGTATGTCAGACGCCGGAGTGCTCCTATCTGAAGCACCATCAACGCTACGAAAACAAAGGTCAGCGTGTAGATGACGAACCATACGATCAACGGAATATTGGGTGGGGCGAGCAGTAATCGCATTTGACGAGCCTGATCGAGCGCGCTGACATTCTCAACGATGTAGAAGTGCGTATTGCTCTGCGACGTTCCGTTAATGGGAAGCGCACGGCCGTCGGCACGCACTCGCCCCAGCCACGCGGACGTGATTTGGCTGCCACCGAGATCAAGGCGATCGGCGGCCATGCGGTCGTCAGTGTTCAGCGACCGTGTGGCGCAGATCAGATCGCGTCGAAGTGCCTGGCTCTGCGCGGGTTCCCAGCCGCCAGCGGTTTGAAAGAGTGCACTGATGCGAACGGCTTCTTGGCGCGTTGCCTCTTGGGCGTCGGTGAAGTGCTGCACAGCGAAAACCAGCAACAGTCCGAGAATGATTCCGAATGCACCACCGACGAAACCCACGGCGTCGCCGAGTTGTCCTCGATGGCGATCTTCCTCGCGCTTTTCCGAGAGGTTGAGTCGTCGTTGAATGCGCCAGCCTACAAGTCCACCGAGAAGTACGCAGACTAAGAGCGTGACCTGAATCGCCCAGAACGAGAGATCAAGATTTACGGAATCCATGTGACTCTCCCGTGCAGCGCGCTGTAGCCGATGAAGGCGACGGCATCGATGATGAAGTGCGCCACGATGAACGGCATCACGCGATTCCAGCGAGTGTAAAGCCAGCCGAACACCGCGCCCATGAACAGGTTGCCGATGAAACCGCCGAATCCTTGGTAGAGGTGGTAGCAACCACGCAGAAATGCCGAGGCCGCGATCGCCTGTCCGGACTTCCAGCCGAGTTGCTTCAGGCGGTGCAGTAGATAGGCGAGAACGATGACTTCTTCAAGAATCGCATTCTGGGCAGCGGCGAGTAGTTGCACAGGGATCGACCACCACTGGTCGGTGAGTTTGACCGCCTGAATCTGAACCGACGCGCCGACCTTGAACGCCAGCAGGTAGAACACCAACCCGACGCCGCCGAGTACTGCAGCGAGCGCCACTCCGCGCAGGATGTCGCGGCCGGGCTGGGTGCCGTCGAGGCCAATGACTCGAGGGCCTTCACCGCTGCGGTAGAGCAAGTACAACACCAAGACCACGGGAGCGAGTGCGAGCGCGGTGTTGACGAGTTGATACGAGAGATCGAGCCACGGGCGATCGGGTGTGTACGACACGACGATCGAGGCAACCTGCTCCTTGAGCGGTACGCCGAGCGTGAGCGAGTCGGCCAAGTAGATGAAGGCGCGAATGCCGCTAGCGGCGATCGAGAGAAGCAGTACCACCCACACTTCGACAGTGAGCGCACGTTTGTTGGGGAGTTCGCACCCCGGTGGACTCGGAGTGGCAGAAGCCTGCGACTGCTCGGACATAGTCGTCAGGTTACCTAGTTCAGGTAGTCAAAGGCACCGCGTGGGTACTGGTTCGGCATTGCGAGCCGCACGAGAGGTCGTCGCACAGGTCGGGTACCGCATTCGTGAGTGCGTCGTCGAGCCAGATGGCGGCAACTCCGCGGCGTTCAAGAAGTGACACCGCAAGCCCCGCGCGATGACCGATGGCGCAGTGCACCCACGCCTCAGCACCGGGTGTGAGTAGTGAGTCAAGGTCGGCGGTTGGTAGTTCGTGAACCGGAACGTGCACGGCACCGGGAATGTGGCCGCGTACCCACTCAGCTCGTTCGCGCACATCGAGCACGAGCGCATTGTCGGCGTCTGCGAGATCGGCGAAGGTGCGCCGCGTGGTGCTTGCCGTGGTCTGGGTGGTGGGCGCCACGCAGGCGCAACGCAGGTCATCAAAGCCGATCAGTGAGAGTTCGCGCTGAGCAAGCGCGACCTCGTCGTCTGTCTCGGCAACCAACGCAAGGGGGGTATCGATCGGCAGTACCCAACCGAGCCACGTGGCGATGGGCCCCGTCGTGCTCACGTGGAAACTTGCGGGAATGTGGGCCGCCGCGTACGCCTCGCGAGTGCGCACGTCGATGATCTGGATTCGATCGTCGGCAGCAACCTGTTCAACGAGCAGATCAGCATCGACCGGAGGTGGCGCTGTGAGGTCAGACTCCGTCGGTCCACCGACGTTGCGCGGTGCCATCGACGGGTAGTACGAGGGGTAGGCGCCCAGACTTCCGAGCATGTGCTCCACGAACTCGTCTTCGCTGAGATGAAACGCCGGGTTCAGCGACATCTGGGCAAATAGGTGTGCGTCGCCGCCGGAGGCCTCACCTGCCACGCAGAAACTTCCGAAGCCGTGCGTGGGGTAAAGGATGCTTTCGGCGGGCAGCAGTCGGGTCAGTCGTCGAATTGACCAGTACTGGCGCCGCGCGAGTGATTCGGCGTGCTCGCTGCCGAGCAAGTCGGTACGTCCGGCTCCGCCGAGCAAGAGCGATCCACCGGTGAATGCGGCGACATCGTCGCCAATGCTCAGCGAGTAGGCGGCGTGAGCGTCGGTGTGTCCAGGAGTGTCGACGGCGCGCAGTGAAAAAGGGCCGGCCGGGATGAGGACGTCTTCCTCGGTGCGAGTCGCGGTGTAGGCGAGCCGAGGTCCCGCAGGCACGACGTACTCGGCACGGTGTCGACGCGCGAGTGCGAGTCCGCCGGTGACGTAGTCGTTGTGAATGTGTGTCTCGACGACCGTCGCAAGGCGCAGGCCCCGCGCGTCGAGAAGCCTCTCGACCCGATCAATGTCGCGCTGGACGTCGACAGCAACGGCCCACCCATCGGCGACCGCGAGATACGAGCGATCACCGAGCGCGGGCGTTTCGAGGGTGATGACCTCAAACGAGGTACACGGCCCTGCATCCATGACGCTCCTCCTCTTGCCTGACCTTTGCAATAGCATACTGTTCCGCTAGGCAAAGTAGTCAATATGTGTACGATGGTGTGCATCTGAACGGGTGAATGGGTAGAAGGCAGTCATGAGTCGCATCGGAATCGTCGGCGGCGGAGCCGCAGGGGTGCTGGTTGCTGTTCAAATACTGCGCCACGCGAGTAATCCCGTGCAGATCGTGATCTTCGAGCCCCGCGAGCAATTGGCCGAAGGCATTGCCTACTCGACCACTGATGAACTGCATCTTCTCAACGTGCGGGCATCGGGGATGAGTGCCCTTCCAGATCAGCCCGATCACTTCCGAGCGTGGGCTGAAGTTGAGCCCACCGAGTTTGTGCCGCGCGCGCGGTACGCGCACTACTTGCGCGATCTTCTGTCCGAAGCTTCAGCCGACTCTGGTTCCGTCGAGCACGTGCGCGACCTTGCGGTAAGCGTGACTCCGGGACCGAATGGTGTCCGTGTGAAAGCCGACGACGGATCAAGTTGGGAATTCGATCGCGTCGTGCTGTCAACGGGGCACCGACCGCCAGCGATTCCGGCCGGCATTCAGGTGAGTTCGCAGGCTCTGCCCTACGTGAGCATTGATCCGTGGGTACCAGCCGAGTCACTTCCCGCGGGAGGGCATCTCGCGATTCTCGGAACTGGACTCACTGCAATTGATGCCGCGATGTCATTGCTGACGCGCGATGACAATGCTTCGGTGGTGATGGTCTCGCGCAATGGACTTCTGCCAACGCGCCACGTGCCACCTGCAACACCGATACCGGCGGTGTTGTCCGTCGACGAAGTTGCCGAAGGAATGCCTCTCTACCTCGCACTCCAGACGGTCCGTGCCGCGGGCGACGACTGGCGCCTTGCCATTGATTCACTGCGAGCGACGACTCCCGACTTGTGGCAGGCGCTAGGTCCGTGGCGCCGTGAGCAGTTCGCACGTCACCTGCGCCGGCTTTGGGACGTGCACCGTCACCGCATGGCTCCCAGCATCGCCGATGCGATCGAGGGGTGGCGTTCAGAAGGTCGTCTTGAGGTCGTGGCTGCACCGGTTGAGTGGCTCGATGCATCTGATGGTCGGGTGGTGCTGAAGTCTGCAGACGATCGGTCGTGGATCGCCGATCGCGTGGTCGTTGCTACCGGACCCGGCGACAGCGTCACCACCTGCCCGCTTCTCGGTCCGCTCGTTGAAGAAGGGACCTTGGCGTCAGGGCCGCTCGGATGGGGGGTTGACGTTGAGCCCGCCACCTTGCGGCCGCGCGATCACCGAGGTAACCCGTGGCCGCAGTTACACGTGGTCGGCCCGCCTACTCGGGGCACCCTCTTCGAGGCCACCGCGATGCCTGAGATTCGTCAGCAGGCTGCATTGGTGGGGCAACTCGTCCACGTGTGACCCGGCATCTGATGTGATGGTGTCGTGCACATCTCCTCCAAGTCCGACTACGGCATTCGCGCGATGCTTGAATTGGCTGCGGCTTATGAGGTAGATCCCGACGAACTTGTGCGCGGTGAGTACATCGCAAGCGCACAGTCGATTCCAGCGAAATTCCTCGAAGGCATCCTGCGCCAGTTGCGGCTCGCGGGATTAGTCGCTTCACGGCGCGGCGTCGACGGAGGTTATCGACTGGACTGTGACCCATCGGACGTGTCAATCGCTGACATCATTCGGGTTCTCGATGGGCCGCTTGCCGATGTTCACGGAATTCGGCCCGAGGATGTCAAGTACGACGGGGCTAGTGAACATTTGCGCGATGTGTGGGTCGCGGTGCGCGCGTCGTTGCGCGATGTTCTCGAGCGCACCACCCTGCGCGACGTCCTCACGGGCAAACTTCCGCGTGAAACTCGGCGGTTACTCGATCGGCCTGACGCGTGGACGCGTCGCTGACTGATCAAACGGATGCGCCCGGGGTGTACCTGCCGCTAGCGTCGGGCGCAATGAACTAGCGAGGAGGTAGGTATGGCAGCCAAGCCAGCAGTCGACCCGGTGAACTGGAACCCGCCGAAAGATGCGGGCCTTACCGGTCGGTATGCGATCACATCCCGAGTGCCCGTCGTAGAAACGTGGACGGTGCCTGGCGCAGGTCCCGAAGACGTCGCGGTCGACTCCGACGGTCGCGTCTACACCGGAACTGTTGATGGTCGAATCCTGCGATTGTCGAATCGCGGTCTCACGATCGAGCAGGTTGCCAATACAGGCGGTCGTCCGCTGGGTATCGAGATCGATACCGACGGAAGTCTGGTCGTGTGCGATGCGCACCTAGGCTTGCTGCGCGTCAATCCCGATGACGGAGTCGTCACTGTGTTGGTCGATGCCGCGGGACCGCAGCGACTCACGTTCACTAATAACTGTGACATCGCCGCCGACGGTTCGGTTTTCTTCACTGACACCAGCGACAAGTTTCCGATCGAATACTTCAAGGGCGATCTCATCGAAGGGCGACCGCGCGGGCGTCTGTTGAAGTGGACGCCCGATGGTTCGGTCGATGTGGTGGCCGAAGGATTCCGATTCGCTAATGGTGTGGGTCTCGCTGCTGACGATTCCTTCGTACTTGTCAATGAAACTGCGGGCTATCGCGTAAGCAAGGTGTGGCTCACCGGACCGCGAGCCGGACGCACCGATGTGATTGTCGACAACATGCCCGGACTACCCGACAACATGTCGACCGGAAACGACGGCATTTTCTGGATCGCCGTGCCCAGTGAGCGCAACGCGCTGCTCGACCGCACGCTGCCCAAGCCCGGATTCCTACGCAAGGCGATTTGGGCGATGCCCGACAACTTGCAGCCCGAAGCGAACCGTGTGGTGTTGGTACTCGGCATTGATGGCGACGGCAACATCAAGCATGTGGTGCATGCGCCGGGCGACGCGTTCCACTACGTCACCGGAGTACGCGAGCACGAGGGCTGGCTGTACTTGGGTTCGCTGGTCGAGTCGGCGATCGCGCGAGTGCCGGTTCCAGCGGGGTAGTGGCTGTACCCACTGCACTGTGAGTATCGCGACAGTCCCGGATGGAGTAACGACGCCGATCTCTCAGCGTGCCCTTCCTATCGTGAAGGAGTACCCACTGAGAGGGGTGGTCATGAAAACTTCAAAGTTGCGTATTCCGCTCATTGCGGGCGTCGCCGCAGGAGCACTTGTTGGGGTCGCGGGGCTTGCGATTGCTGGCGATATACCCCATCGCAAGCCGATCACGGTGACGAGCGTCAATGTGTGTGTCGCTCCGGGTGGTGACATGAGTTTGGCGACCACCGGGTGGGCCAACTGTGGCGCATCGGATAAGAAGATCACGCTCAAAGGAACTCCGGGTCCACGCGGACTGACGGGAGCTCGAGGTGCGACGGGTGCGACCGGACCGAGTAATGCGTACTGGACTTCGAGTTTCGGCGCGCTGTCAGATCCGGGTCACCCCACGACCCTCGCCAGTCTCACCCTGCCAGCTGGCAACTATCTGCTGAGTTTTCACGGCGTGGTGGGCTATCAAGGCGGCGATGACCCGATGCAGGCCGGAGAGGCGAACTGCAACGCAGAGAGCAGCGGAGTGGGGCCGGACCTCGTTGCCGACTTCAACTGGGACACGGTCGACTACACCACATTCGTTCGTGGTGGGCTCGACTTCTCTGGGCCACTCGCGATGACGACATCGGGGACAGTTCAGGTGATGTGTTCGGCGAATACGTTCGGCAACCCTCTGACGAACCCGGCCACGCTGTCGAACGTCACTTTCACCGCATTGAAAGTGAGCACGCTGACGCAACAGGTGCCTGACTGAGGCACGCAGGTGGTGACGCACCGGTGGGGGAACCCCGCACCGGTGCGCGGGGGCGCCCGGATACGATCATGTCTGCGTCCTTTCGAGGAACGCGCCGCCTTAGCTCAGTCGGTAGAGCGTCTCACTCGTAATGAGAAGGTCATCGGTTCGATTCCGATAGGCGGCTCCACATTCGTGACGGCGAGCGCGATTCGACGTTGGCCGTGGCAGCACGTTCGTGGTGGCCCCCGACATCGACGAGCGGCGCCCGCCCGGAACGTGCTGAGATCTTGGTGGATGCTGGGGCGTTGATACCTGGTTCACTGTGAGCGTTCGTCAGATCGGTACCTCGTAGGTGTTCTCGATGACGCGGAAGTCACATACGCTGGCGATTCAGTTGCGGTAGCGCGCTAGTTCACTCACGAATGGAGAGCAGTGTTTCGTCGAGGGAACAGAGCGGATCCTCAGCCAACCGATCACGTGTCAGTTCTTCTTGCGTCCAGCGGTGGCGAGTTTCGCCCAGAGTCGATCGAAAAGTGTGCCCAGTTAGCTGATCAGGGTGCCGTCGGGGTGCTCATGATTGCCCGCATCTATGGGTCAGCCTTTGGCCTACCCAACCCGGGTTTGTTGCCGACCAAGAAGGAGCGTGAAACGGCTCAGAATCGAGTGGAGTCGGCGATCGAGGCACTGCGTGTCCTGGGCGTGAGGGCAGATGGCCAAATCATGATGACCCGAAGTATCGCCGCGAGTATTTCTCGCGTCGCCAAGGCGCGAACGGCTGATAGCGTCGTGGTCGAGACGCCCCAACAAGGGTTCGTTCGGGGCCTGCTGGAAGGAAGCTTCGAATCGGCTGTTCGCCGCAAGTTACGCGGACTCGCTGACGTGTCGAGCGCTCCTCGCCCCTGAGCACCTACTCGCCTTGTCGCGTAGGGCCAAGATTCGTCCCGACTTCGTTTCTCAACACTTCATGGAGGCACAGTGGCCACTGACAGTCATCCTGTAGTGGCGAGCGGAATTCCCAAGACGACGAACTGGTGGGGCGCTTTCGTCATCGGCCTCGCCGGCACGATTCTGGTTACAGGTATCGCCCCCTTCGCAGTTCAAGGCATGGGTGCCGCTGCGATTTTCTGGATGGGCCTGAATACGGTTTTCGGGTTGGTGCTGTGCCTGTGTCTGGCCGAGATGGCAGTCATGTGGCCCGACCGTAACGGTGGTGTGCCGTCGTATGCGCAGGAGTCATTCGCGCCCTTCCTCGGGCAGCGACGAGCACATTGGTTGGGAGGATTGGCGGGCTGGTCCTATTGGCTGGGCTGGTTTCCTGTGGCACCGATCAACATGATTCTTGCCGCGTCCTACATGGTGGCCCTGTTCGCATTGCCCACCGGGGGCAGCTTCGACCTGCTGCATGTGATTGGCGGCACGCCGATTGGCGGTACCGCGTTGGTCATCGCGATCGTCGGCATTGTGCTGATGTACCTGCCCGCCCGGTTCGGATTGAATCTTGGCGCGCGATTCGCGACCGTCCTCGGCATCTTGTCGTTGCTGCCATTGACCGCTCTGATCCTGATGCCATTCGCGAAGCCCGGCAGTATCGACTGGAGCAACATCTCGGGGTTCAGTCTGCCCGCTGGCGTGACTGGTTCTCCTGCGTTCTACCTCGGCTGGGTCTTTCCCATCACGTGGAACGTCATCGCGATGGAGGCCGCTGCCTGTTACGTAGGCGAATGTCGCAATCCGGCAAGGGATGCCAAGATCGCGATGACTACCGAAGGAATCTACGGTGTGTTCATTTACATCATGACTCCGTTGGTGCTTATTGGCGTTCTCGGCACAACAATCGACTCGTACGACCCTTTGACTCTCTATACAGAATTCGCCAACGCGCTATTCGGCGACGCCCTCTGGGTGCAGTGGTTCATTGGTATCCCGTTGATTCTCGCCCTGATGCTCAGCGTGCTCAACGCCATCATGGGCTGTGGCCGGTCGTTGTGGCAGGCATCAGAAGATCGAGCCTTACCGGAGTGGTTCGGCAAACTCAACGCTCACGGAGTTCCCGACCGCGCCATGGTATTCAACGTGGTGTGCTCGGTGATCGTGGTGTTCATGGGATCGCCACTGGTGATTTACATCTTCTCGAATGCCGGATATTTGTTCGCCTGTGCGATCGCGCTCTTCGGTTACTTCCTCTATCGGCAGATGCGACCCGACGCTCCTCGCCCCTATCGACTGCCGACGTTCATGAAATGGGTGGCGTTGGCGATCTTCGTCTTTTGGGCGATTGTGTGGGCTTACGGGGGATGGAACGCGCCGAGCATTGTCGTATCTCCAGACGCCGGTCCCGGCCTGTTCCTGCTGGGAATTCTGATCATGTTGGGCTACATCCCGCTTCACCAGTGGCGACGAAGGAGTGACCGCAGAAAGGGCATCGACAGCGACTTGGTCGAGGTGTCGTAGTCGGCATCTGTGCGTGGCTGCAGCACGTTCGGAACACCACAGACGTGGAGAGGTTGACGTGCCGGTGCACCTCCGACGGGCAGCGGCACCCTACACTCGGCGCCATGTCTAATGCCCCGAGCCCGCACGCAACATCCGCAACCAAGCCCACAGGCGCCAAGCACGTGGTGCGCCTGCTTGGCGTCGCGTTGGCGATGGTCCTGCTGCTGCTGGTCCCCGCCATCATCATGTCGGTGGTGATCAAGCTCGCCACCGGCCACACTGAGGCCGCGGGTACGTGGGCATCCCTTGCAGCCATCGTTGGCATTGCCGGAGTGCTCGGTGGCGGCGTGGAACTGGGCATCATCCTCACCATCGTGATGACCCTGCTGGCGCCGCTCTCAATCGTTGCCGGTGCGACGCCCATCACCGGAGCGGCTCTCATGGCGCTGATGTGCCTCATGGTGGGTCGCCTGTCGCGGTTCGGCCTTCACAAGGCCACCATGCTGGTTCCGATCATGATCGCGTGGCCGATCATCTCGCCACCTTTCTGGGGACCGCAGGAGGTAGTAGACCGCACCAACACCACTTACTTGGGCTGGATGGCAGTCGTCTTCCTTGTCGGAACGATGTTCCCGGTGATCGTGATTCCGTTGCTGATGCGCAAGCGCACGCCACCGACGTTGTTGACCTACTCGCGCCGCGAGGCAATTCCATACACCGCCATGATCACGATTCTTGCCGCGGTCGGTACCTATTACGTGCTCGACCACAAGAAGGATTTCGGTGGCGCATTCCTGATCGCCACCATCTTGGTGCTCGCGCCCATCGGCGAGTCCGAATCAATCCGGCCTACGCTGTTGCGTATCTGCGGCACCGTGGTGGGCTCAGTGTTCGTCATCCTGATCGTCACGCAGATTCAGTCGATCACCCTGATCTACGTGATCGGGTTGCTGTTCGGTGTGGCTGCGGTGATGTCGAAGTTGGCCACCCGCACCTGGCTGTACTACGTGCTGATGGTGCCCACAGCGGCCTGCCTGAACGCGTACACCACCAAGCAGGTGAGTCAGCTCGGCGAGCAGCGTGTGGTCGACAACATCGTCGGGGGTGTCCTTGTGCTGTTGGCGATGGGAATCGCCTTGGCGTATTCGCGCTGGTCCGACAAGCACCACGACAGTGACGCAGTTCCGGTGGCAGTCGTTGCGCCGGCGACCGCCTAGTTGGTTGTGTCTACCCCGCCCTCTTTCCCGACGTGGGGTTGTCGGTGGCATCAGTCGCGCGAAGCGCCGCTAGCATGAATGTCCGTACATATGTGAATGTTTCGTCCCTGAGTGCCGCATGAGCGCCGCCGAGTCAACGACAAGAGATGGCTGATGACCACAGACGAGACTCCCCGTTCGAGCGAAGCCGGACTTGGACTGCTCGCCGGTGTGCGAGTCGTTGACTTCACTCAGGCGCTCAGTGGCCCCTACGCCACGCTGATGCTCGGTGATCTCGGTGCTGATGTCATCAAGGTCGAAGCGCCCGTGCGAGGCGATGATTCACGTCACTGGGGGCCACCCTTCGTGGGTGCGGACGCCTCGTACTTCATGTCGGTCAATCGCAACAAACGCAGCGTTGCGTTGGACCTCAAGGCCCCTGATGACTTTGCACGCGTGCTCGAACTCGTGGCATCGGCTGATGTCGTGCTTGAGAACTGGCGGCCGGGTACCGCCGATCGCCTCGGTCTCGGAGCCGCTTCCCTTCGCGCCCGCGACCCTCGCCTGATCTTCTGCTCGATCAGCGGCTTCGGGCAGGACCAAGGAAGTCGATCGGGCTACGACCAGATCGTTCAAGGCACTAGTGGGGCAATGACATTGACCGGTGCCCCAGGTGAGCCGACGAAGTGGGGTGTTCCCGTCGCCGACATCGCTGCGGGGATGTACGCGGCAACAGCCATCATCGCGGCGTTGTATGAGCGAACGGTGACAGGGAACGGGCGCACGATCGACATCGCCATGCAGGACACCCTCGTGTCGATGCTGACGCATCACGCGGCGCGGTACTTGGCTGATGGACAGGTTCCGACAACTGCCTTCAACGGCCACGCCACGATCGCGCCATACGGAATGTTTCCGACGGCCGACGGTTACGTCAACATTTGCGTTGGCAACGACTCTCAATTCGATCGCATGTGCCGTGCACTGGGACGGCCGGAACTTGCCGTCGACGAAAGGTTCGCGACCAACCCCTCGCGGTTGAAGTTCAAGCCCGAACTTCTCGCTGAAGTGGAGTTGATGCTGTCAACAGTCTCGAGTGATGAGGTGTTGCGGGCGATGGATGAGGTGGGTGTGCCTGCTGGTGCCGTGCTCGACGTTGCTCAAGTACTCAACGACCCGGCAACGCTTCAGCGCAACATGATCGTCGCGTTCGATCGTGATGATGTCACCGGAGCGCGTGCGGTCAATACTCCCTGGAAGTTTGATGGGGCTGCTCCGCGTGCTCGTCTTGCGCCGCCGCATCTCGGCGAGCACAACGCTGACCTCTTTGGTGGTGCAACTGCCGAGCCCGGAGTAGTTGACCCCTCGACGTAATGTCACAGGTCTTTGTCGCGTAGCCGACATTAGCTACGACCAGATGAGGTCACGGCCGAGCTGATCGATTCGCGTGCGTCCTGAGAGTTGCATGGCGACGCGCAATTCATTGATCATGCGGTGCAGTACCTCGGTGACGCCCTGTTCGCCGTCGATGGCCAGACCGTAAAGGGGAGCCCGGCCAAGGAAGACGGCGTTGGCGCCCAGTGCCAATGCGCGCAACACGTCGACGCCACTGCGCACTCCACCATCGAGGTACACCTGAGCACGGTCACCCACCTCATCGACAATGCGTGGAAGAGCGCGCACGGGTGCAACGGCGCCATCGAGTTGCCGGCCGCCGTGGTTGGAAACCCAGATGGCTGCGGCGCCTGCATTCACAAATCGTGCGGCCGTGTCGTCGCGCACGACACCTTTCACCACTACCGGCAACCCGGATGCGTCATGTATCCACTCGACGTCGTCGACGGTCGTTGATGGCGACTGCTCGAGGGTCGTGAGGTCAGTCGTGTGCGGAGCATTCATCGTCATGATCTCGTTCGTGACGAGGCGACCATTGCGCGATTGGCGACGGGCGGGAAGTACGGGCGCATCCACAGTGAGAACCATGGCGCGAGCGCCGAGTGCAGTCGCCTGCTGAATCTGCTCACGCGTCAGTCCGCGATCGCGCATGACATAGGGCTGGAACCACCACACCTGATCCGGTTGAACGATGGCGTCGAATCGCTGGGAGGCTCGCGACGACAGCGTGAATAACAGTCCTGCGGCGGAGCTCGCTGCCGACGTTGCTGTCTCGCCGTCTGGATGCACGAGCGCGTGGAAGCCGGTGGGCGCGATGCCGATGGGTGCACTGAGGCGAGAGCCGAGGAGGTCGGTCGTGAGGTCGACGGACGAGACGTCGAAACCCGCGTCGGGTCGCAGCGCGACTTCGGACCACGCTGACTGCGTTGCGGTGAGTGACTCTTCAAGTCCCGAGCCGCCCACCAACCAGTCGAAAACGGCGGGATCAAGCAGTTCGCGGACCTGTGCCTGAAGTGCTGCCAGCCATCCGGCAGACGCGGTACTGGGAGGAGTGCTCACGACCTGCCTTCTTGTGCGTGATGTGCATCGGCCCCGTGGTGAGACTGACGGTCATCGCGGCCATCGAGGTCGCGTGGTGAAGAGGTTCTAGACTACAACGGTTGTTCCGCAGTCCCGTAGCCGTTGGGAGCGTCACAGGGTGGATGCATCGCGTGAGCGGGTGAGAACGTGAGCGAACTGACGATCCTGACCGCTGCTGACAGCGAACGCATGCAAAGGGCGACAGCGGCCCATCTACACGCACGGGGCATCGCGCGAGGTGATCGCATTGCGTTGATGTTGCCGGGCTCCACTGATCTGGTCAGCTGCGTGCTTGGTGCATTGCGCGCCGGTGTCGTGCCGGTGATGCTCGACCCGGCGCTTTCCCATCATGAACGTGAGTTTGTGCTCAGCGATTCAGTTCCCTCACTTGTTATCGACTCAGTCGCTGAATTGCATGCGCTCGTCGACACTGCTGATGCGCTCGATGCCGACCTCGCGTCAGTTCCGCTGGGCCGACCGATGCACTACACCTCAGGAACCTCGGGTCGCCGCAAGGGTGTGTGGTCGGGAGTTCTTGAGCAGAGCGATGCAGAAGCACTGGTGGCGGAGGAAATTGAGCAGTGGGGATTCGCAGCGAGTGATCGCCACCTCGTGTCGTCATTGATGTATCACTCGGCACCGTTGCGCTTTGCTATGAACACACTTCTTGTGGGCGGCACGATTGGCGTTCTGCCCAAGTTCACTGCACTCGAGTGGGTGGCGGCCGTTGACCAGATGCGTCCGACAACGATGTTCCTCGCACCCGCCCACCTGTCGCGAATCCAGCAGTACGCCCATGAGTCGCAGTCGATGCCGGACCTGTCGTCAGTACGCCTTGTCGCCTACGCGGGCGCCCCGTGTCCGGCGCCAGTTCAGGAATGGGCTCACGATGTCTTTCCACCCGACACCGTGTGGGAGTTCTACGGCTCCACCGAAGGACAGTTCACCGCGTGTTCGCCCTCGGATTCGCGACGGCGGCCAGGTTCTGTTGGCCGTGCGCGCATCGGGCGCGAACTAATGGTCGACGAAAACAGTGTCATCTGGTGCCGCGCTCCGGAGCATGCGCAATTCACGTATTGGGGTGACGCTGAAAAGACAGCGGGGGCGTGGCGTGGCGAGTGGTTCACGGTCGGCGATCTGGGGCGTCTTGACGATGATGGTTTTCTGTATCTCGAAGGACGTCGTGACGACCTGATCCTCTCCGGTGGTGTGAACGTCTACCCGCGCGAGGTTGAGGTAGCCCTTGAAACCTGTCCGGGCGTTATCGATGTCGCCGTCACGTCACTTCCCGATGAGCAATGGGGAGAACGAGTGGTGGCAGTCATCGTCGGAGACGTGTCGGAGGATGCGCTGCGCAACTGGGCGACTCGCGAACTAAGCCCGCCGCGGCGCCCCAAGGAATACGTATTCTCACTGCACATTCCGCGAACCAGCAGTGGCAAACTTCGTCGACGCTCTCTGCTCGATGAGGTCGAGAGAGTCCCGCAATCGAAAGAGGAGTGACACGATGGCGACTGCCGAAGAACTCAATGCCGTGAGGCCGCGATTGCTCGGAATGATTGATGAGGCCCGCATTGTGACCACGACGATCGCTCGCCCGACCCCGGAAGTAATTGCCGGGTTCCTGTCGGTCACCGATCTATGTTCAACGGTGTCAGATGCGCTAGATGAACTCGGTGTCGGCGGTGCCGTGCCGGCGAGCGAACTGTCGCCCGTGCTTGCGAGCGGGCGTGTCGTCGGGCCGGCCATCACGTTGCGCTACGAACCGGTCGGCGGTTCGGTGGGCGCGAGGTATGAGCGCAACGAGAAAGCGCTACTGGCCGATCGTGATCTCTACGGGGTTGGTCAATCGGGCGACGTCGCGGTGTTTGATAGCGGCGGTCTCTCGGGCGTTTCTGTGATGGGTGGTTTGTCCGCAACGTGGGCCAAGCGAGTCGGAATTGCCGGGTGCATCGTTGACGGAGGGGTGCGCGACATCAGCACGATGCGCGCACTGGAGCAACCCGTGTGGAGTAGAGGACGTACTCCGATCACCGGACGGCACCGAGTGGAGGCCGTTGAAATCAACGGCACGGTCAGCATCGGCGGTGTTCAGGTGCGACCCGGTGATCTCATCACTGCCGACGAGACGGGTGTCTGCGTGATTCCACAGGCACATATTCAGGCTGTGCTCGATCGGTGTCTGAGTGGCGAAGCAGCAGAATTGGCGGTGATATCGCTGCTGGAGAGCGGTGCCGAAATCAGTGTCATTCTCGCGGTGCTGTCAGCCGACAAATGGTGAGTGCTACAGCGCGCTTGCCCCAGCAACCATGGCAATTCCGAGGCCAACGAATGCGACACCGAGTGCTTGCCTTCGGGTGAGATGTTCATGCAGACGCACGGCCGCGAAGATCACCGCGAGAACGCCAAACTGCCCGGACACGATGGCGGCAATCACGATGCTTCCGCGCGCCGCGAGTCCGAAGAAGGCGAACCCCAGTAGGTCGCACAGAGAGGTGACGAGGGCCCACGGCAGGAGCGCCTTCGGAAGTGCCATCTTCGCGGCAGCGGCCAACGGAATTACCAGCGCCAGGGTCCCAAGTGCGCGTGCCGGCACGATTGCCCATACGACCGGAAGTTGACCGGCTATCTGCCCTGCGGCGAAGACACCGATACCGAAGAACAGTGCCGCCAAACTGGCGAAGGTCACCGCGCGCGGCCAGTTCGATGCGTGAATGTGTGTGAGTTCGCTGGGCAACATCACCATCAGCAGGCCCGCGGTGAGTACCGGAATCGCGATGAGTAGAAGGGGGGAGGGGCGCTCGCCGAAAGCAATCGCAAGGAGCGCGGCGACTGCTCCCTCAGTGGAGGCGATAGCCCCGATGAGCCCGACCGGACCGTAGCGCACACCTTCGTAGTCGCAGAGAAACGCGAGCACGGTCGCGACGCCCGTTGCCAGTAGCCAGAGCCACTGTGAACCTTGGGGAAGTTGGGAGAGTGACACCGCCACGAATGGGAGCAGCATGATCATGCCGAGTCCCATGTTCCAGGCCAGAGCGCGAAACGGATTCATTCCACGACTCATGTGTGCGCCAGTGAGGGCGCTCACCCCCCAACTCACTGCGGCCGCGAGGGCGAACAGCAGGGCGGTCATGCTTGACTCTATTGGTCGGTCATTCAGTTTCGGAGTGCCGCTGCGCTCGATGTAGTTTAAGGTTCACCTATGACACCGGGGGAAGCATCGTTTGGAGTGGGTGCGCTGCCGCCGATTTCCTCGCTGTCCGACTCCCTCGATGCGGTGGGGGCCTTCGACGAAGAGGCTCGGGCCAAGTTCCTTGCGGAAGCTGCCGCTGCCGGTGGCGATGTTTTCTACATCCTTCAGATCCACCCCGAGGTCGGCTTCGAGTTCATGAGTGATTCGGTCTTTGATCACACGGGCTACACCCCAGCACAAATCCTGAGCGACCCCAGCCTGATGAGTCGCGTCATTCACCCAGACGACGTGGCCGCATTCGCGGAGGCGCTCAACGCGCCCATCGGAACCGATATCCGGCTTGAATTGCGCTGGACCGGCGCAGATGGTCGCACGGTCTGGACCGATCATCGTGCGAAGTCGCGACAGCGGCCCGATGGCACGGTGGTGATGGAAGGAAGTAGCCGTGACGTCACTGCTTTGCGCATCGCGCAGATGGGATTCGAGGCATCCGAGGCTCGCTATATACAGGTAGCCTCCGCCGCCCAGCGCGACCGAGCTCGACTGCGGGCAACGATGGATTCACTGATGGATCCCCACGTGGTGCTCGAGTCGGTTCGTGACGAAAACCAGCAGATTATCGACTTTGTCTATGTCGATGCGAACAAAGCTGCCTGTGAGCTCAACGAACTCACTCTCGCTGAACTATCGGGAACGCGCCTGCTGGCCTTGCTGCCGGGCATGGAAACGTCTAGGCTGATGGCCCATTACGTGCGATTGGTCGAAACTGGCGAGCCGCTCATCCTCGATGGCGTTCCTTTCGCGGCCACAAGCGAAGAAACTCCGCGATCCTTTTTGGATATGCGAGGGATTCGTCTTGGCGACGGCTTTAGCCTCACCTGGCGCGATGTCACTGGCCGCCATTCCGCGGTGCAAGAACTGGCCTATCGGGCGGCGCACGACGGTCTGACCGGATTACTGAACCGAGAAACTGTGACGACGAGGCTCGAAAGGGTGGTCGCTGAGCAGCAGCGCAAGGGTGACAGAGTCGCCATCCTCTTCTGTGATGTCGACAACCTGCGCAGCACCAATGACCATTACGGCCACCTTGCGGGCGACGCCCTGCTGAAGTCGGTCAGTTCAGCGATCGCCGCTTCTGTACGTAGTGGCGACCTTGTTGGCCGATTCGGTGGGGATGAGTTCATCGTGATCCTCAGCGACGTGCACGGGGCCGATGATGCCGAGCGTGTAGCCGGCACGATTCTGACTGCCGCCGCTACACCGGTGACGTACGTCGACGTCACACTGAACCCGTCACTCAGTATCGGCCTCGCCCTGTCACGTGCGGGGCAGGGAGTCGACGACATCATCCGTGAGGCTGACGCCGCCCTCTATACGGCGAAAAACAACGGGCGAAATCAGATCGTCACCTTCGACGCCGACGTCACTGAGAACTGACTCGACTTCACTGCTGAGTGTCTACGCCCGCGTCTTTGGTCGACGATCGGCGGTCTCTTCTTCGGCGTAGGTGATGACGGGGTACTGCGGATAGCCGGCGTTGCCATCGGGGTGTACCGCACGGAACGTGAGTTCGCCGCCCGACAGTGTGCGCGCATCAGGCCACCCGCTCTGCGCCAAGATGCGCTGGGCGAGATAGGAGCGGAATCCCGATCGGCAGTAGACCAGCACCGTGGCTTCCGGGGGGATCTCGCCGAGGCGGTCACGCAACTCCTTCAGCGGAATCAGTGCCGAGCCAGGAATCGCCCAGTCGGCGTGTTCATCCGGGCCTCGAACATCGAGCAGGAACGAGCCCTCTGGAAGTTCGGGCCACTCTTCCGAATACCAAAGAGCGACGTCGCCGCGAAGCAAGTTGCCGCCAACAAAGCCGGCCATATTGACCGGGTCTTTAGCCGAGCCGTACGGCGGTGCATACGCAAGTTCAAGGTGCTCGAGGTCTTCGATCGTCATCCCTGCCCTGAGTGCGACAGAGAGCACGTCGATGCGCTTGTCAACGCCGTCGACGCCCACCGCCTGCGCTCCAAGAAGTTTTCCATCGGTGGGGTCGAACATCACCTTGAGGTGCATCGCGTGCGTGCCAGGGTAATACGACGCGTGACCGTTGGGGTGAACGTGCACTTTGAGATAGGGGCGACCCAGCCGTTGCAGGGTGCGCTCGGTGGCCCCGGTCATACCGGCGGTCAGTTCGAACACCTTGACGATGCCGGTTCCCTGTGTCGAGGTGTAAGCAGAAGGGCGGCCGGCGATGTGGTCGGCAGCGATGCGACCTTGTCGGTTGGCGGGACCGGCGAGCGGTACAACGACAGGTTCGCCCGTCACGGTGTCGGTGACCTGCACTGAATCTCCCACGGCGTAGATGTGGGGGTCGGAAGTGCGCATGTGCTCGTCGACGATGACTGCGCCGCGGTCGGACAGTTCGAGACCCGCAGCCTTGGCGAGACTGCTCTCGGGCTTGACGCCGACAGCCAGCAACACAAGGTCGGTCGTGATCTTTTCGGTACCGAGATCAACAACAACGCGGCCATTGTCATCAGTGAACTCGGAGGCGCGCGTTGAGAGCAGTACGCGAACACCATGCTGTTCGAGATGATTCTCAAGGTGGCGCGACATTTCAGGATCGATGACGGCCATCACATGTTCAAGCGCCTCAACGAGCGTGACCTCAAGACCTCGATGGCGCAGTGCCTCGACCATTTCGATGCCGATATATCCGCCGCCGACTACCACCGCTGACTTCGCGCCTTCGTCGAGGATCTCAATGATCTGATCCATGTCGGGAATCGTGCGCAGCACGCGAATACGCGGGTGGTCTATTCCTGGCAGTGGAGGACGAAGCGGCGACGCCCCCGTGGCGATGACCAACTCGTCGTACGGCTCGTCATACGTGGCGCCGGTCGTACGATCGATGACAGACACTTTCTTCGCTTCGCGGTCGATGTGGGTGACCTCGTGACCCGTGTGCACATCGAGTGCCAACGACTCGCGCAGGCTCTGGGGTGTCTGCAGCAGCAGTGCTTCGCGGTCGGTGATGTCGCCGCCGATGTGATACGGGAGTCCGCAGTTGGCGAACGACACATAGGGGTCGCGTTCAAGCACCACGATGTCGGCGTGTTCGTCGAGGCGGCGCAACCGGGCAGCGGCAGACATGCCGCCGGCGACTCCTCCAATGACGACGACCTTCTTGCTGACTTCATGAGCTGTGAACGTCGTCATGCGGGGCTCCTTTGAGTCTGTTAACCGTTGTCAGTATACCCCTAGGGGTATACTGACAACGGTGCCCTACCAGTCTTAGTCAAGGGTGTGCGGCGGTTCGACCGAACCGGCTTCACGTGTGAAGAACTGGGATGCCACAACCCGACGGTTGAGTGAGTGGTCTGGGGATACGCCCAGAGTGGCCATGATGCGGTGGACCATGTTTTCAACTGACTTCACCGTGGTGAAGCGCCGGGCGGCAATTTCTTCGTTGGTGAGTCCGGACGCCACCATGCGTAGTACCTCTGCCTGCGCGGCGGTGAGTGGTGCGAGGGGCCCGGACGCAATCCGTGAGTCCATCGCCCCAGAAAGTTCATTGCTGAGCAGCGACTTGAGTGTTGCCAACAGCACGTCGGGCTCGGTGAGATCTCGCTTGTTCAGGTAGGCGGCGTCAGCGAGAGAGGAATGGCGCAGGTCAGGGGCAATCGCGTAGTTCGAAAGGATGACCACCTTTAAACCGGGGTGTCGCTTCTTCACCGCCACAACAAGATCAATGCCGGACGGTCCGGTGTGCAAGTCAATATCAGTCACGATTGCGTCGGGGCAGAACGCCTCGAAGGAGCGTGATGCGTCCTTGGCGTTTCCATAAGCCGCCACGACGTAGCCACCTGACTCCAAGAGACCTGCGATGAGCGAGCGCGAGAGCGCCTCGTCTTCAACGAGGAGTACGCGCATGCCGCGTGTCGTGGTGTCTGTCATCCCAAGGCTCCTGCGTGAGGGCGATGTACGTCGCAGGGGATGCGTCCTCGCAGGGTGGGTGTAGGGCTCGCAGTGATGTTCCAGGTGGCGAAGTTGGAGTCATAGAGACGCGACCCCATTCCGCGCTCAGTCGACTTGAGCACCGCCTTTCCGTCGTTCATGACGGTGATCTCTAGGTAGCCCGGCTCCGCAGTGATGGTGGCGCGCACGGTGTCGGCGTCTCCGTGGCGTACTGCGTTGGTGATGGCCTCGCCGATTACGGTCACCACGCTGCGGGCCGCTAGCACGTCGCTATCAAGTGCTGATTCGGCGGTTGGTGCAATATTGAAAGTGAGCTTGATCGCGACACTCCACACGTCTTCCATGTCGCTGAACTCTTGGCGCCATGGCGACTCGCCATCGGTTGCCAGTGCGTCGTGGATGCCATCGGCGAGGTTCGCGATGGTGGTCGCTGCTTCCCGTGGCGTCTGCTGCTGGACGAGGGCGGCCGCGGCCACCATCCGAGCCTGTACCCCGCCGTGCACGATGCGTCCGAAGCGCCGCTGTTCGTTTCCAGCGCTTTGGCGCAACCGGGCCGCAGCCCACTCTGCCGACAGGGCAGCAGTCTT
>CAIYMF010000022.1 GCA_903927265.1 uncultured bacterium | reverse complement strand
GGCGCTGAAGGCCGCATCCGGGAAGCACTCATCGAGCAAGACAAGATCGAAGCAGTCATCGGGCTCGCCGGGAACCTGTTCTACTCCACCAGCATTCCCGCGTGCATCATCGTGTTCCGCGCCAGCAAGAACAAGGAACGCAAGAAACATGTGCTGTTCGTTGACGGGTCCGCACGGTTCACCAAGGGACGCAACCAGAACCAGATGAGCGACGACGACGTCGCCGTACTCGTCGAGGCATACACGACAGGCAAGGACCCCGACGGTGACGGTGGCGCACAGGTTCGCCTCGTCCCAGCCGACGAGATCAAGACCAACGGGTACGACCTGAACATCGGCCGCTACATCAAAACCGCCAGCGACGAACAGACCGATCTACCTACAGCACTCGCCGCCTACCAAGCCGCACGCGAAGCACGCATCGCATCCGAAGCCGCACTCTTCGAACGCCTCGCTGCCGCAGGCATCGCCAACCTCGGAGACGACGATGAGTGAGGAGTGGATCGAGACCAAACTCGGCAACATTGCGATCGTGAGTCCAAAGGACCCACCACTCCCCGAGAATGCACCTTTCATCACGATGGCAGACGTTGATGAGTGGGGTGTCTGGGCCGCACAGTCCGGGCCGAAGGGGAGTCGTGGCGGCATCCGCGCCCAAGGCAGTGACGTTCTGGTGGCACGCATTACGCCTTGTCTGGAGAACGGGAAGATCGCGATGGTCCCCCGAGACTTTGGTGCCGTTGGTGGTTCAACGGAGTTCATCGTGATTCGGGCTGATGAGGGCGTCCTCCCCGAGTTCCTCTTCCGATGGGCGACGAGCCAAGCGACGCACTCGGCAGCAATAGGCCTGATGACCGGCACTACTGGCCGCCAGCGGGTCTCTGGCAAGGACTTCGCCGAACTCCCGATCACTCTTCCTCCGCTTGCTGTGCAGCGGCGGATCGTGGATCTCATGGCACACCTCGACAACCACCTCGCCAACATGGCGGTTGACGTGAACTCGGTCTTGGGGCTGACCCGTGCCATGCGCGATGAGTTGTTCGGGTCGTTCGATGGACCAAGCGTTCCTGCATCTCAAATGTTCGACATGCTGCTAGGGCGGCAAAAGTCGGAACGACAAAGCGTGGGCGACTACGTGTGTCCGTATCTACGTGCGGCCAACATCGGCGAGGAAGGTCTGCGATTGAACGACGTCCAGACCATGAACTTCGAGCCCCACGAACAGCAGAAGTACGGGTTAGTGCCTGATGACGTCCTCATCGTTGAGGGCGGTTCTGTCGGACTTGCTGCTAGGTGGGAAGGAGCGATTCTCGGGACCGTCGGATTCGACAAGCATGTCATCCGGCTTCGCGCCCGCCCGGAACTCTCAAGTTCTGAATATGGGCTCCAATGGGCGAAGTGGTGTCGTGAAGCGGGCGTCTTCGAAGCGCAAGCAACGGGCATCACTATCAAGGCTCTCGGGTTCGGGAGGGCAAGCGCGCTGCCTGTTCCTGTGATTCCACTCAGCGAACAAGAGCGACTGACAGCGCCATCGGCCGGCGCGGAACGTTGTCTGCAATTGCTTCGGAGTGAAGTGAAGTCCCTGCAGTCTCTCCGCACGAGCATGCTTTCTCTCCTCCTCTCGGGCGACATCGTCATCCCGGACTCCTACGACTCGCTCCTCTCCGGGGTGGCGTGATGGCTGGGTTTGATGAGCAGAACACGGTGCAGTCGTGGCTGGTTGAGCGGCTGGTGTCTCTTGGTTGGAAGCATGTGCCGGGTGGTGAGGTGCCGCGTGAGCGGACTGATCCGATTGTTGAGGAGTGGGCGCTTGAAGCGCTTGAGGTGTTGAACCCGGATTTGCAGGGTTTCCCGGAGCGGGTGGATGAGGTGTTGCCGTTGATTCGGCAGGCGGTCCTGTCGGCTGCCTCTGATGGTTTGTTGTCGGCGAACGAGCGGATGGTCGCGCTGTTGCGCGGCAATCACACGGTGAAGTATTCGGGCACCGAGTCCTACGTTCCGTTGCGACTGATCGACTTTGATGACCTGTCGAACAACCACTTCGCGGTGTCTGGTCCGTTGCCGGGTTCGTTGTCGCCGATCAATGATGAGGTGACGTTCGGGCCCTTGGGGAAGGCTCGCCGCTTTGACGTGGTGTTGTGGGTGAACGGCTTCCCGCTGGTTGTGATTGAGACGAAGACTCCGGTGAATGCTGCAGTGTCGTGGCTGTCGGGGGCTCGGGATATTGCGAACGTATATGAGAAGGAGTGCGCGACGTTCTTCGCCTCGAATGTGTTGTCGGCGGCGACGGAAGGTAGGGAGTTTCATTACGGGGCGGTGGGTCAGCCGGCTGAGCATTGGTTGATGTGGGGTTCGACCGATGACCCGTATGACTTGGATGGTTTGCCGCGTGTGCAGCGTTCGGTGGACTTGTTATTGAGTCCGGCACGGGTGTTGTCGGTGTTGCGGGACTTCACCTTGTTTGAGCAGAATTGCCAGCGGCTTCTCGGCTCGCAGCCCCGATCCGTCGTAATAGCATGGACCGACGGTCCATTCGCAGTCATCTTGCATCAAGACATGGCC
>CAIYMF010000021.1 GCA_903927265.1 uncultured bacterium | reverse complement strand
CGTTCCGGTGGTGTACGTGCAGGGGTTGGGGGTACCGGTAATCGAACAGGTGGGGTTCGAGGCCAAGGTCACGGTGTACTGGATGGGGCTCAGCACGCTGGTGACGGTGTAGGTGCCCTTGAACTTCGTATCGAGGCTTGAGCCAAGCCCTGACAACGTAACTGAGTCGCCTGCAGAGAGCCAGTGGTACGACCCCGTGGTCACCGTCAGAACGTTCGACCCCGACGTGGTTTGCAGCGCCGTGATGAGAGGCACGATCGAGCCGCCCTTGCACCACGGGTCGTAGTTCGTGGCCGTCGATTGCTTGGTGTCGATGCACGACCGCGCAGCGACCACGGCCGCGCCACTGTCGAATGCGCGCGAGGACGTGAGAGTCAGTGTTCCCTCGCTGGCCTGCGTGTAGGCAAGAGCGGTCGAGAGTGTGCATGTGAGGGTCGTGGCAGTGGGAATTGGTGAAGCCGCGACCGTGCACGACTTGCCGTCGAGAGTCGCAACCCCAGTGCCACTGATTGACAGTGTTTCGCCTGAGGTGAAGTCGTGTGCGGCAGCGGTGGTGACGGTGAAGGCAGTGTTGGTGAGTCCGACCTGGCCCGTGGACGCCGCGGTGGTGGGGCCGATGGCGGTGGCGAGGTTGCACGTGAAGGTGGTGGTACTCGGAACCGAGGCAATGGTGCACGTCTTGCCGTCGTAGTCGGCGTTGCCCGTTTCGGAGATGTTCACGACGTTGTTGACGGCCAACCCATGTGCCGTGGTCGTGGTGCCATTGAGCAAGGTGACCCACTTGGTCACCGAGCCCGACGTAGCGGTGAGGTTGGTCGACTCGGCCGTCGCGAGGGTGTAAGTGAAGGTGTTGGCGTCGACGATGGTGACGGTGTAATCGCCGTCGTAGGCGCCGCCGATGCCGCTGATGGTCACCTTCGCTGTGGCGTTGTTAGCGCCGAGGCCGTGTGCGGTCGCTGTGACCTTCACCTTGGTTTGTGGAACCGTGAACTTTCCGGTGCTTGCTGAGACGTTGGTGCTGATGGCCGTGGCGAGATCACAGGCGATGGCGGTGGTGGTGATGGTTGCGATGGTGCAGGTGGCACCGTCGACCGCAGATGAGCCCGTTCCTGAAATGACACCAGCGTCGTTCACGGCGAAGCCGGATGCGGCGGACGTAGTGAGGGAGACGCGGGTGATGGGAACCGTCGCGTAGCCAGTGAGGGCGATTTGGGCTCCAGTAGTCGCCGACGTGATGGAACAGGCGAAACTGCTCGTGGTCGGTGACGTAAGCCAGGTGCAGTTCTTGCCGTCAAAGTACGTGTTGCCAGTGCCGCTGATGGCGATGACGTCGCCGCTGCCGAAGCCATGGGTAGCGGACGTGGTACCGATCAACACCGTGCTTGAACCGTTGGCGGTTGTGGTGGAACTGGTGGTTCCGGTACATGTCGTTGACCTACCTGGCGCTGAGCATGCAGTCGACACGGAATACGTGAAAGTGTTCGAGTCGACGCGAGTGATCGTGTAGGTGCCGTTGAAAGTCACTCCGTTCGCGGTGACGCCCGCGATGGTGATGGAGGCGCCGGTGGCAAATCCGTGGTCGGTGCTGGTGTTAACAGTGATGGTCCTGGAGTTGTCGTTGGCGACAATGCTCGAGATGGTCTTCTGAGTGGTGAGCGAAGACAGAGCCTTCTGCGGAGTCGAGGTAATGGCCGAGATGGTCGATTGCGGCTGAGGACTGAGCACGGCGGCGCTAATGGCCTTGGCACTGTTAACTAGCGCGAGTGAGCTCAGAGTCTTGGGTGGAATTCCGACGGTTCCTGTGGCGATGGTCGAACTGACGCCGCTGGTCTTGGTGACGCTCAGCACGTTGCTACTGGTGCTGTTGACGCGGTACTTGAAGCCATCGACCGTGATGATGTCGCCAGGAATGAAGCCGGTGTCGTCGGCAACCGTCAACGTTGTGTCGGCACTGGTCGTTGCTCCGTTAAGCACGTTGCTCTGCCGAACACACGCGGCCTTGCCGCTGGTGATCGAGTTGAGGAACGGCTGCACGCCGACGTAGTAGCCGGCGCTTCCCGAGTTTGTGGTCGAGGTGACGTTGCCGGTGTTGGTGATTTCGAACTTGGTTGTTGACGTCACGGCGGTGACTTGGAAGAGAGCATTGTTGGCCGTCT
>CAIYMF010000020.1 GCA_903927265.1 uncultured bacterium | reverse complement strand
GTGCCATGCCACATCAAGCCATCCGCGCAGACTGCTGGTATCAACACCAGGGGTAGAGAGTCCTCCGGTGGGGAACAGTCCCGGCAGACCGAACACCCCCACGCCGAGAACGATGAGCAGAATCATGCCGAGCCAGAACTCAGGCATCGAATAGAGCACCAACGTGGTGTTCGTCGAGATGCGATCGAACCGCTCACCTCGGTTCCACGCACTGCGAATGCCCAGCCAGACACCGACCAGGGTGGCGATCAGCGTCGCTACCCCAACGAGCAAGAGTGTCGGCCACACACGCTCGCCAATCACCGACCACACCGGCTGGCTGTACTTGACCGAGTCAACGTTGGCAGCGAAGGGATTCTTGATGTAGTCAAGGAATTGCTGACCGAGTGGCCGATTAAGCGCAGCCGTGAGCTTGCGCACCTGTTCGGGGTCAACGTTGCGACCGCGCGTGTACAGCTTGACTGGATCGCCCGGCAGCATGCGGAAGAGAAAGAAGTTGAACAGCACGACGAAGATGAGCGTGGCAATGGCGGCCAGGATGCGCCGCACCACATAGCGAACTCCCGGTGATGCCCACGAGCCGCTCGCGGGTGACGTTTCGGGAGCGGTGATATCAAGCCCCGCCTCGGGCATTAGCGCCACGGGCTACTCCCGATCATCGGCCGCCTCGCCGCCACGTCCACGCTTGAGGAGCAGTCCCACGATCACCGCGAGCACGATCAATGCAAGCAGGATTCCTACTGGAATCATCCAGCCCGACGAACTTCCCGATGAACCATCAGCGGGTTGGGTTCCTTCGCCCGCACTCGACACTGGCTTGGCGTTGACGTACGACCACACGCCGTATTGGTACAGCAACGATCCGCCCGGGTTCGGTTGCGGCACGAAACCGGTGAAGCGGTCGCTGCGGTAGGCCTCAAGGTTGTTGTAGTACACCGTGACGATGTAGGGCGCAGCGTCGTACACCATCTGCTGCATGCGCTTGACGATGTCCGAACGCTTGGCCTGATCAGTCTCGCTACCCTGGGCCGCATAGAGCTTGTCGTACTCGGCATCGCAGTAGAACGAGTCCGATAGCCCAGCGAGAACAGATCCCGCATCTTCGTACGAGCGCTGACCACAGGTGAACGTTGATACCTGGTAGTCGGGGTCAGGCTCAACAACCCAGCCCCACTCGAACATGTCGTACGTTCCCTGCCCAATGATTTCGGTGAGCGCGTCTTCACTCTTCATCGTGACCGTCGTGGGAATTCCGACCGCGTCGAACCAGCCCTTCACGAACTGCACGACCTGCTTGGAATTCGCACTGTTGGTGCGACCAAAGAGTCGCAATTCGATTGGCTTGCCATCGGGTCCGGTGCGCACCCCATCAGCACCAGCCTTGTAACCCGCCGCCTCGAGCAGCGACTTGGCCTTCTCCGGGTCGAACGTGTACGGCGTGGCCGGCGTGAGGTGATACGCCGGATACATGTCGGGGATGATCGTGCTGCCCGGAGTGGCCGCGCCGCCGTAGACCTTGTCGGCCAATGTTTGGCGGTCAATGGCCCACGACATCGCTTGACGGAACTTGGGGTCCTTGAGAACCGGGTTTCCATCACCAATCGGCTTGCCATCTGACAATGCAGCGCCCGAGTTGAACGCGATCTCGTTGAAGCCCGAGTACGTGGCATTCACGGTCGTGATGCCAGGAACACCCTCCAGCGACTTCAGGACATTGGCTTCAATGCCATCGGCGAAGTCGATCTCGCCCTTCTTGAGCGCTTGACCCATGGCATCTTGGTTTTGGAAGACCCGGAAGACGACCTCGCGGATGGGGGTCGGACCTCCTGGGTAATTGGGATTCGCCGTCATTCGAATGAACTGGCCCACCCGACGCTCGGCCATGACGAACGGACCTCCGCCCACCACAGGCTGCCCGTCGACGGGCTCGTTCTTGTACGTCTTGACCTGCGCTTCGCTGACCTTCGACCAAATGTGCTCGGGAAGGATGTAGACAGCCAAGTGCGTCATGATCGGATTGGCTGCCTTGACCGACAGCACGAGCGTGGTGTCATCGGTAGCGACTGCCTTGGTGATGTTGGCGACGTAGTTTCCGTAATTGGTCTGTTCGTACTCGCCGTTGATGATGCGGTTGAAGGTGTAGGCGGCATCCTTGGCCGTCATCGGCTCGCCGTCGCTCCACTTCAACCCTGAGCGAATCTTGTAGGTCCACGTCAAATGGTCAGCTGACTCCTGCCACGAATCGGCAAATCCCGGCACAATCGAGAAATCCTGCGCCGAGTAGTTCGTCAGCGTCGGGTATTGCATCTGGTAGATCTCGTAGGCGGTCGCCACGATGCCAGTGAACGGGTTTGCCGAGTCAAGATCCTGGGTGATACCCACCGTGAGAGTGGCCTTCGCGTCAGCCGACGCGGCAGGCGTCGGCGAGGCACTGTCGGCCCGTGCACCCCCCGCGACGAGTCCCGCAGAAACAATGGTCGCGACCACTGCAAACGACACAATTCGGGGCAATCGGACGGACATGAGAGGGTCCCTTCCCAGTTCCTGGCCAGTCAGTCAGGATTTCGGCCACAGTAACACCGCAGCACCTGCCGATGTGGGCATCGTGATGCACTCGTGCCCAACCTGAGCGCTAGCGTCAACCTATGGATCTCACCCCTCCCGTAGCTCGCCGCATCGAACTCTCGCTCACCATGCACGGCGATACCCGAACCGACCCGTACGGCTGGATCACGAACCCTTTCGAAGCGGAGACCACCACACTCCTCGCGGCAGAGCGCGCCTACTACGACGCCCGGACGGCCGACCTGAGCCCCCTTCGCCGCCAGTTGGCTGCTGAAATGATCGCCCGAGTGCCCGGTCGCGAGCGGTCGGCGCCCTGGGAGTCGGGTGGCTGGCAGTACCTGAGCGACACTGCGCCCGGAAACGAGTACCCCACGCTGACTCGGCGGCCCGTCTCCGGAAGCGCCGAGGCATCGGTATTTCTTGACCTCCAGCAGGTTCACGACGAGGGGGCCACTGGTTACCTGAGAGCGGGCCAGCTGGAAATCAGTCCGAACGGAAACCTCCTCGCCTGGTCACTCGACCTCGACGGCAACGAGGTGTACGAACTGCGATTCCGAGACCTGACCAGCGGCCTCGACCTTGACGACGTGATTCCGCGCACCTACTACGGAGGCGCCTGGACCGCCGATTCCAGAGCGTTTCTCTACGTCGTGCACGACGAGGCCTACCGACCCCATCAGGTGTGGCTGCACCGACTCGGAACGGACGCCGCGGCAGACACCCTGTTACTTGACGAACCAGACGACCGCTACGAAATCATGCTGCACGCGAGTCGCTCGGGCGCGTGGGCCGTCATCACGCTGCTCGCACGCGACACCGTTGAGCAGCACCTGGTGTCGCTGCACGACCTCGATGCTCAACCTGTGAGGGTGCGGCCCCGCGTCGACGGAATCGAGTACTCGCTGGAACATGCGCCCGGCCACGGCCCCAACGGCAGCGATGGTTTCTACGTCGTCACCAACCTCGACGCCGCCGAATTTCGCATCGCGTGGGCGGCCGACGAGTCACCTTCTGTCTGGACGCCATTGATTGACGAGAACGCAGCCGAACGCATCCTCGACGTTGACGCCTTCGCACTCGGCTACGTCATCAGCCTCCGACGCGACGGAGCTGCCTGCCTGCGCATCGTTCGACTCGACGGAACCCCGCTCGATGTCGTGCCGCATGAGGCCGGCGGCATGGTGTCACTCGGTCGTAACGACGACTACGACGTCGACTTCGTCACCGTGATTGAGGAATCCTTCATCACCCCAGCCGTTCACGCTGACATCAGCCTCACTGACAGTTCATTGCGCGAGAGGCATCGCATCTCCAACGTCGGCGTCAATCCCACCGACTACGTCAGCGAGCGACACCTCGTTGATCGCGGAGACAGCGTCGAAGTTCCAGTAATTGTGGTGCGCCATCGCGACACTCCACTCGATGGAACAGCACCAGTGCTGCTCTACGGCTATGGCTCGTATGAAGTGTCGTGCGATCCCGACTGGGGAATCGACTGGTGGCGCTCACTTCCGTCGCTTCTCGATCGTGGAGTTGTTTTCGCCGTGGGCCATCCTCGCGGTGGCGGCGAACTCGGGCGAGGTTGGTGGGAAGACGGCCACCTCGCCACCAAGCACCACACGTTCGACGATCAGGCCGCGGTCGCCGATTACCTCGCGAACGGATTGGTCGACGGTGCGCGCATCGTCACGCGTGGCATTTCTGCAGGCGGGCTACTTCAGGGCGCTCTCTACAGTCGTCGCCCCGATCGATGGGCAGGCATCATCGCCGAGGTTCCCTTCGTCGACGTCATCACCACGATGTGCGATGCCTCTCTCCCCCTGACCGCACAGGAGTGGCGCGAGTGGGGTGACCCACGTGCAAACGCCGAATACGAATGGCTGCGTTCATGGTCGCCGATCGATAACCGACCACCGGTCAATGCGCGTCCACCCCTTCTCGTCACGGGCGCCGTGCACGATCCGCGAGTACTGGTGCGTGAACCCGCGAAGTGGGTATCCGCTCTGCGCGACGACGACCCCGACCACGGCGTCGGAATCGATCCCACAAGTCCGGTCAGCCCGCGCACCGTTCTTTTCCGATGCGAAACCGGCGCTGGCGCACACGGCGGGCCCTCAGGTCGCTTCGCTGAACTCGAATACGAAGCCGAGATCGCGGCGTGGGCACTGGCGGCCATGGGTCTCGGCAATGCCGGCAACGCGGTCGCCGAGTAAGATACGAGTACACAACTTCACCAACACGGGAGTCTGGGCTAGCACCGGGCTGAGAGGGCGGCTGAACAGCGCCGCCGACCGTCGAACCTGTTCGGGTCATGCCGGCGTAGGGAGAACTCATGAAGTCACGGCTCATCCTCACCACACTCATCACCGCTTTCGCGGGAACAGTTCTTGTCGCGTGCGGCGGTTCGACGGCGGCGACGACGAGCACGTCAGCGACCGCAGCGGCCCCGAGCAGCAGCGACTCGTCACCCTCCCCAACCACCGCCACCACTCCGGTGACAGTTGCGCTGAGTTGGAGCCCGAACACCGACTACACCGGAATGTACGTGGCACAACAACGTGGCTACTTCGCGGCCGAAGGAATCGAGCTGCAGATCATTCCCTACGCGACAACCGCTCCCGAAACCTTGGTCGCCAACGGCAAAGCCGACTTTGGTTTCACCTACCAGGCCGGCGTTGCGTACGCACGCGCGGCCGGCCAAGACGTGATCGCCGTGTTCGCCCCCGACCAGAAGGGCACCTACGCGATCGGAGTATCAGCCGATCGAACGGACATCACACGCCCGAAAGACCTCGACGGCACGATCTACGCTGGGTTCGGCACCCCCGACGAAATACCACTCCTGCGCACCATCATCAAGAACGACGGCGGCACCGGTGACTTCACCAACGTCACTTTGAACACCAGCGCCTACGAGGCTGTCCATGGTGGAGCGGCCGACTTCACCATTCCGGTCACCACGTGGGAAGGCGTACAGGCCACGGCCGCCGGTAAGCCCATGAAGTTCTTTGCCTTAACTGACTACGGCTTCCCCGACCAGTACTCAATTCTGCTCGCGAGCAGTCGCCACTATCTTCAGACTCAGGGCGATCTGGCCAGGAAATTTCTGTCAGCAACTCAGAAGGGGTACACATTCGCCGCGCAACATCCTGTTGATGCCGCCAAGGACATGATCTCAGCGGATGCGGAAGCGTTCCCTAATCCGCAATTGGTGATCGATAGCCAGCAGGCACTCGCCGACGGCGGCTATCTCACCGACGCCAACGGCAAGGTCGGGTATCAGCAGCTTGCTCGATGGAAAGACTACGGCGGATTTCTTTACAAGAACGCGTTGCTCAACGATGCCAACGGCGACCCACTGAAGACCGAGCCCGACTGGGGTTCGTATTTCACCAACGACTACCTCCCCGCGCCATGACACTCAATGCGCTCATCCGCCATGTCACGTCGCGCATCACCACGTTGACACCACTGTGCGGACCGACAACGGTGCTCGCCATTGATGGCCGAGCTGGAAGTGGCAAAACCACTACAGGGCGATTGCTACAGGCCGAGTTGGCGTGTCCGCTCGTGTCGATGGAAGGGCTCTATCCCGGTTGGGATGGTCTCGAGCAGGGCGTGGCTCTGCTCGCCTCCACTGTACTCACGCCCCTTTCACGTGGTGAAGCGGCACGGGTTCCGAACTACGACTGGGAACGTGGCGAGTTTGGCCAACCACGCCTTCTTGAGCCCCCACCTCTGCTGATCATTGAAGGTGTCGGCTGTGGCGCAAAGTCCAGCGCCGAGTACCTGTCGTATCTAGTCTGGCTCGACTGTGGCGCGGGTGTGAGGCAAGCGCGCGCCCTGTCGCGCGTTGAAGACGGATCAGTGTTCGCCGAGCACTGGGATGCGTGGGCCGAACAGGAGCGACTCTTACTGGCTGGCGACCGAATCTTCGAGCGCGCCACTCTGATGGTGACGACCACCGTGAACGACAACGATGCCTAAGGACCACGCCACCAACGCACATGTGTGGCGCTTCGCCGCCCCCGCGCTGGTGGTGCTGGCACTACTGGCGATCTGGCAGTGGTACTCACTCGTGTCCGGCGTGAGTGCGGCGGTACTTCCAGCGCCCACTCGCGTCGCACACAGCGCCTGGCTCGGGCGCGCCGATCTCTGGCACAACGCGATACCCACCCTGCGCGCTGCTGTGCTCGGCTTCGCTCTGGCCATCGTCGTCGGTTTCGTACTGTCGGTACTGATCGACTTCTCACGTCCGGCCAAGCACGCAGTGATGCCACTGCTCATCGTGTCTCAGACGCTTCCACTGATCGTGCTGGCACCACTTATGGTGCTCTGGTTCGGCTTTGGGCTCGTTCCGAAAGTGCTGCTCGTGGCGTTAGTGACATTCTTTCCGATCACTGTGAGTTTGGTGCAGGGGTACGCCAGTGGCGGGCCCGGAGCTCATGACGCCATGGTGGCGATGGGCGCACCTCGTCGACAAGAGTTTCGCTACCTCCGCCTTCCTGCTGCGCTTCCTTCACTGTTCACCGGCATCCGCATTGGAATCACGTACGCCGTCGTTGCAGCCGTCTTCGCGGAGTACGCAGGCGCTACCGAAGGCCTCGGCATCTACATGCAGGTAGCGAAGAACAGTTTTCGTACCGACCTCGTACTTGCGGCCGTGCTGGTGACGTCAGTGCTGACGCTGATGTTGTACGCGCTGACGTTTGCGCTAGAGAGACTCGTCATTCCCTGGCGACGTCTGTCAGTTACTGCTCAGCAGTAACCTCGACCGCGCGACTCTTCACGCGCATGACAGCAACGACGAATGCCACCGCGAGGAGCACTGCCCCCAGCACCCACAATGTGACCGCCGAATGCGCCAGGCCAGCACCCGCCGACGAGCCTACGTTCGACGCGATCACACGTCCGGCAACGGCGAGGCCGACGATCGATCCCACGAGGCGCAGCGTCATATTGATGCCCGATGCCTCACCGCGCCATGCCGGGTCGACGTTGGCAAAAGCGACGGCATTGGTGGCCGGAACTGCGAAGGCCATCCCGAACGCACACAGGGTCAAGGCGCCCACCACCACGCCAAGACGTTCGCTGCTTGCACTCATGGCCAGCATCAGCATGCCCAGTACCCCAAGCGCGAGGCCGATTAGCAGCGGAGCGCGCGCACCGACTCGGTCGACCAATCGACCAGTAAATGGTGTCAACACGAGCCACCAGATCGCGTACGAGCAAAACACCGCACCCACCTGGAGTGGCGAGAGGTCGAATGTCGCCTGCAAGAAGAAGGTCAACATGAACCAGATCAGTGTCATCGTCGCGTAGATCCTCATCATGATGCTCGTTCCCGCAATGAACCCCTCGCTCTCCAAAGGCTCACGCGCTATCAGTCCGCCCGTTCGAGCACGCTCACGGCGCTCAGATTCGGGTGTAACTGGCATGAACTTCGGAGTGAGAACCAGCGCAACGAGTGCCAACAACGCGTTGAACGCCATGATCCATCGCCATGACGCAGTTTGAGTAAGTAGCCCGCCAAGAAGGGGGCTAAGAAACACCGCGATGGCACCCACGAAAGCCCAGAGTCCGAACGCTCGACCGAGTTTGTCAGCGGGAGCCGCATCGCGAACGATGCCGAGCAATCCCGAGAAGAGGAATCCTGCACCGATTCCTTCAATGATGCGCGCCACCAGAAACAGCGCAAACGTCGGAGCAATCGCCGCACCGAGAGAACCCACCGCGACGATGCTGAAGCCGATCACCATCACACGGCGTCGACCCACGCGATCGCCATACCGACCCGCGGCGATGAGTAGCACCGCGTCGGCGAGGAGGAAACACAGCATCACCCACCGCAGGTCATGCACGGCGAGAGCAAACTCGTCTCGCATGCTCGGAAGTGCCACCGCGAGTGCGTATTCGTTGAGCGCACCGATCATCAGTGGGATACCAGCCCACATCACGGTGCGGCGCCACAGCGCAGAGTTCTCAGTCACCCGGCTGAGCCTAGAGGTCACTGTCTCGGTCGCCCACCGTGGTGGCACGGTAATGAATAGTCGGGCTCACCCGAGCTGACCGCGCTGCCACAATGATCGAGTGGCGCCTTCGCAGCGGAATCAGATGCACACGCAGTTGCACGACTTCGACTGGGAAGATCAGGAACTCGCCGACCTTTCGCACGACCACACCCAATTCACCGATGGCACGCTCATCGGTGCACAACTCTCGGCAAGTTCGTTCGACACATGCCGGTTCAGCAACGTCGCCTTCAACACCGCAACTCTTCGATCGTCAGCGTTCACCAACTGCACGTTCACTCAGTGCTCGTTCTTCGACACCGCATTCGACGACTGCCGCGTCTTTGGCTCCACATTCGATCGCTGCACTTTCGCCGCGCTCAAAGTCACAGGAGGAGACTGGTCGTTCAGCAGCATGATCGGCGCCGATCTGCGCGGAGTTGAGTTCACCGAAGTGCGACTGCGCGAAGTTGACCTCACGAAGGCACGTCTGGAAGGCGCCTCCCTGCGCGACTGCGACTTCAGTGGCGCCCTGCTCTTCGGCGCCAACCTTGCCGAATGCGATTTACGCGGCAGCGACCTCAGCACTCTCGACCCCAGTGAATGCTCCTTGCGTGGCGCACTCATCACGTGGCAGCAATCGATCGATCTGGCTACCGCCATGGGCCTTGACGTTCGTCCCGACTAGACGGCGCGTCACAGCAGTACCCTCGCTACCCTCGATACATGTTTCGAATGCTGCCGAACACTGACCTCAACGTGCATCCACTCTGCCTCGGTGGCAATGTCTTTGGCTGGGGCGCCGACCGTGACCAGTCGTTCGCGGTGCTCGATGCGTACGTTGAAGCGGGCGGTAATTTCATCGATACGGCCGACACCTATTCGTCGTGGCAAGGAACAGACGGCGGCGAAAGTGAGACCATCATCGGTGACTGGATGGCTGCACGCAGCAACCGCGACGAACTGATCATTGCCACCAAGGTCGGCAAGTTGCCGGGAATGAATAACCTGCGGCCCGAGACCATCCGCACGCAGATGGAACGCTCACTGCGCCTGCTGCGCACTGACCGAGTCGACCTCTACTACGCACACATGGATCACGACGATTCCATGCCTGACGCGCTTGGCACATTCGATTCGCTCGTGCGCAGCGGTCACACGCGGTACCTCGCGGCTTCCAACTACTCCCCCGAACGACTGTCCCTCGCCCTCGATCTGGCCACCGACAACGGATGGGCGCCCTTCGTTGCGCTGCAACCCGAGTACCACCTGATGAACCGCGAATTCGAAAAAGGGCTTCTTCAGGTCTGTCTCGAGCGCAACCTCGGTGTACTGCCGTACTACGCACTTGCCCGCGGTTACCTCACCGGCAAATACCGCGTGGGTGGCCCCGACGTCGAGAGCGTGCGCGCCGCCGGTGCCTCGGTGTACGTCGGCGAGCAGGGCGAGGGGGTGCTGTCCGCTCTCGAGCACGTGGCCGCCGACCACGAGGTACCACTAGCCGCCGCCGCTCTCGCGTGGCTGGCCGCACGCCCCACTGTGGTGGCCCCGATCGCCAGCGCCCGCACGGTGCGTCAACTCGCCGAATTGCTTCCGATGGCAGACCTGCAGCTCTCTGCAGAGGAGATTGCAGCCCTCGATTCAGCTTCGCAGCCCCTCATGTCGTACCCGAGTGAGACACTCGTACTAGAGCGGCCGAGCAACTGTGAAGAGGCAGGTAGACGGGGTGAGCGATGAGTCGGCGACAAAGCGGAATAGTGGCCTTGGGCGTGGCCGCGGCATTGGTACTCGGAATCGGTGTGGCGCACGCACGAGACGCCAGCGTTGACCCTGCCGCCATCGTCGACATCGGCCCCGTAGCTTCCGACCTCACCACCTCAACCCTCACCGCGCTCGCCCTCGCCCGCACCCTTCCGATCAAGGGCCGGGCACCTAAGACTGGCTACACCCGCGCGCAATTCGGCACCGGCTGGAAAGACCCCGACCACAACGGCTGCGATGCTCGCAATGACGCACTCCGTCGCTACTTGACGAAGGTCGTGATGCGCGGATCCAGCCGCTGCGTCGTCTATAGCGGCACCCTCGTCGATCCGTACTCGGGTGCGGCGATTCGCTTCGTGCGCGGCGGTGCCCGCGTTATCGACATCGACCACATGGTGGCTCTCAGCGACGCGTGGCAAAAGGGTGCGCAGAAACTGCCCTACGCAACGCGAGTGGCCTTGGCCAACGACCCGCTTAATCTGCAGCCCACGTCGTCGCACCTCAACGGTCAGAAGAGCGACGGCGACGCCGCCACCTGGTTACCTCCGATGAAGTCGTACCGCTGCACTTACGTGGCACGCCAAGTAGCCGTCAAAGCCAAGTACCACTTGTGGGTCACGTCAGCTGAGCGCGCCGCCTTCGTGCGCATCCTGAGCAACTGCCCCACACTGCGCGCACCGACGCGTTAAAGAACGCGGTCGTTTAACACGGGGAATTGGGCTCGCCACTGACCCGTCACATCGCAATCGACGTCTGCGCGCACTGCCTCCTCTGCGTCTCCGCCTTCAGCCAGCACCTCACCACGCGCGTCAACGATCACCGATCGTCCACCGAGCACCGTGCCGGCATGGGTACCAACCTCGTTGCAGGCCGCGATCATCATCTGATTCTCGATCGCCCGCGCACGAACCAGCGTCGCCCAGTGTGCGATGCGCGGGGTGGGCCAACCCGATGCCATCAGCACCGAGGTCGCACCGGCGTCAACCAATCCGCGGTACAACTCAGGAAATCTCAGGTCGTAGCAGGTAGCGAGTCCGGTGTGTCCCAGCGGAGTATCGGCTGTCACCAACTGATCTCCCGCGCTCATCAAGGTTGCCTCACCACCGGAGAAACCGAAGAGGTGGATCTTGCGATAGACCGCGACCACGTTGCCCTCCGGATCAAAGAGCACCGACGTGTTGAAGTGCTGACCATCATCGGTGACCTCGCAGAACGAACCACCGTGCAACCACGTTGCCGTATCACGCGCCACCTCGGCGAGAGATGAGACGAGCGGTCCGTTGATCGGTTCGGCGTTCGATCGCGCCAGGGCGATGTCGAAGGCGCCGACATGCCACAACTCCGGAAGTACCACCACATCGGCCGTCGCGGCCTCCGACCGCGCCCATTGCAGTGCCCGGGGAACGCGCTCGCTGACCGGCTCGCTGGCATCGATGCGCAACTGCAGAAGTGAAACCCGTGTCATGGCGCGATCTCCTGAACGTCGTCGATGCACATCAACTTACTGCAGGCTGTGACGGATGCGTCGGCCCTCATCGACAAGGCACGCGAGGAACGCCTGACACACCGGAGTTGCTGGAACATCGCGGCGACTACTCACGCCCACTGTTCGGCTCACTCCTTCAAGAGGTGTCGAAAGTAGTCGCAATTGCCGATCATCGCGCGCAATGAGTTCAGGCAGCACGCCGATGTACTTCGATGACACGATCAGCGAACGCAGGGTGAGAATCGACGTGGTCTCAACCCGGTTTTGCGGAAGTTCGACACCTTCGCGCGCGAACGCAACCTCCAACTCACCCCGCAACTGTGTTTGCGCGACCGGCAGAATCCACGGATCGTCAATCAGGTCTCTCAATTGCGGATCGCGCATCGAGGCCGCCGGGTGATCAACCGATACGACCACACGGATCGGCTCGCGATACAACGCCACCTGCTCAAGTCGCGCATCCGATCCCACCGCGGCCAGCCGACCGACCACGAGATCAACGGCACCTGCGAGCAGACTCACCTGCAACAGATCCGGAGTTGCTTCCTGAATCACCACACCGGCTCGTGGGTACGCCTTCTTGAAGGCGTCGACAGCAGCGGGAAGCAGTCGGTTGGAGCCGGCCAAGTGGGTTCCGATGGTGACCGTGCCGATCTCACCGCTCGCCACTTCCTGCACGTGCTCGGCCGCGGAATTCAACTGAGCCACGACCGCCCGAGCATGCTCAAGAAACACCTCGCCGACAGGCGTGATGGTCATGCCACGCTTGCCGCGGTCGAAGAGCCGAACCTCAAGCAGGGCCTCGAGCTCCTGCAGGCCGCGTGAGACAACCGGCTGGGTCACCCGCAACTGTTCGGAGGCGCGCAGCACCGTTCCCTGGTCGGCCACGGCGATCATCAACACCAAGTGACGAATCTTGAGTCGACCATCGAGGAGGTGTGGCGCGGCCATGTGCTAACTATGCCTGTTTAAACATACTTGTGCACGGAATCAGCATTGGCAGTACATACCTCCGGCCCGACAGACTCGCAGGTGCCGCCACCCCACGAGGAGACTGAACTTTGACCGCCGACGCCATCGACGTGCACAACCACAACGTGCCCCGCGGCTGGCCCGATCTGGCCGTCGCTGCGGGCGGCGGCGACAACTGGCCCTCCCTGCGCATCGACTCCGAACGCGACGCGATGATCATGATGGGCAGTCAGGAATTCCGTCCCGTCACTGATTCGGCCTGGAGCGCCGACACCCGCCTCGCCGATATGGACGCCGACGGCGTGGGCATTCAGGTCATCTCACCGACGCCGATGTTCTTCTCCTTCACGCGTCCCGCCGAGCAAGCCGTCCCCGTCGCGCGCATCTTCAACGACCTTGCGCTCGAGTTGTGCAGCGAAGCTCCCGACCGGCTCATCCCCTTCTGCCAGGTGCCCCTTCAAGACACCGACGCCGCCTGCCGCGAACTCGATCGCTGCATGGACGCCGGCTTCCGGGGTGTCGAAATCGGAAACCACATCGGCGACCGCGACCTCGACGATGAAGGCATCGTCACGTTCCTTCAACACTGCGCCTCGGTCGGCGCCCCCGTTTTCGTACACCCGTGGGACATGCCCGAATCGCCTCGCCTCAATCGCTGGATGGCACAGTGGCTGGTCGGAATGCCACAGGAAACGCATCTGTCGATTACAGCAATGATTCTTGGTGGCGCCTTCGATCGGCTGCCACGCGATCTGCGCATCTGCTTCGCACATGGCGGCGGCTCGATCGCCATGTGGCTCGGCCGCATGGATAACGCATGGAAGAACCGGCACGACATCGTCGGCACCACCGAGCATCCGCCGTCGTACTACGTCGACCGATTCAGCGTCGACAGCGTGGTGTTCGATCAGCGCACCCTGCGTTACCTCGTCGACGTGATGGGCTCTGAGCGCGTGATGATGGGAAGCGACTACCCCTACGCACTCGGCGAGCGACCCGCTGGCGCGGTGGTTCGCGACAACCCCCTTCTTTCGGCCGACGAGCAGCAGGCACTCCTGCGCGGGAACGCGCTCACCTTCCTCAACGGTCCGGGCAGTAACACGGTGAACACATGAGCATTCCGGGGCGCGACGACGCAACCGCTCGCGAGAACTCCGATGCGGTACCCACCCGGCGCCACGACTTCCTCATACCTCCGCACGCCCGCGGCGAAGTCGCCTACATGGCCGGCAACTCACTGGGTCTGCAGCCGCGCGCCGTGGCTGACGACCTCGCGATCGAGTTGAACGACTGGGCCACGCTCGCCGTTGAAGCGCACTTGGAAGGAACGCACCCGTGGGTCGACTTCCATGAGTTCCTGCGCGCACCCCTGTCGCGCTTGGTCGGTGCGCGTGAAGCAGAAGTCGTGGCGATGAACTCGCTCACCGTCAACCTGCATCTCTTGATGGCATCGTTCTATCAACCCACTGCGACTCGTCACCGCATCGTCATTGAAGACTCCTCGTTCCCGTCCGACAGTTACGCAGTGCGCAGTCACGCCGAATTCCGTGGCTACAACGCTGACGAAGCAATCGTGCGATTGCGGCCGCGCGAAGGCGAAACGACCCTGCGCACTGAGGACGTCATCGACCTAGTGACTCGCGAGGGTGAGTCGATCGCTCTGATCATGTTGGGAGGAGTCAACTACCTCACCGGGCAGTTGATGGACATTCCCACGATCACCGCCTCCGCGCAGTCAGCAGGAGTGAGGGTGGGATGGGATCTCGCGCATGCCGCCGGCAACGTGCCGCTGCAACTGCACGACTGGAATGTCGACTTCGCCGCGTGGTGCAGCTACAAGTACCTCAACAGCGGACCGGGCGCAGTCGCAGGAGCTTTCGTTCACGAACGTCACCTCGCCGATCAGTCGATTTCTCGCCTTTCGGGTTGGTGGAGTAACGATCCGTCGAACCGCTTCGAGATGCTGCCGACGCTGACACCGGTGTTCTCGGCCGACGCGTGGCAATTGTCGAACCCGCCCATCCTGGGCCTGGCCCCTGTGCTGACGTCGCTCGCGATCTTCGACTCAGTTGGAATCTCGACCTTGCGCGAGCGCAGCCTGCGCCTCACCAGCTATCTCAACCAACTCCTCGACGCCCACGTCATCGATCGCGGATTCACCGTTCTCACGCCGAGCGACCCTGCAGCGCGTGGCTCACAACTGTCACTCGACGTCGGCAAACGGGACGCTCGCAGTATCACTCGCGCGTTGCGCCACGATCACGGAGTCATCGCCGACGCTCGCGGTGAACATGTCATTCGACTCGCCCCCGTTCCCTTGTATTGCACGTACGACGATTGCTGGCGCGTGGCAGACGCGCTGGCCACGATGTAGAGGACATGCAGATGACACCACCAACGCGCACCCAGTCGACCACCACCGATGTCGCCATCGTGGGTGCCGGCCTCGTCGGCTGCCTACTCGCGTGCTTCCTTTCGCGGCGTGGATTGTCAGTCACTCTCTACGAACGACGCAGCGATCCGCGGGCAGCCGACGCTGAGCGTGGTCGGTCAATCAACCTCGCCATCTCGGCGCGCGGAATCGATGCACTCGATCGCATCGGATTGCGCGATCAGGTCATGGCCGAGGCGCTGCCGATGCGTGGCCGCCGCATTCACGACATCGCAGGGCAGACCGTATTCACGCCCTACAGCCACGACGGCACACGGGCGATCGAATCGATCTCGCGCTCAGCGCTCAATGAAACACTGTTGTCGGCGGCACTTGAGTCGCCTCTCGTCACGGCAGTGTTCGAGCACCGACTGCTTCGACTCGGACTCGAAGACGGCACCCTTGAATTCGAAACCCCTGACGGCATCAGCACCATCGATGCCGGTGTTGTCATTGGCGCTGATGGTGCTTATAGCGCCGTACGGGCCCGCCTCCTCGCAACGCCCGGATTCGACTACCGCCAGGACTACCTCGGCGCTCAGTACAAGGAACTCACCATTCCGCCGCGTGATGACGATTTCGCCATCGACCCGGAAGCACTGCACGTCTGGCCGCGCGGGGGCTCGATGATGATCGCGCTACCCAACCCCGACCACACGTTCACGTGCACGTTGTTCTGGCCACCCACGGGCCCCGGTTCGTTCGACGAAATCGACTCGGGCGAGAAGGCGTTGGGCTACTTCAAGGCCAACTACCCCGATGCCGTGCCCCTCATGCCCAACCTCGTTGAGGAATTCGACGACAACCCCGTGGGCAACTTGGTGACCGTGCGTTGTGCCCGTTGGTCGGCTAACGGTGTCGTCGGCCTCATCGGCGACGCAGCACACGCGATCACGCCTTTCTTCGGCCAAGGCGCCAACTGTGGTTTCGAGGATGTGGTCGAACTTGACCGCTGCCTTGACGAAACGGGTGGCGATTGGGCGCGTGCATTCCCGCTCTATGAGCAGCGACGCGTCGCCAACGCCAACGCGATCGCCGACATGGCCCTCGAGAACTTCGTTGAGATGAGCACCCGGTCAGCGAGCAAAGTCTTCCAGGCTCAAAAGGATGTCGAACACACCCTCGAACGCATCCTGCCCGAGCACTACGTTTCGCGCTACGAACTCGTCTCGTTCAGCACCGTTCCGTACGCAGAAGTGGTGCGCCGCACGACGGTGCCATCGCAGGCACGGTCGGTTGCCACCGGCGTCGCTTCTCGAGTCAGCGATTCACTCGGCTCACTCATCGGTCGCAAGGGCGACAGCGCATGAGCGACATACGCAGTGTCACCGTGGAGGGCAAAGCCACGCCTCGCGGCGCCTATCCCCATGTGAAAGTGGTCGGCCGCACCGTCTACGTCTCCGGAACGAGTAGCCGCCGACCTGACGACACGATCGCCGGGGCCGACCTGGTCGACGGCGAGATGGTGTACGACATTCGCGTGCAGACACGCGCCGTCATCGACAACATTGCCGATCTACTGGCCACCGTCGGAGCCGCACTCACTGATCTGGTTCAGGTGACGAGTTACCTCGTGTCGATGGATGACTTCGCCGGCTACAACCAGACCTACGCCGAGTTCTTCGATCACAACGGACCGACGCGCACCACCGTCGCCGTGCACCAATTACCCCACCCCGACCTAGTCATCGAAATCCAGGCCGTTGCCGTGCTACCCGAGGAAGGGAACCCCTCATGACCGAAGCACCTGCCCCCATCGACTTCACCGCGTGGCTCACTGAAAACGGCCCACTACTGAAGCCACCGGTCTCGAACCGTGAGATGTTCCCCGGACACTCCGACTTCATCATCATGATCGTGGGTGGCCCGAACCAACGCACTGACTATCACGTCGATCCGTACGAGGAGTTCTTCTACCAAATCAAGGGCAACATGCACCTCAACGTCGTCACTGAGAACGGCCCCGCACGCATTGACATTCGCGAAGGCGAAATGTGGATGCTGCCGCGCAACATGCCTCACTCACCCCAACGGCCCGAAGCGGGTTCGATCGGCATGGTGGTCGAGCGCATTCGCGAGCTCGGCACCACCGAACACTTCCAGTGGTACTGCATGGAATGCGGCACCAAAGTTCACGATGTCGAAGTTCAACTCAACGACATCGCCGTCGACATGCCGCCCATCTTCGACGCCTTCCACGCCAACATCGAAGCGCGCACCTGCCCCTCATGCGGGGTTCTGCACCCCGGGAAGGGATGAGTCATGCGTAAGCGTTCACGCACCCCATCGCCGGACCGTGCCTCAGATGAACCGAAGCTGACATTCGTTGAAGGCACGCCCTATGACGCCTACGTCGGCGCCACCAAACTGGCCACGATGCAGACCCTGTTCACCGATGAGCCCTCGGAAATGCCGTTCCTCGTCGTGAGTCAGATCATGGAGTTGTACTTCGGTCTGATCTGCTGGGAATGGAAGCGGACAATCGAGGCACTGCGCGACGATGATCTCGACACCGCCTTGCAGGCCCTGAAGCGCAGTTGCAGTTCCATCGATGGGCTCAATGCAGCGTGGCTTTCGCTGTCGTGGATGACACCGCGCGAGTTCAACACCTTCCGCGCTGACCTTGGTGAGGCATCGGGATTCCAGTCAGCGCAGTACCGACGAATGGAATTCCTGCTCGGCAACAAGTCGCGGCAGATGCTCGCCGCACATAAGGGCAACCCTGAACTGCACCGAGATCTTGCCGAGGCGCTCGAGTCGCCGAGTCTTTACGACGAAACCTTGGCCTGGTTGGGCCGTCGCGGCTTCGCCGTTCCTGTCGATGTTCTTGATCGCGCTCTGGACGCTCCGTACGAGCCATCTGACGAGGTGGAGGCCGTCTGGGTGACGATCTATCTCAATGAACCAACCCCAGAAATCGTGCTCGCCGAGGCCCTGACCGATGTCGCGCAGCGCATCAGTGAGTGGAAGTTCTGGCACCTCACCGCCGTGCGCCGCACGATGGGCAACAAGGAGGGTACCGGCGGCTCCTCAGGCGTTGCCTGGCTTGAGCGGAGTCTGGCCAAGATGCCATTCCCGGAGATCTGGACTGCGCGTTCGCAGGTCTGATCGGATCATTCCACTGGCATAACCCACGTCGGGCAGACAAGATGGGGCTCACTGTCCGGCCGGTCGACACTGCTTGGAGGAAGAATGATCCACGCAAGCCCACTTCCCGATGTCGTTATCCCCGACGTCCCGCTCACTGACTTCGTACTCGAAGGCGCAGCGGCTCGAGGAGACAAACCCGCTCTCATCGATGGGCCGACCGGACGCACACTCACCTATTCGCAGTTGGTGGGCGCCGTGCGCTCGCTCGCCGGCGGACTGGCATCGCACGGCTTTGAAAAGGGCGATGTGCTGGCCCTCATTTCGCCCAACATCCCCGAGTACGCCGTGGTCTTCCACGCTGTTGCGATGACCGGCGGCATCATCACCACCATCAATCCCACCTACACCGAGCGCGAGGTTCACCACCAACTCGTTGACTCCAACGCCCGCATCCTTGTCACCGTCGGCTTATTCCTGGAAACAGCCATCGCCGCAGCCGCGGACACCAATGTGCGAGAGATCTTTGTTCTCGGCGAAGGCCCTGAAGGTTCCGATATACCGGCACTCACCAGCTTGATGGGTGCACCCCGGTCGGTGTCCGAACCCGTGAGCCCTGACGACATCGTGGTGCTCCCTTACAGTTCCGGAACCACCGGCGTGAACAAGGGCGTCATGCTCACGCACCGCAATCTGATCGCCAACATCGAGCAGGTGCTGTCACCCGCCGACATTTCTGCCGACGACACCTTGATCGCGGTGCTGCCGTTTTTCCACATTTACGGCATGCAGGTGCTCATGAACACCGGACTGCGCGCTGGAGCAACGATCATCACCATGCCGCGATTCGACCTTGAGCAGTTCCTGCAGCTACACCAAGACCACGGCATCACGCGATCGTTTGTCGCTCCTCCCATCGTGGTCGCACTGGCGAAGCACCCCATGGTCGACAACTACGACCTGTCGAAACTGGTGCAGGTGTTTAGTGGTGCCGCTCCGCTGTCAGCGAGCTTGGCACTTGAAGCCGGAAACCGTCTGGACTGCGAGGTTGTGCAGGGTTACGGCATGACCGAACTCTCCCCGGTGTCTCAGTTGACTCCTCCCGGCATGTTCAAGCCTGGGTCGGTTGGCGTGACAACGCCCAACACCGAGTTGCGCATCGTTGATGTGGCTACGGGTGAAGACTTAGACATTGATGTCGACGGCGAAATGTGGATTCGCGGTCCGCAGGTGATGAAGGGCTACCTCAACAACCCGCAGGCCACCGCCGACACGCTTGACTCCGATGGTTGGCTGCACACCGGCGACATCGGACATGTCGACAGTGACGGACACGTTTTCGTGGTCGATCGCCTCAAGGAACTCATCAAGTACAAGGGCTTTCAGGTTCCACCCGCCGAACTCGAAGCACTTCTGCTGACGCACCCCGCCATCGCAGATGCGGCCGTCGTCGGCAAACCCGACGAGGAAGCCGGCGAGATTCCGATTGCGTTCGTGGTGCTCAAGCCGGGTCAGTCGGTGACTCCCGAAGAAGTTCAGGAGTTCATCGCTGGTCAGGTAGCGACCTACAAGCGACTCGGTGAAGTCACCGTGATCGACGCGATTCCCAAGTCAGCGTCCGGCAAGATCCTCCGACGTATCTTGCGCGACGGCCCCTCCTGACGCGGCAGCTCGCGCATCGATCTCTTTCTGCCGCACCACACTCGCAGGTACACCGGCGATCGCCCAGTGCTCGGGTTCGACCATGGTCACCACGCCTCTGACGCTTGAGCGCTCAACACCGAGCGTGTCAGCCAGTAGATCGGTGAAACCGGCGAGCAATTGGTGCGCCTGTTCAATGGGACGGCCCTTCATCAGCCAGAAGGTGAAGAAGGGGGCGGACGCTCCCGACTCACTCACCAACGAGTCACCCACGCACACCCGCTTCGGTGACCGCTCGTCAACCATCACGCGAATTCGGTCGACAGGTGTCTCGGTCACGTCGGCGAAGAGTGCGGCCGAGCGCGTGAGCAGGGCGGCGAGAGCGTCATCATCGTGTTGGCCATGAACAAGGTGGTACGTGAGAATCGGCATGTCACTTCCCGGGCTAGTCGTTGAACACCGATGATGGCACGTCGGAGTCGCGCGACGTCGAACGTGCACTACGTTCGACACATGACGCTGCAGATTGCCGTGGTGACAGGCGCGTCCGGTCATCTTGGTTCCCGCCTCGTAGCCGCGCTCGCCGCACGCGGCCTGTCTGTACTCGCCGTCTCGCACTCGGGAACAGCACCTCATGCCGGTGAGGCAGCGACGGTTGCGGCCGACCTGGCGAGTGATACCGCTATCGACGTCATCCGCGGCGCCCTTCCTGCCGGCGAACTCGCCATGGTGGTGCACGCTGTCGGAGTTCCGCCGGCCCCGGGCGTGACAACCGTTGAACCGGGTCTGCTGGCAGACGCCGTCGACGTCAAAGCCGGAGGTCTACTGCGGGTACTGCGCGCCGTCGACGAGCGAATCGTCGCGCACAGCAGGATCGTCGCTGTCGGTGGCCACTTGGGAAACGAACCCAGCGAACACGCGCCCCTCGCCGGAGTCGCCAACGCGGCCCTGGCCAACCTCGTTCGCCAACTCGTAGGGCCGCTCGGCCGACGCGGAGCCACCATTCATCTAGTCGCCCCCGGCCCCTTTGAAAGCCCCCGCACCGAACGCCTCATCGCGTCGAAGGCTTCAGGGGAGGGGATGTCCATTGAACTCATGCGCGAACAGATGGTCGCCGACTCTCCACTTGGACGTATCCCGACGGCAGACGACGTTGCCACGCTCATTCTCGGGCTCCTTGACCCCGCCGCCGATCTGTTGACAGGCTCGACCCTGTCGGTCGATGGCGGAGTACGGCGCAGCATCTTCTAAGGGTCCTGGCCCGGAAATCCTGAAAACTAAGGCGAAATGGTGAGCAGTTCGACCGTACGACGTGCAGCTCGCACGCTGCGGGCTTCGGCGCGCTCACTGCGCGATGGAGCCCCTCTCTCAGCGTTGAGAGCCAGTACGGTGCACCAGAGCCAGCACCAACTCAGCGCGTACTGGTTCACGGGCGTGTGCAATTTCGGCGACCTGGTCGGCACAGCACTAGTTGAATACATCACCGGAACGCTTCCGCGACTGACCCATCGAGCGTCAACGGGCAAGTTGCTGACCGTCGGAAGCATTCTCTCCAACGCACGAGTAGGCGACACCGTGTGGGGCAGCGGCGCAATTTGCGATCAGGACGTTGACGTTGCCGGTGTCACCGTTCTTGCCTTGCGGGGACCCCTATCAGTGCAGCTCACGCGCGCCGACCCCCATACTCCACTTGGCGATCCGGCTCTGCTGCTGCCCACGTTCTACACGCCCCCACAGGCAACTCGCCATCGCATCGGATTCGTACCGCACTATGTCGATCTACCGATCGCTTCATCTCTGGCACCCGACGCCTACGTCGTTGATGTCACTGCCAGAGACTGGCGCACCACGGTGGACGCCATCACAGCCTGCGATGTGATCGTCTCCTCTTCGCTCCACGGATTGATCGTCGCCGAGGCGTACGGAGTGCCTGCTGTGTGGAGCCGAACACGCAATCCCATCGTCGGTGACGACTTCAAGTTTCGCGACTACTTCGCTGCCACGGACCGCGACTTACCCGAACCCGTCGGGCCTTCCTTCACCACAAGCGAGATCGGCCACCGGGCAACGCAGCCCCCTGACTTTGCGACTGCGCGTCTTGTCGATGTGCTCCACGCGTGGTTCTCAAACCTGCCCGCATGACCTGTGGTGCTAGCACCCCATCTGCCCACAATGAGGCAGGTCGGACCACGATCGAGATACCGCGACAACCTTCACTCGCGTAGGTTGGCTACGTTGACGAAGGGAAGGAGTCGCGATGGCCGCACCACTGCGCGTTCTTCTTGTCGACGACGACCCCTTCACTCTCACCATGATGAGTTCGATGCTGCGCACGATCGGCTGCGAGGTCGTGGGTGAAGCCACCTCGGCAGCACAGGGACTCAGTGAAGGTCACCTCCACTCTCCCGATGTCGCCGTGCTCGACCTCGACCTCGGCGAAGGCCCCACGGGAATCGACCTCGCACACCGCCTTCGCGCCGTGATTCCATCACTCGGAATCGTCGTGTTGTCGACCTACGAAGAGCCTCGACTCATGGGCTACAACCAACCCCCCCTCCCCGCCGGATCGATTTACCTCGTGAAGCGCACTGTCGTCGACACCGCCGTTCTTGAGCGCGCACTGCAGATGGCGGTCGATCCGGACCTGCGCGAGGGACTCGCCACCCCCGCAAGCGCCACCCACGCAGCGAGTGGCATGAGCGATTTGCAGATCGACATGATGCGCATGGTGGCCGCCGGCTATTCCAACGCTGAGATTGCCCGGCGCCGATCGCTGACGGTTCCTTCAGTAGAAAAGGCCATTGCCCGCCTCATCAAGCAACTCGGTCTGCAGGCGTCCCCTGCCCAGAATCAACGGGTGATGATCGCGCAGGTGTACTACCAACTCACAGGCGCCGTCAGTGCCCGACTCACCTGAGAACTCACCCACGCGCACGCTACGCGAACGCATCGGCGGCAGGTGGGCCATTGCGTGGCAGGCGTACCTCATCACTGCCGGCCTCGGACTCTTCGCGTTGCTGGCCGGAGAGTCCTCTACGACCACGACCGGCAGTGTGGCCGTCTCATGGATTGCCCTGTGGCTGCTCGCATCTGTCGCACTCGGAGCACTCCTCCTCGCCGCCAATGTCAGCGTCTTTCGCAATCGACGAGTTCATCCCGTTGCTGTGGGCTGGGTCATCGCATTCGATGGTCTGTGCGGCATTGTATTCAGCCTTGTCGTTGGCATCGGTGCCCAGACGCTGGCACTTCCGACCAACCAAAGCATTCTGGAACGCTGCGTGCTCAACGTCCTCTATGCCATCTGGTGGGGGCCAGCCCTGAGTTACTTCTTCGACTACCGCGAACAGGCAGCGATTACCCGCCGTCAACTGATCGCGGATTCTGTAGCACTCGAACTCGCACGCATGCAGCAGTCAGAAATCCTTGATCGCATCCGCACCGAAATCAATGAGGAGATCGGTGCGGAACTCAACCCCGCTCGTGAACACGTCGAAGCCTTGCTGAACATCACCACAGCACCAGACGGAAGCACATTGCCGGTGAGTCGCGAGGAGTGGGAGTCTGTGTCGAACCTGCTTCTGGGAACCGCCGACAACTCCGTGCGGCCTCTGAGCAAGAGGCTCTGGCAGCGCACAGAAGAGCGGTACCCCAAGACCCCATGGTGGTCACTCATCATCAACATCGTTCGCTACCAGCCCTTTCGGCCCTTCGCGTACGCACTCATTGACTTGTTCGGCACGCTCGTAGTGCAGATGAAGGTCTTCGGCGTCGCTCGCGGAATCCTCCTCTTACTCGCCGGACTCGCCATCACCATCCCCGTGGGCCTGCTTGCCAACGTCCTGATGAGGCGCCGTCCCGGTTGGCACGCGGCGATCTTCATGGCCGGCTCACTACTGATCCTCACTTCGGTGCTAGTTCGCGCTGAGTTGCGCGAGGTGTGGATTCCCGGGTCCGCGTCGATTCCCTGGCAACTCACCCAGATGATCGCCAGCCTCATTGTCACGTTCGCCACGTCAGGGTTCGGCGCCTGGCGCGACAAGGAGAACGAATTGCGCAGCAATGTACGCGCCGACATTCAGCACGATCAGGTCGAGTCAATCGCCCGCAGCCGTCAGGTAGCCTCACTCGCTCGCGAAACAGCCCAATCCCTTCATGGGTCCGTGCAAACTCGACTTGTCACCTGCGCCATGGTCATCGAACAAGCGGCTGCTAGCGAAGACGAGTCAACCTTGAACCTCGCCCTCACCGAGGCACTCAGTGCGCTTGGAGCGCCCGCCACACCAAGTCTCACCACATCGAGTCTTTCATCGGAGGTGGCGCGCAAAGTCTCACTCTGGGAAGGGTTCTGCACCTTCGACGTACAGATCGACTCGATGGCATCGCTACGGTTACAGGGCGATGCACCCGCCGTTGGTCGCGTGGTGGAGGAAGCGATCGCGAACGCCATTCGACACGGCAAGGCGACCCATATCGACATTGACGTGACGGCTGACGCACACCAGGCACTGCATGTGGTGGTTTCTGACAACGGCATTGGGCCGCAAGGTGGGCGGCCGGGAATTGGCTCCGCCTACCTGACCCAAGTGAGCCAGGGGCAGTGGGCCATCACCCCTACTGTCGAGGGCTCTCGACTTGAGGTCGTCATCTCACCGAACTAGGCGGTGACCTCAGGCTCACGGTGGTAGTCGTCCTCAAAGCGTTCAATGTCGGTCTCGTCGAAGTGCCCGAAGGCAACCTCAAGCACCCGAGCAGAGGCAGCACCAGAGTTTCCTAGTCGATGCGTGGCACCGCGCGGAATCCAGACGCGCTCGCCAACCCCTGCCGACCACTGGTGCTCATCAACCTGAACATCAAGCGGCGCATCAAGTACCTGCCACAGTTCGTCACGCGACTGGTGCCGCTGTAGCGACAGCCGCTGACCGGATGCCACGGTCAACAACTTGACACTCACCTGCTCATTGCTCACGAACTGTTCGAACCGTCCCCACGGGCGATCTTCAATGAAGACACTGTCGAGCGGGTGCGACCTCAGACTCATGACTACTCCGATCCTCGCGGTGGGTGAAACTGGCTCAGAAGTTCAGCGAGATCGATGAATGCGAAGCGGATGGTGGCGTCACTGCAGCCATAGGGCAGCACCACGGAGTCTCCATGGATCAGCGCACCGCACGAGTAAAGAACGTTGGGAACATATCCGTCACGCTCATCTGACTGCGGCGAGAGCAACGGAGCATCCAGCACCCCAATCACTCGCGTGGGATCGTCGAGATCGAGCAGCACCGCACCGATGCTGTACACCCTCATCGGGCCAACGCCGTGCGTGAACACCAGCCATCCTTCTGGCATTTCGATCGGCGACGAGCAGGCACCCACCTGAACCAGATCCCACGCCCGGCGAGGAGTGACCAAGACCGCCGGAGACTCCCAGCGGATTCCATCAATTGAACTCGCAATGCTGATGTTCTCTCTGTCCCAACGCGACAGCGTCCACATCAAACCGCCGATGCGGCGCGGAAAGAGTGCCATCCCCTTGTTGTGAGCGGCCGGACCCATCATTGGCCCGAAGTCAAAAGTCAGAAAGTCGTCGGTGCGCATCATGTGCGGGGCAATGTGCGATCCGTCGTAGGCGGTGTAGGTACCCAAGTACGTGAGAGTTCCGTCTGCTTGGCGAAACTCTACGAGACGCACATCTTCCAGCCCATGACTCTCAGCCGCGCTTGTTGGCATGATGACGCGCTCAGATAATTGATATCCCGCGGAAAAGCGCAATCGGTAGGTCGAAGCAGCCGTCCGACGAATTCGCTCAAGGAGGCCGTCGCTCCCACTACCTAACGGACTGTCCAATGCCGTTGACGCGAGCACCTCCTCTAACTCGCTCGGCAGGAACATCTCCGGCAGGTGCTGCAGCAGGCTCTCCGCATTGAAGGCATCACCGTGCAGATCAAGAGCCTCGCGCAAGAAGGCAACCGACATCAGGCCGGGAGTGACCACTCCTGTCGACAGGTCCCCGCCAGGCACGTCGAGGGTGATCACGTCGTCGGGTCCAACGATTCCGGTGCGAAATTCGACACTCGAGATATGCCCCTCCCCCACGGCACGTACCGACATCAGAAATCTCAATTCTCCGTCGTGACAGCCACTCTGGTCTGGATGCGCAACGATTGCTGGATTGAACAGTGCTGCACCCTCAATCGAGTACTCATGAGTCAGGTAGGCACCAATGAGAGTGATGCGATCGCGGGTGAGATCGGGCCACGTCGGAACCCGGTGCGCGACCAAAGCGAAATGCTCGCGGAACGTCTGTTCAAGATCGGAGTGGCGTCCGGCGAACGACGCAAGCACCGACGACAAAGCGACGGCGACTTCGGCTTCACTGAGTGCCATGATGCGATCGACCACCGACTCAGCACGTGAGATTCCGTGTGTATGAGCCTCTTGACCCGGCAAGAACGGGCGTGTCACCACCCGCGTCGTGTCAGGAAGCATCCGGACTTCGCTGCGACGCAGAAGTCCGGAACTGTTCATCACGTCACAGCCAGCGAGCGTGACACCTGCTGGAAGGTGGCGAGCATCGACAGGGTCGACTCCGCACCACAGTTCTCATTACGCCCTAGCCGCTCAAGCCCATCACAGCCTGATCCATCTGCGGGGTTCCAGAGAGCGACACCCACATCATTGACTCCGTCAAACCACTGCGCGCATCGTTCAAGAGTGTGACTCCACAGTGGGTTCGCCGTGAGTCCGAACGCCACGGCACACGCATCGGCGAGTGCCGCGACTTCGATAGGTTGCTGGTCGAATCCTGGTCGCGCCTCTCCCAACACCCAACCGCCTACAGGGGTGACCGAGAGGTGCTCACCTCGCGTTTCCACCGTGACGAGCCACTCCAACATGGCCAGACCCTGTTCCTGCCAGTGCGGCTCATCAAGGAGCGATCCGGCCGCCATCAACACCTGAGGTAACGCCGCATTCGCGTACTGCAAACGTGACTCGGGCCAGGGCCACTCACCCTCGACAGAGGGAACTGCAATGCGCTGAGCCGCAGCACAGAGCAACGCGCGCGCCGACCGATGTTCCGGCTGAACTGAGAGCACTTCAGCAGCCCCGAGCGCCGCAAATGTCATGGGCCGAAGCCACGACGAACGTAAGGTGACACTTCGATCGAATAGAGCTTGCGCTTCATCTGCGAGTTCTTCTGATCGCGCGACTGTCGTGCCCAGTGCCCACAGCGCACGCCCCCACCAGTCGCGTGAACTGGGCTCATCGTGCCATTCACCGTCGGCGCCGCGACGATTGCAGAAGCGACCGTCATACGACTGCGCTTCAGCGATGAATCGCAGGTACACCCGCGCGAGTGCGCGCAATTGGTCATCCGGCTCGGGCTCCCGCACCACGACGATGAGTCCTCGAGCCACATCGTCCACGCAGTAGCCATGCTCAGTGCGCGGCACCGTATATTTCGCGTGTTCGAACAAGCCAATGTCATCACTCATCGCGATGAGGTGGTCGTATCGAATCCCGGCGGCGCTCACGCGCTCACCGACGCGAGTGACGTAGCGTGCAGGCTCTCCGCAAGGTCACGGTAACGATCCGCCACGGCCGACCAGAGCAGGTCCTTCGCTGCGGCACGCGCTTCATCAGACATGCGCTGAGCCGACTGCGGATCATCAATCAATCGACGCACGGCAGCAGCAATCGCCGACGCACTTTGTCGTTCGACGAGAAGTCCCATTCCTCGCGACAAGAGTTCAACCGCATGCGGAAAACCGGTCGATACGACGGGCTTGGCCGCGGTGACTGCCTCAACCAAGACACCCGATGTCACTTGATCACGCGAGTCGTATGGCAGTAGTACGAAGTCGGCCGCCGCAACGATTCTTTGCAACTCATCGGTTTCGATGTATCGATTATCAAACGACACCATGTGTTCGACTCCGAGCTCCCGCACTTGAAGCTCAAGTCGACGCCGATACGCCTCACCCTCACACGCCGCAACCTTCGGATGTGTTTCCCCGACGATGCGGTAGACCGGTGAAGGATCAACGTCCCGCAGCAGCGCCATCGCGGCGATGCCCCACTCGATTCCCTTGCCTTGTCCGAGCAATCCCCACGTGAGAATGACCGGCCGCGCCTTGCGTGCAGGAGGCGTCCATTGCACACCACGCACGTGAATGTCGGAGGCACCATGCGGAATCACCGTGATGTGGTTCGCGGAAACGCCGTACTGTTCGATCAGGCGACGACGAGCAGTCCAGGTCATGGTCACCACGGAATCACTGCGGCGTGACAACTCCATGAGAATGCTGCGCTGACGCACCGTCGGTGCTTCCAGAACGGTGTGGAACACAACGACGACAGGCACACGCAACTGACGAACAACGTCCAACACATCGGCACCATCGAGACCGCCAAAGATGCCGTACTCGTGTTGCACAATCACGATGTCATTGAGGTTGAGACGCGCTGCCGCCCGACTATCTCCACCCGGCTCGCCGCGCACCCACTGATGGCTCACGTCGGCAGGAAAAGCCGAATCGATGGAGTCAACCAACGCCACCACCTCAACGCCATCGTCATCCGAACGCAATGCTTTCACGAGAGCCGCGCTGAACGTGGCGAGGCCACATTGCGTAGGCGGATACGTACCCAGAACCCCGTACGTCGTCATCGTGCAACCTCCGATGCTTGCCAGCGCCGAAATCCGTACTGGCGCGGCCACGTCATGGGCCGCTCGTGCGCGCGGTCTGCGCCGCGGATACCTCTCCAGAGTGATCACGGCTGGGTGAGTTCTCGATAATGAAATCGATGCTGAGCCACTTCATGTGAAGAAGCACGCGAGGGCTTCAAGCTACCAACGTGGCGATAGACACCAAGCCAGTGAGACACACGGTGTCGTCATCGACATCACCGAATCTTTCCTGCACGCATTGCAATGGCGACCATTTCGGCACGATCTCCGGTCTGCAATTTGCGTGAGATCCGAGCAAGGTGACTCTTCACTGTGAGAGCAGAAAGTCCCAGGATGCGTGCCACGTCCTTATTCGACATCCCATCGGCAACCAACTGCAGCACTTCAAGTTCACGCTCAGACAGTCGGCCGCTATCGACGGCCGTGCGATCGTGAATTCGAGGTGGAATGCGCATTCCCGATTCGCAATGTTCAGGGACCACAAGGTAGTTGCGCACCCCAACAGTTCCGGCCGCCACGATCGCCAGCGGGTCGTCACGCGACGACATCATGACCACGCGTCGCCATCCGGCTTCGCGCAAGATTCTAAAAGCCTCAAACGCAGTGCCATCCACAAGATCGGCATCAACCACGGCAACGTCGCGCGACATCGGGATCACGGCACATTCGCCCACTTCAGACACACTGCTGGCTACCAAGATGTGGCGTGACCCGAGGCGGCGCAATGCTGTCTCAATCACCGTGCGCCGAGCAGGTGATGATGCCACGACGAGCGCTTCAAACGCCGTCGCAGGAAGTGCGTAGACCGGTTCTGTTAACGCCTGAGCTGTCGCCGGCATAATCGACTCCTCTCTATGGCCCGATCAGGCACGTAGCCGAGAAAGTTCTTCACACCGCGAGCCCGATTACCTTCAGTGAACAGGCGATTGCACTCCGCTTACGGCCCCATTGGGCTATCTGGGGGTATCAGTGCGAGATCGAGATGGCAGTCGCGCCACTACGTGGTACAAGTACGCGGTTCGGTTCCGCCGTAGAGCGCAGGTCAACAGTCAACAATCCGGCTCGCGCAGCATTGGCTAGTAGTTCCGAACGACTCGCCGACGGCATCAAGCGATAGAGCCCAGAGATGTCGGCCTTGATTGTCGGTTCCGAGTAACCAACGACTCGAGCAATTTCGCCGTTACTCAGTCCCTGATCCATTAACTGCAGTACCTGCAACTGCCGGTCGGTGAGCACTCGACGACCTTTGTCGGCCGATGGTTCTCTGAGACAACCGCGCGACATTGCCGCCAGAAGCCACAGCGAAATCAGCGGCGACACCAATTCCAGTTGATCGGCCAGAACGTCACCTGGCCGCAAAGGCACTTCAACTGCCGCCGTGAGCACACCGATGCTCACGCCCGCATGATGTAGCGGTAGAACCGCCAGAGTGCCACCCGCCGAGCCAGCAACATCGGCTCCACACAGTGGCGTGGTGAGCGGTGAGGACTGACGAATGTCGTCGATCGCCTCAAACAACACCCGATCCCGGTGAAACGCACGGCCCACCGACCACGCAAGATCTAGTGGCACTACTTCGAGGGCGCGCAACTGCTCAGGTGATCCCCCGTACTTGCCGACGAGCAACAAATCGCGGCCAGTGTCGGAAAGTCGGTAGATGCACGTGACATGAGCCCGCAAATCCATGAGCACACCGGCCGCGAGGGCTCGCGCAACGGTGTCGCCATCGGGGACACCTGTGAGGAGATCGAGGAAAGTCCGGATGCGTCCCATGGACATCGACCCTGATGGGGACGCGCTTGTAGTTGACGTACGCATACTTACCTCCACCCCGGTCGCCAGCATGTGAAAAAGCACGCTAGCGCAGTCATTACTCTGGGTGCAAGGTATGTGAACCCAGCGTAATCGTCTCTCAGTCCTTCGTGGGATGTCATGGTTAACCTAAGAATACGTGGAAAACCGTTGAATTCGGACATGCAGGATTGCCCTTCGCCGCGTCATTTCAATATGGGCCAACCGGGCGGCGGCAGTCCCATCGAGGTCGATTCGGGAGCACTCTGAGGATGACTGGCCATACCGTCAGGCCCACTGAGGAGTGATCATGACGTTTACCGAACGCCCATCGACACGACGAGTCGATGGCCCGCTAGAGATCGACCTCCGTCGCCGCGTCGACACCATGCTCACCGCGCCTGCCGAGGCAACACGACACGTGTGCATCCTGGTTCTCAGTGTCGATGACGCCGACGGAATTCGCAGCCTGCATGGTGACGCCATCGCTGAAGAAGTTCTTGAGTCAGTTCGGTGGCGCGCGCGCTCAGTGATTCGCAGCAGCGACCTCCTCAGTCGAAGCAACAATGACGAACTCGTGATCGTGCTGCGTGGGCTGCGTGATTTGCACGACGCCCAGACCGTATCGGCCAAGATTCAAAGCTGCATCGGTGAACCAATCTTTGTGGGCGGCCTGAAGTTCCACATCTCGACTACCGCCGGAATGGCGATGGCTGACGATGACGAAACGGCCTTGTCCCTTTCGCGCCAGATGCGCGAAGCGCTCCTCACCCGACCGACCCGGTAACCCAAGTCGGTAGGCTCACTTCACCAACGTCAGAAGGTGAAATGGGCAGACCAACGGCACACACTCGCCTACTCATCATTCAGCCGTACATCGCCGAGTACCGTGCACCGCTCTACCCGCTGCTAAAAGAGCAGTTGCACGAGCAGCGGATCGAACTCATTGTGGCCGCGTCACAACCGACGCCCACTAGTGGTGCCCGACTTGACGACACAGGACCGACACACATCGACGTCCCTCTCACTGAGCGCAGTCTCACCACGGCGGGTCGGCGACTCGTGCGTCGAAGAATTGGCCCGGTCTTGAGGCAGTTCACCCCCGATCTGATCATCACTGAGCAGGCCGTCAAGAATCTCGAGACGTCTGAGTTGCTCTTACGCAGTAGGCGTTCAACAGCTCCTCGGATTGCACTGTGGGGCCACGGAATTGACGGCAACGCATCCGACACAGGGCTTCTTGCCACAGTGAAGTCGACATTCACCCGGCGTTCTGATTGGTTCTTCGCGTACACCCCCCGAGGTGGGCAACACGTGATCGAGCACGGCTTCCCGAGCGGCCGGGTCACCGTCTTACGCAACACCATGGATCTGCGCGCGCTACGCGCGAACCTCGCACTCATCACCGACGATGACGTTGAGAACTTCGCCCGTGAATTGTCGTTCGAGCCTCACACAGCCGGCCTGTTCATCGGGGGTGTGGATGAGCGCAAAGGAATTCGATTCCTACTCGACACCGCCACTCGAATTCGCACTCGGATTCCTACATTCACGCTGCTGGTGGGTGGCGCCGGCGCATTGACCCATGAAGTAGTTACCGCCGAAAAGGCAGGAGCCCCGGTGCGCTACCTCGGCCGACTCAATGGTGCGCGCAAGGCACTGGCACTGCGGTCAGCACAGGTGCTGACAATTCCGGAGTGGGTAGGTCTCGTGGCGGTTGACTCCTTCGCCGCGGGCATTCCGATCATCACCACGGACTTTCCGACACACTCCACGGAGTTCGAGTACCTCACACCACACGTGAATGCCGTCATCACTGCGCACAACCCACAGCAGTATGCCGAGGGCGTCGTTGCTCTCTTGAAGGATCGGCCGAGACTGCGCACACTTCAAGACGGCGCCGTGGCATCGTCGGATGGGCTCGCGATCGAAGATATGGCTGACCGCTTTGTTGCCGGCATCGTCGCGTGGCGCGACGCGGGTCGTCGCTGACGCAACTCCGACCTCATGCACGGGCCCTTGGCGATGAGTGATGAAGACCGATCGGTGATCGCCATCGTCTCTCCTGCTGCCGGCGGACGGGCGATGATTCCCGTGCTTGAACGACTCGGCGAGCGCGGCGCAGATCTGCTGGTCATGGGTGACGCCACGCATGCGCCACATCCCGCGGCCACCGTGTGGCTTCCGACATGAACGACGCCGTAGCTCCGATCGTGCAGATCATCCCGTTGCAGCAACTGGCCGCTGCGATGTCGATAGCGCGAGGTCACGACCCCGACGCTCCTCGAGGATTACGCTAGGTTACCGAGACGCTATGACGGGCTAGGTGTCGTAGGTTGCGCGCGGAACGCATTCACCGCGTCGATGAGGTTGCCGTAGATCTGATCGGAGGCCACACGCTTGTCCAGGTCGTAATCCTTCAGGGTCTTCATCAAACCCTCGTCAGCCCGTGCCATCGCGAAGTGAATGTTGCGTGCCTTGAGGAAGTCGAGCAGGCCTCCGAGTGCAATTCCGGCCGAGTAGTCGACATCAGCGATCGCACCCATATCAAGGATGAGCCATCGAACCGGATCAGGTGCCGAGTTGATGAGAGATTCGACATCGTCGATAAAGCGGTTCGCGTTGGCGTAGAACAGATCCGAGTCGTAACGGAAGACCAGCAACCCTGGCGCACTTTGAGTTCCTGGCGCGGCCACTTGATACGTGGGGTCGCCCGACTTGTTGATGCCTACGACAAAGTCGTTCGGCTTGTACTGGCGGTGGATGAGATCGAGCAGTGACAACACGATGGCGAGGATGATGCCTTGCTCGACACCCACCGCGCACACGACGACAGCGGTGATGATGGCGATGATTGCCTCGCCGCGACGACGCTTCCAAATGCGCTTCAAACCCTGGATGTCGATTAGGTCAACACCAATCAAGAACACGATGCCCGCCAAGACAGCCTTGGGCATATCGGTGAGCACGCCGGTGAAGAACAGCACCACCAGTAGCACCACTGCCGACATCGTGATGTTGGCCAACTGGGTTCGGCCTTTTTGCTCGTCGAGGATCTGCGTCTTCGTGGGACTGCCATTCACCACGAAGGTTCCGCTGAGTCCCGCTGCGAAGTTCGCGCCGCTGAGGCCGATGAGATCGCGATTCACGTCGGCGTTGTCACCGTGCTTCATCGCGAAACTGCGTGAGGTGGCGGCGCTCTGCGCGATGATCAGGATGAAACACGAGAACGCAATGGTCACGACGGATCCGAAGTTGCCGAGGTCGATCCCCTGCGGAAGTCCGATGGGCGGGAAACCACCTGTGACTGCGCCAACAACCGCGACGCCATGAGTGCTCGCCTGAGTCGCAGCGCTCACGACGATGAGCAGAATGACCGCGACGATCGCACCGGGAACCTTCGGCAGGAACTTCTTGAAGCCCATGATGATCACCAAGGTGGCCGCCGCGAAAGCGAAGGTGGTCCACGAAATCTCATTGAGGTGAGTGAGCATGTACCACTGCTGCTCGAGCCACGTTCCGGCACCCTTCGCGATTCCGAGCATGTCGGGAATCTGGCCGGAGAAGACTTGCACTCCGACACCGGTAAGAAATCCGACGAGCACTGAGGCGCTCAGGAAGTCACCCAGAAAGCCGAGTCGAAGCACGCGCGCAAGCACGAGCAGCCCACCGCAGATGAGCGCGATGAAACTCGTGTAGGCGAGCCACTCAGGTGACCCGGGAGTGACTCCGGAGATGTTGGCCGACAGCAAGCCGGCTGCCAGAATCGCAGCCGTGGCCGAATCGGCGCCGACGACCAGCAATTTGCTCGCACCGAGTAGCGCGAAAAGCAAGGTTGGGAAGATGACTGTGTAGAGGCCAGTCACGATGGGCGTCTCGGCGATCGAGGTGTACCCCATCGTTTCTGGGATCGCCACCGCCGCAAGAGTGAGGCCAGCAATGACGTCGGTACTGAGCCAGGCACGCTTGTAGCCTCGGAGCGACACGGGGGTGAATCGGCTAAGCACTGACGACATGACGCCTCACCTCGGTTGGGGTGCAATGATTATTACCGATCGAGAGCCATAGGAGGCGTAGTGACGCAGGTCGTTTGGAAGAGCGAGCCAGATGAGCACGACTATCCGGCCGCAGCGTCGTACCTATCGTTGGTGGCTACACCCGACATCGTCGAGGCTACGGTGAAGTCGCTCCAGGCCGCCGAAGTCACTCACTTCAAGGCGAAAGACATCATGCGTTCGTCGCGCCTCGACCTCTTGCCTGCCAATGACCATCACGTGTCGAAGGACTTAGCCAAGGTGAAAGCAGGCACACCACTATCACCGGTGTTACTGGTGCGCGGTTCGCTCGATCGAGGGTTTCCCCTAGAAATCGCCGACGGCTACCACCGAGTGTGCGCGAGTTACCACCTTGACGAAAACCTCGACGTTCCGTGCCGCATCGTTGACCTCGCGATGAACTAGAGCCGTTCGTTCTCCTTGGGTTCACTCTCGATCGGCGCCTGACCCGAACGAGTCGCAAGCAGGCTGGCGACGACTGCCACAACCAAGATCAGCACCACGACTCCCAGCCCAAGTGCCGTGGGAATCGGCAGCAGTGAGTGTCCGACGATCATCTTGATGCCGACCCACACGAGCACCAGCGACAGTCCCGCCTTGAGGTAGACGAAACGGTCCATGACATCGGCCAACAAGAAGTACATGGCCCGCAAGCCGAGGATCGCCATCGCGTTGCTGGCGAATACGAGGAAAGGCTCTTCGGTGATGGCGAAGATTGCCGGAATCGAGTCGACCGCGAAGATGATGTCGGTCACCTCAATCACGATCAGCACCACGAGGAGAGGCGTTGCGACCAGCAGACCATTGCGTCGAGTGAAGAATCGTTGACCGTCGAATTCTTCAGTGGTCGGCACAAACCGGCGCAACAGGCGCAAAGTCTTCGACTTACCTGGATCTGCGTGCTCGTTGCGCTGCACCAGCATGCGAATACCCGTGAGGATGAGAAACGCGCCGAACAGGTAGAGCACCCAACTCGCACTCGCAATCAGCACTGATCCGGCAGCGATGAAGATGGCGCGGAACACGAGGGCGCCGACGACTCCGTAGAACAACACCCGGTGCTGATACCTAGTCGGTACGGCGAAGTAGCTCAGCAACATGGCCCAGACAAACACGTTGTCGACGGCCAGAGACTTCTCGATGATGTACCCGCCGAGGTACTGAAGTCCGAACTCCGAACCAAAATGCCACCAGATGCCTGCACCGACGGCCAGCCCCACCGTCACCCACACCGCAGACCAGATTCCGGCCTCCTTGAGGCCGATTTCGTGTGCGTCTCGATGCAGCAACAGGTCGACCGCAAGCATCACGGCGATACCCGCGATGAGGGCAATCCAGAGCGAAAGGGGTACGTCCACTGCAACTCCTTGTGTCAGGCAGCTGTTGCTGCGCATGGCACAAGGTCTCTCGCCACCAGTCGGAACTGGCCTAGGAGCCGGACGCGTGAGCGTCGTGATGACGACTTCCTAGCGATGGGGATACTCCCCTTGCACTTTCAATTTACGATGCGATGTCGGGGAGCGCAAATCGACGATTCTCTGGGGCGTTCCCACGGTTCCGCGATTGCACCTGCGAACCGGTCCGCCTGCTCAACGAACCCCGGTGGTGTGAAGCGCCTCCAAACTGCGAGACGATAGAAGCGTGACTGACGCTGCGGACGTGACGTTCGCCGACCTTAACCTGCGTGATGAACTCCAGCGCGCCCTCTCCTCACTCGGGTACGAGGAGCCCACTCCGATTCAGCGCGACGCCATTCCCGTGCTGCTCGAGGGCCGCGACGCGATGGCCCAGGCCGCGACCGGAACTGGAAAGACCGCTGCCTTCGCGCTTCCGATTCTGCAACTACTCGAGTCCGGACATCGGGCACCCGAGCCCACTGCTCTCATCCTCGTGCCCACGCGCGAACTCTGTATGCAGGTCTCCGAGGCGATGCACCGCTACGGCCGCGACCTGAACGTGCGCTGCCTTCCGATTTACGGCGGCCAGCCCATCGTGCGTCAGCTTCGTGAACTCAAGCGCGGCGTCGACGTCGTCATCGCAACTCCCGGTCGCGCGGTCGATCACATCAAGCGCGGAACCCTCGCACTCGATCGCGTACGCGTCGTCGTGCTTGACGAGGCCGACGAGATGCTCGACATGGGATTCCAAGAAGACCTCGAGATGATTCTCGACGCCACGCCGACGTCGCGCCAGACCGTTCTGTTCTCGGCCACCATGCCGTCGCGCATCAACAACATTGCACGCAAGTACCTCAACAATCCCGCGCGCATCCAGAGCGAAAGTGCACCGGTTGCTCACGGTGAATCCCCCGCTGTTCGCCAAACGGCCTACATGGTGTCGCGCGCCAACAAGACCGCTGCGCTCGGGCGCATCCTCGACATTGAGTCGCCCGTCGCCACAATCGTGTTCTGTCGCACCCGCGACGAGGTCAACACACTGACTGAGACTCTCAACGGTCGGGGTTACAGGGCGGCTGCACTGCACGGTGGAGTTGACCAATCCCAACGCGAGCGCGTGATCGCGCGATTGCGTTCAGGGTCGGCCGATCTCATTGTGGCCACCGATGTCGCCGCTCGAGGGTTGGACATTGATCAGCTCACTCACGTCGTGAACTTCGATGTGCCGTCAGCACCGGAGTCGTATGTGCACCGCATCGGTCGGGTCGGTCGCGCGGGCCGGGCGGGAGTCGCCATCACGCTGGCCGAACCGCGAGAACACCGCATTCTCAAGACCATTCAACGCGTCACCGGCAACGACATCATCATCGAGAAGCTGCCGACCGTCGCCGACTTGCAGACGCGTCGACTCGAGATGACGCGCGAAGCACTGGTCGAGGCACTCGCTGCCGACGATCTCGACATGTTCCGCGGCGTAGTCGAATCACTGGGCGACGAGCATGACTTTGTCGAGATTGCTCTTGCTGCGGTGCGGCTGGCACATGAGGCGACGAATGGTCCGATCGGCGGTGACGACATTCCCGACGAAGCGCCCCCTGTCGGCGGCGATAGCTCCAAGAAGCATGGCGATCGCAAGGAACACGGAAAAGATCGCCTCAAGCACCACGGCAAAGAGCCCGGTAAGGGTCACGGCAAGAAGTCCCACAGTGCCGACGGTGGTGGCGGCGGCATCACGCGCGTGCAGATTAATCTTGGGAAAGAAGCGGGTATTCGGCCTCAGGACGTCGTGGGCGCCATCGCGAACGAGACCGGCATGAAGGGTCGCGAGGTCGGTGGCATTGAGATTTCTGACCGCTTCACCGTGGTTGAAGTTCCCAGTAAGCGCGCCAAGGACGTGGTCGCTGCGCTGAGTTCAACCCACATTCGTGGTCGCAAGCCGAAGGCGCGCGTACTTCCCGATCGGTAGGTCGCAGCCGAGCGCGTTACAGCCCTGTTCCATAGCGGGAGTCCCGCCACTTGAGTGCAGCGGTCAGGCCCTCCGTCTCAACGATGCTGAAGAACTCTGCGCCCTCGTCGGTGTAGGCCTTGTTCAGAATCGCGGACAAATCGAGGTTGCTCTGAACTGCTTGCCGCAATCCCATCGCCTCATACGCGCGGATGAGCCCCAACTTGGTGAACTTCAGAATCGGTAGCGGCGTGGGTGTGATCCTCGCAGCCAGACGCGCCACTTCGGTTTCAAGCTCACTCGCGGGTACCACATCGTTGATGAGTCCCAGCTCCAGGACGTCCGCTGCGGTGTAGGTGTCTCCGGTAAACAGCATCTTGTTTGCAGCCTTTTGCCCCATCAGGAAGGGAAGCAGCAACGTCACCGGGCCCGATCCGTAGCGTATTTCAGGCATTCCGAACTTGGCTGTGTCGGCCGCGACGATAAGGTCGCAGGCGAGTGCGAGGTCGAATCCACCTGCCAAACACCAACCTTCGACCGCAGCAATTGTTGGCTTACTCAACGACCACAACTGCATGGTGAGAGCAGCCTCGAGCGACAAGTATGTGTGGGCCCCCGCAGAGTCGGGTGCCGCCACGACGGAACTGTTGGAGATGTCGTAGCCCGCCGAAAAGTTTCCACCCGATCCCGCGAGCACAATGACTCGCACATCATCGTTAGCCTCGACATCGATGAACGCCACACTCAGAGAGTCCAACACCTCGCGGTTCAGCGCGTTGAGTTTACGAGGACGGTTAATCGTGATCGTCGCGATTGCGTCAGCGATCTCGACAACCACGACGTCGGAGTGTGGCTGCATCTCTGGTTGATCAGACATTGCTTGTTCTCCTCGACTCATGGTCAGCTCTGACGACGGTAGGGCGAGTAGTCGACCGGCCGCTTCTCGTTGAACGCGGCGTTTCCTTCGCGGGCTTCTTCAGAGTCTTGGTACAGATCAAGTGCCGCGAAGGCCATTGACGAGATTCCACCAGCTTGGGCGGTGTCGGTGTTGAACGAGAACTTGAGGAACTTCAAGGCGGTAGGACTCTTATCAACGAGTTCGGCCGCCCACGACTTTGCTTCTATCATCAATTGATCGGCTGGCACCACCTTGTTCACCAGACCCATGTCATAGGCCTCCTGCGCGTTGTACCTGCGGCAGAAGTACCACATTTCGCGAGCACGCTTCTCCCCGATGACTCGCGCGAGGACGATGGTTCCGTACCCGGCATCGAAACTACCCACCTTGGGTCCGACCTGACCGAAGATCGCGTTCTCAGATGCCAAACTGATGTCGCACAGAACGTGCAGTACATGTCCACCACCGATTGCGTAACCGTTGACGGCGGCGATTACCGGCTTACCTGTGTTGCGGATTGCGGCGTGCAATTCCATATCCCGGGCGGCTTCTCCCGTGAGGACGTCGCGCTCGTGCCCCGTGTGCTCACGCTCCTTCTGATCGCCACCTGCCGAGAACGCCCGATCTCCGGCGCCGGTAAAGATGATGGCCGCAACATTCGGGTCGGCGTCAGCCAGCCTGAATGCGTGGATCAATTCGTTGACGGTCTTGACTCGAAAGGCATTGAGAACCTCAGGCCGGTTGATCGTGATGATCGCGACCTGGTTCTCGACGGCGTAAAGGATGTCCTCAAACTCAGGGACCATGATGTGCTCCTTCGGGAGAATCCAACGGATGGGCGATGCGGCGGGGACGAATCAGGTGCGGCCGCTATCAGGGCTGGGAGCGCCGAGCAACGCGACGACATTTCCGAAAACGTCCTCGCCGCGTCCCATTCGCGCATGAGCCTCGGCGATGTCGCCAAAAGCGATAACGCGACCGAGCGCGGGGTCAATCTTTCCCTGAAGCACCAGGTCGTTGTAGGCGGTTGCCTGCTCGTCGTTGGTTCCGTGCGAGCCTTGGAATCGCTTCTGCCGAGTCCAGTGATATCGAAGATCAACCATCGCGTCGTAGCCACTTGTTCCGGCACAAATGACGACCATGCCTCCCGGCTGGCACACGAAGATGCTGGTGGGAACGGTCGCTGCGCCCGGGTGTTCAAACACGATGGCAGGGTCAGTTCGCGAGCCTACGATGTCCCACAGTGCCTTTCCGAATGCGCGCGCGCCGGCGGTCCATTCCTTCTGACCGGCCGCGTCATCCACGAGAGGAGGAATTCCCCAGTGGGTGAAGTCTCGGCGGTTGATCGCACCAACTGCACCAAAGCGTTGCGCGTAGGCAGCACGCTCCGCATCGGACACGACTGCCACCGGAATCGCTCCAGCGAGCGCGGCGATCTGGGAGGCCTGAGTACCGAGACCTCCCGACCCACCCCACACGAGAACAACATCGCCTTCAGAGACTGTGTTGCCTGCCCATCCGTGCAGCATGCGATACGCCGTCGTGCCGACGAGAGTGGGCGCAGCGGCCTCGGCCCAGGTGAAGTGCGGTGCCTTCGGTAGAAGCTGGTGCGACTGAACGCGTGTGAACTGGCCGAACGATCCGTAGTTTGTGTCATATCCGTAGATGCACGCCGACGGAGCTATCATCGGATCCTTTCCCCGCTGAACCCACGCGTCCTGCGAATCCCAGACGCCGGGGTGTGTCACCACATGCTGCCCAACTTCGACGGCGGTCACGTTTGATCCGACTGCGTACACGATGCCAGAGGCGTCGGAACCTCCAACGTGGAAGTCTTCAGTTTCTCCACGGCGTTGCCGGGTGGCGATCTGATCAACCGGGTATCCCCGAGCAGCCCACACATTGTTGAAGTTGATACCCGCGGCCATCACCGCGATCAACACCTCATCGGGTCCGATCTCCGGAGTTCTCACGACCTCGGCTTGGAAGGCGGTGGAAGGATCTCCGAAACGGTCCTGGCGCACCACCTGAGCGTGCATGAATTCGGGAACCTGCCCGAGTGGAGGCAGTTCACCAAGGGGCGTGGGCTCGAGCCCCGCAGTGGAAACGTTCGTCCGCTCACTTGACTCGGCGCTCACGCATGTGTCCCTTCATCCGGATGCAGCCTCTGATTAGGCCGTTGGATTTCCATATGCCTCACCCTGAGCAATCAGGGTTTCGGCCATCAGTTCAAGAGTGCTCGCCGTGGCGCTGTCTGCATGAACACCAGCCCGCAGCAATGCCTTCGCGCGCGCGTGGTTATCGCGCGTTGACTCAGCCGTCAGATCCGCCAGGATCGCAATTGATTGCATCGCGGCCTCACCTTCGCGCGCCACTGACAGAACGAGTCCGGCGGCGAGCGCCTCGTCCGCATTCATTCGCGCCCCGCCGAGCAGCATCGACTGCGCTCGTGCCAGTCCGAGCGCCTGTGTCAGTCTGAATGTTCCGCCCCAGGTCGGAATCATCCCCTTGGCAACTTCGGGGAGACCGAACTGGGCACCCGATCCGGCTACCCGCAGATCACATGCCAGCGCAAGTTCGAAACCTCCACCCAAGGCATAGCCTTCAATGGCCGCGACAATGAGGCAGGGGTGCGATTCGATCAACCGCATGAGCGTTTGGGCTCGCGCCGTGTGATCTACGCGCTCCACGGGAGTCATGTCTCGGGCGGCTTTGAGATCTGAACCAGCACAGAAGGCTGTCGTGCCAGCGCCGGTGATAACGACAGCACGAACCTGCTCATTTCCAGCAGCTTCTCGTAATGCCCCCACGAGCGCATCAATTGCCGCGTTGTCGAGCGCATTTCTGCGTTCTGGCCGATTAATGGTGGCTACCCAAATCGCGCCTTGATGCGCGTCCTTCACCAATTTCAACGAGGGGGCCATGGACACTCCCTCTCATCGCAGAATACCTCAGATGACGTCACGAGCAGATGCGAAACTCTATCGATCGCTCGATCGACTGTCAACAATTCACGGAGTCAAACAACGCTTTCGCGGTAACGCACTGCTGCCGTCAACGGCGGGTGGTCGAACGGCGTCGCACAGGTGCAGCGGCGCTGGTTGTCGCGTTGATTCCACTCATGAAAATGTCGAGGTATTCAGTGGAAATAGCGTCGAGAGCCAACCGACCGCGCGGCCGATACCAGTTACCAACGTCGGTGATCGCACCGAGAATGGCTCGCGTTGTCAACTTGGAATCACTCGGCCGGAATTCCCCTGCTCGTTGTCCGCTATCGATAATCGCCCTGAAGATTCCCTCATACCGGTCGCGCAACGCAATGATCGACTTGAGATCGTCGCCCTCGAGCGATCGAAGCTCGGTATCAGCGACAACCGCCTCTTTGAGTTGATCAGCGTGGAACGTGATGTGCGCGTGCACTGCAGTCTTGAGTTGCTCGCGCGGATCATCAATTTCGGCGATCGCCTCGGTTACCCGATCAGTCATGGCCTCCATCGCGGTCGTCATGATCGACATGAGGAGATCTTGCTTGCTCGGAAAATAGTGGTAAAGGGTCGACATCTGCACGCCGACCGATCGAGCAACGTCGCGCATCGAAGTCCCGTGGAAGCCACGCTCGTACATCAAATCGACTGCGCATGAGTAGACGAGCTCCCCAGTGCTCGGATCGTTACTTGCGACACTCTTCGAGCGCGCCATGCTCCAGACTCCTCATCCTTAGTCAATCGACCGTTCGATAGTACCTTGACGCACTTCGGGAGGCTGGAGCCTTGACCGCGACCGAGGGTCAACTCGGGCGCGGCTATGAGTCTGGCAACACCTCGTTGAGTCGCTGCCGCGTGACTGAATTCCATATCAAGTACTGATTCGCTTCAACTTCAAAGCCTGTCGCCTGCGCCGAAGACGACTGCTGCACAAGTCTCAGAGCACGTTTCGTGGCAGCGACACCGTGCGGTGGACAAGCCGCAATTGAGCAAGCGAGTTCGACGGCCTTGTCCACGGCCTTGCCCTCCCCCGCGATTACGTCACACAACCCCATACCTGCCGCCTCGCTGGCATCGACCGTTGCGTTCGACAACAACAGCCATGAGGCACGGCCGTGGCCAACCAGCCGAGGCAACCGCCAGGTAAGGCCACCCGTGGGTATGAGTCCCAGCGACACGTCGGCCGCGCAGAAAGTAGCGTCGACTGCGGCAACGCGGATGTCGGCCATACACGCGAGTTCTAGCCCTCCCCCGAAGGTGATTCCATTCAGCGCCGCAATCACCGGCACACGCAGGTCAGACATCGCCTCGGCGAGTTCCGAGTACACCCTCAGATAGGGCTCCGTTTCGCTGGCATCAAGCCTACGCAAGGCGCGCACGTCGCCGCCGGCACAGAATGCTCGACCGGCGCCGGTGATCACGACTGCACGGATGTCAGAGTCGCCCTCAAATTCGACACAGAAATCGAGCAACGCGAGCAGGTCCGAATGTCGAAGTGCATTGAGAACGTTCGGCCGATTGAGGGTAACGAGTGCGACCCCTGTTGCCGGCATGGAAACCAGCGGTGCACCGTCCGAAAACGTGGTCACGTGCGGTGCCGCTCATCCGTCCACCGCGCCACTTTGTATTCGCTGCGCGCTACGTGGCCGATCGATACATCGAATCCCAGACCTGTGGTGTGCCTCAGTGACTCACGCACCTCCGTGACAACGCTTTGCGCAGCGCTGAGATGACTGTCGTCAAGCAACAACGTCACGACGGCAACGTCCGCTTCACCTTTGCTCTGTAGCAGGATGTGATACTCATCGACCCCCGCCACCGAGAAGATCGCCTTGTCCACGGCCTGCGGATACACGTTGATGCCCTTGATCTTCTTGACCCCGTCGGTGCGACCGATCGTGCAAATCTCAATTCCGGAGAACGAGCGACCACAGGCACAGGACGACGGCGCGCGGTATACGCCACCGTCGTACAGTCGGCATCGGATGAGTGGTGTCTCGCGGTGATACAAACTCGTCACGTACATCTCGCCGTACTCGCCATCGGCGACTGGTTGACTCGTCGCGGGATCAAGAACCTCCACGAGGACGTACGGATCGACGGCATGCAAGACACCGGGCGAGGAGTCAGTCCCGAAACCATGCTCGCAAGAGAACAGGAAGTCAGCGCGCATCTGCGCACATCCGAACCGGTCGTAAGCCTTGGCACCCCACACTTCCTCGAGTCGATTCGCGTACCCAGGACCCACTCCTTCAAGGCCTGTCAGCAGCGTACGGACTCCGATGTCGCGCACCGGCTGGTCACTCACGGCCGCGAGATGAGCGAAGTAACTCGTCGACCCAAACAAGCTCGAGGGCCTGAACTGACGAAGTGTCTCTAATTTGCGTTCGGCATCGTAGTTCCCGATAGGCAGCACCGACATTCCGAAACCCACCGCGGCCTGATATTCGACGCGTCCGCCCGCAAGCATGGTGATGGGAAGAGTAAGCGCCATTCTCTCGCCTTGGATCAGGCCCGCCCACGTGAAGCCATACCGATACATGTCAACCATCTGGCCAAGCTCGGTTTTCGTCTGTGCGTGAAGCTCCGAGCCCCTACCCGACGTGCCACTCGTCGTGTAGTACTCAAGGGGTTCGTCCGGATCCAGCTCCGTGGACATCCGAGAACCAGAAGGAGGGTTGGCAATCTGATCCTCAAGGAACATGCCTTTGTCGACCCACGGAACGGCCGACTGAAAGTCATCGAGATTCTTAAGGGATGCGACATCGACATCAGCCGCATTCCAGATTCCTCGATAGAACGGATTCGATTGAGATGCGTACTGAAGGATGCCTGTCAACTTTGACCACTGCAGACCACGGAGCGCCTCCGGGTCGGCGAATTCCGTACCTGAATCATGGACTCGTTTGAGCATCTCATTCACAGGGGGTCCTTAGGGCCGTGAATCTCATGCACAACTGCAAGACAAGCACACCTCTCATCAATGTGTGCACTCATCCGACCATCGTGAGACCGCCACTGACACTAATGACCTGACCGGTCATGTAGTTGGCGGCATCACTGGCAAGGAAGGTGATGAGAGCAGCGACGTCTTCCGGTTGGCCAACACGGCGAAGAGGAATCGCACGCACCAATTTCTCGATGAGTTTTGGAGTTGACTCCATCTCGGCCTGCAGGAGTGGGGTCATCATCGGGCCGGGGCAGACACAATTGACCGTCACCGAATACGGCGCCATTTCACGAGCCAGAGACTTGGTGAGAGCCATCACCCCACCCTTCGCCGCTGCATATACCGTTTCTCCCTTGCTACCAACGCGCCCAGCATCAGACGCAACGTTCACGATCGTTCCCGCACCTTGTTCCATGAGAATCGGAACGGTTGCTCGCGTCATGTAGAGGGTGCCCCACAGGTTGATGGCAATGATCTTCTCCCAGAAATCCAGCGGCTGTTCCCAGAAACGTCCTGGCTCATCCCAACCGGCGACGTTGCACACGGCATCCAACCCACCGAGGCCCGAGACAGCTTCCTTGACGCCTGCTTCAACGGAGTTCCAGTCCGAGATGTCCGCCACGATGGAAACGACAGTGGCGTCGCCCAACATGCCGACAGTCTCCTCAAGGCCGCTGGCATTGATGTCCATGAGCGCGACGTGAGCGCCCTGCTCGACAGCCATGACCGACAATGCACGACCCAGACCGGAGGCCGCGCCGGTGATGATCACTCGCTTGTCGCGGAGGCTAGCGTCACTCATGATTTCCTCTTCCGAGTAGTGGATGACCGGACTGGTTTCCGGCGCATCCAGTTCGTGCTGCGTCTGTTGCTGCCGTGCTTAGGGCGTGCTGCTGGTGACTTGGAAGTCTCCAAACTTGTAGGTTTCTCGATTGGCTAGTCGCCTTTCGCGGATGTACGGCAAAGGAGTGTTTGGGTCGTCGGTGTCGAATTCGCGTGCCAAGCGATGACCGTGGAAGATCGATTGCGCGATGATCACCGGTGCGAATGCGTCACCGATCAGGAATGCGCCCTTTACCCCTGCTGCTTCGAGCTTTCCGTCAGACGAGAGTTCGCGATACAGCGTGTCGTCGGAAATCCGTTGAGTGACGAGCACGACCCCTGCCGCGGGTAACTCCTCGCTCGCTCCCGACCAGAGATGCTCAATGCGCGCATACGTTTGAGCAGTCTCGGCGACCGACGTCTGAGTCAGAATCCGTACGTCTAACGACATCAGCCGCTCATACATCCGGTGTTCTTCTAAGGTCTTACGCATGTACGGCGCCATGGTGTCCCACGGCGTCACATAGGTGACCTTCTTCCCCTGCATCGCCAGATGCTCAGCAAGCGAAACGGCCATGTAGTAGCCGTCGGTGTCATAAACAACTACATCGTCACCGTCCACCTGAGCGCCGCGCACCATGATGTCCTCAGGAGTCAGAACGGACTGCCACTCGATGCCTGCAATCGGCCGCTGAGTGATGCCATTGAGCCCATCGCGAGCCCATGACGATCCGGTGGCCACCACGATGTAGTCGGCACCGTACGCGAGTGCTTCATCAGCAGTGAGCCGACGATTCGGCACGAACTCGCAGTTGTCGAGTTTGTCGATTTGAATTTGCCGGTAGTCGGTGACTCGACCCCACTGAGATAGCCCCGGAAGGCGGGCGGTCCACTTGAGGTGACCACCCAGGGAATCATCCGCATCGACGAGGTGCACGCCCTCATAACCCCGTTTAGCAAGTACCGTCGCGCATTCCATCCCGGCTGGCCCGGCACCTATGACCAACACGAGGTTGTCAGCGTTGCGGGCCCGCGAGAACTTCTCGGGATGCCACCCTCTGCGATACTCCTCGCCTGCCGTTGCGTTTTGAGTGCACCAAATGGGGGTCGGACCTGTCTCCCATCGCGAGATGCACACATTGCATCCGATGCATTCGCGAATTTCGTCGGTGCGTCCTTCCTCAATCTTGCGCGGAATGAAAGGATCAGCAATTGCCGGTCGAGCAGCCCCAATGAAGTCACATTGACCTGACGTGATGGCATACGCCATGACATCGGGACTCGTCATCCGCCCCACATTGACTACTGGCTTGGTCGCCACGGTCTTGGCGATGCTGGTGTATTCGGCCTCGTAGTTGGTGTCCTTGAAACGGGACGAAACAGCATCCTCTCCCCAGTTGATACTGCCTATGTTGATGTCCCAGAAGTCGACCAGGGAGTCGAGGTACTCAATTGCCTTGATTCCCTCACCGTCCGAACGGATTCCCTTATCGCCCAGCCCGTAGGGAGCCTCCAAGGTGTCGATGGCGAAGCGAAGTCCCACCGCTAGCCCCGGCACTGCTTCGCGAATGTCCTCAAGCAGTTCACGCATCAGGCGGATTCGATTCTCGAAGCTGCCGCCGTACTCGTCGGTGCGCTGGTTGTAGTAGGGATATAGGAAGAACGCCGGAAGTGATGCGACTCCCGCGTAAATACTGATGAGGTCAAAACCTGCACGCTCACTTCGTAGTGCCGCCGCCACGAAGTCACGTCGGAGTTGGCCGATCTCGTCGACCGTCATCTCATGCGGAGTGTTGAGATACCGGTAGTCGTTCTGAATCTGACTCACCCCGCGCGAGGCGTAGCGGGACTCACCGTTCTGGGCAAGCCCACCACCGTGCTTGAGTTCGATGCCAGCGAGTGACCCATGAGCATGCACCCGCTCGGTCATCAGACTCAGGTTCGTGATGTCACCCTCGTCCCAGATCCGTGCAGTGATTCCCCCAGGCATCTGATCTGCGTCTGGGGTGATCACGCACGACTCAGTGAAAATGACGGCCCAACCTCCATCGGCCTTCACTTCGCGATGCGCTGCCTGCATTCCGGGCTTCTCGGATCCGGCGCCGTTGCACTGCGGAACTTGCCAGAAGCGATTCTTGGCAACCTTGGGACCGACTGTGACGGGCTCGAAGAGGACATCGTGCCTCGGGTCACGGGACATCAATTCAACCTTTCAACGTTGTTCGAGGGTGAAACCACAACGGTCACGAACCCACCACTAACCGTCAATCGCGATCGGCCGACGACCATCAAGAACTTCGTACGTGTCGGGGCGGCGGTCCCGAAGGAGGTGGGCGCCTGAGTTCAGGTGGTACGAGTCCTGGATTCCTCGTGCGATGTCGACCTCCGCGATGGCCAGACCCGGCTCACCGAACGGCGTCGCCGCCACGATCTGCCCGTTCGGGTTGATGATTTGCGAAACCCCGAAGAAGCTCCGGCCGCCGATATCACCTGCCAAGTTCGAAGAGATGAACCAGCGGTTATTTTCCACGGCACGAACACGCTCAAACAGGCAATAGTGCTCGAACCACATGTCAGTCGGCCCCGCCGATTCGTCCCACAACCACCATGCCGTGGGCATGATGAACATGTCGGCACCGCGAAGAAGCAGCTCACGAGTGGACTCCGGCCACGCCTTGTCATAGCAGATGAGCAGTCCGGCACTGCCAGCCACGGTGTCGAGCACCATCCACTCATTGCCGGGCCAGAAGAAGATTCGCTCCTGCAGTGGCACATGGATCTTCCGATAGGCCCCGACAACTCCTTGAGAACCATTTACAAGTACCGCACTGTTGTACGTAACCCCGGGTCGCACGCCTGCCTCGGCTAGGCCGAATATCACTTCAATTCCCAGTTCGGCGGCCAGAGATGCGACCGCGCGTACATGAGGACCCTCAAGTGTCTCGGCGTTGGCGTTCACACCGTCGATGACCTGGCCTTCCTCCTCTGCGGAGTAGGTGCGGGGATATCCCTGCATACTCTGCTCGGGGAAGACGAGGAGTTGCACACCCTGTGCCGCGGCCTCGCGCATGTACTCAAGGTGCAACGCCAGATTTATATCGGCGTCGTAGGTGCCGGGGAAGCTGCAGGTTGCGATGACCGACTTCATAAGACCTCCACGTAAGTGTGTCGTCGTCTCACCGGTATTAGCGGTTGGCAGACGACTTCCGCCGAGCAAGGAAGATAGCTGCGCTAATGCCACCCAAGATGAAGATGGCTGCCCACGCAACAAGAATGCTCTGAGCTGCCACGAAGCCAGCCTCACTGTTGAGGTAGTTGGCGAAGAACGCTTGGTACAGGAACCACGCGCTGACCGCAATTCCGATAAGCGGAATCACCAGATGCATCAGTGGGTTGTATGACTCGCCGTGCTTCTTGCGACGCAGGAAGAATGCAATCGCCGCCACGTTGATCATCAAGTAGATCGTGAGAACGAGGCCCGAGAAGATTCCTCCACCCCACGCATAGGCACTAGCCAGGCTTTGTCCTTGCCAGACGCCGATGCCGATCACCAGAACGGGGGCCATCGCAACGTAGAGGAGCTGAGCGTTGCGCGGCGTCTGGTGCTTGGGGTCGAGCTTGCCCAACCACTGCGGAGCCAGACCATCGCGAGCCATTGCATGTGTGAAGCGAGCGGCGAAGAGGATCGTTGCGATGAACAGAGCCATGATCGATGTAGCGGAGGTGATGATGACGCCGTACTTGCCCCACCCAATGAACTGCTCAGCGATGAGATACACCGGGCCCACCTGGTTGGCATTCTCAATGTCACTAGTCAATTCGTCCGGGGTCACAGCGACGCTGAGCGCGTAACTCGACAGCACCGCCGCCAAGGTGGCAAGTCCAAGAATCAAAGCGGTCATCTTCGGAATGTTGCGGTGCGGCTCGGCGGTTTCCTCCGCCATCGACACGGGAACGTCCACGACGGCGAGGGCGAAGACGGTGAAGATCAGGGCTGCTTTGAAACCATCAAAACCACCTGTGAACGATTCCGCCGAGAAGATATTGACGAAGTGACCCGAGAGTGACTGCTTGATGATGATGAAGACGAAGAAGACAACCATGAACACAGCTTCAGAGGCGAACAACCAGGAAACTGCCTTCGTTGAAAGTGTCACGTTCTTTGCAACAAGCAGAGCGCAGATAACGGCAAAGACCATGGCGCCGATGACGCCCGTCGTGAAGTTCGTCTCGATGCCCATAGCGTCGAGCAAGGCATTGAATGTTTGACCACCAACTGCCGGCTGCAATAGCGAAGTGAGCGGACCGACCATGATGATGATCGCGAAGCCCAGCATGGCCCCGATCCACGGACCGAGACCTTCCGATGCCCACGCATAGGCGCCGCCCGCGTCGGGTCGCCGCGTAGAAAGCATGTAGATGCTGACGGCGGTAGGCAAGATTGCCAACGTCGTCAGGAGGACGGCCCAAATCGCGCTCGGTCCGGTACTCGCAACGGCGTACGGCAGAATCGCGTAGGCCGACACGGCCACCGCGCAATAGCCCAGGCCCACGAGTGTGGCGGCCGACAGACTCAGCGCCCCGCCCCTCAGCGTCGTAGAGGTTTCGCTTGTGACCTCTGATGCATTCGTCATCCGAAAATTCTCCTTGCTCTCCGACCGAGGGCTCGACTTCTCGCGATCTGGGGCAAACTCCAGATCACCTGAGCCTTGCGGTTCTGCTGTGGTGGCGGACAGTGTGAGACTGCAAAAGAATCGATCGATCGATCGATTTGCTCATGATGGCCCTGCCACCAACTCACGTCAAGCATTCAGTCAAGAAACTTCTCCGCGACCGAAACCCTTGACTGGGCTTACGCAGTTGGCTAGCGTCTCGATCGATCGATCGATTGATTTTCGAATCTATCGTTGAGGTCACGACTGCTCTGCCCTCTGCGAACAGCGTCCCTCGAACCATCAATCCACAACGAATGAGGCCCCTGTGACGACGGAATCGTTTCGCGCTTCGCCTGCCTACGAATCTCACCTCAGTGCCGATGCCAAATTCCATGTCAACAGCGGCTGGCGGCGCGTGGACTACTTCGCTCACAACTCTTCCCCAGACTACGAATCCTTTCGCCCCGAAGGATTTGAGGGCGACGCATGGTCGACGGCAGTTCCCGTTGAGCACCATGCAGTCCGAAACACTGCCGGGCTCTTTGATTTCAGCACTTTCGGCAAGATCGAGGTAGCTGGCCCAGGAGCCGAGTCGTTGCTCGAGTGGCTGTGCACTAACCGAATTGCCCGCGGAGTTGGGCGAATCACCTACACGCAGATGCTGAACATTGAAGGTGGAGTCATCGGTGACTTCACGGTCACGCAACTTGCCCCCGACAAGTTTGTGGCTATTACGAACACCGGTGCACTTGCACATGACCTGAAGTGGTTCGCCGAGCGGGCCGTTGACCCTAAGACTCCCCTCGCCGGGCCTGTCACGATCACCGATGTCACCAACGGGTGGGCTTGCTTCGGCCTGTGGGGACCCCTCGCACGCGACATCCTGCAACCACTAGTCGATATTTCGCTGGCAACCGACGATTTTCCGTACATGCATAGTCGTGACGCAAGCATCAGCGACGTTGCGGTGCGCCTGTCTCGGGTGACGTTCGTTGGCGAACTTGGCTGGGAGGTCTACGTACCGACCGGATGGGGCCGCTGGCTCTGGTCACGCCTGACCGAAGCGGTCGACGAGGCCGGCGGTCGACGAGCGGCGTTCATGTGCGTCGACTCACTCCGTGCCGAAAAGGGTTACCTCTACCTCGGCGATGACCTCACAGCCGATCGCACCCCGTTCGAGAGCGGGCTGGCCAAGTTCGTCGCAATGGACAAGACCTTCTACGGCCGGTCAGCACTTGAAGGCGCGACTGAGCCGACCGAGACCCTGCAATGTGTGACCGTGGACGAGCCGAATCTCGTTTTGCGGGGTGGCGAGCCCGTGACAGGCGCGGGAGTCGCATCGAAACTGACGAGCGGCGGCATCAGCTACACGCTCGGCGGCGCCATCGGGTACGTCTATTTGCCCACGAATCTACCGACCGATGTTGAATTGACCGTTGAAGTCGACGGGCGTCAGTTGCCAGCGAAGTTGGCACTGCAACCGCTGTATGACCCCACGGGCCAACACTTCCGCGGCTAGGCACGTTTCCTTGAGCGTCATCCCGTTTGGCTCATCCGGATTCGCCCCAATCGACACACGGCGGAATACTCACGGCACCCTGACGGTTCACCCCAGCATGACTACCTGGGGATTCATCGGCAGCGGAAGCATCGGCAGCACGGTTGCACGCTTGGCGGTGAACGCCGGAGACGATGTGGTGCTCAGCAACAGTCGCGGACCTGAGACGCTCGCCGACATCGTCGCCGAACTTGGCTCTCACGCGAGTGCCTCGACGCCTACCGAGGCGGCAGTTGCTGGCGACATCGTCGTGGTCACGATTCCCTTGAGGAACTATCGCGATGTTCCGGTGGCTGAACTGAGCGGCAAGGTAGTCATCGACACGATGAACTACTACCCCGGGCGAGACGGTCAGATCGCCGAGCTCGACAACGAGTCGACGACTACCTCCGAACTACTGCAGACCTACCTGCCAGATTCGCACGTGGTGAAGGTGTTCAACAACATCTTCTTCCAGCACCTCGCTTCGCTCGCGCGTCCGGCCGGTGACCCAGAACGCAGTGCCCTCGCCATCGCGGGCGACGACGCCGAGGCGAAGGCGCGCGTCACCGAGCTACTTGATCACATCGGCTACGACACGTACGACCTCGGAGCACTGGCCGAAGGCTGGCGGGTTCAGCGTGACACCGCTGCCTACGGAGTGATGTATGCCGCCGATCCTGCGAACTGGGCCGCAGGTGCCCGCTCTGCAGGCGCTGCCGAGATTGCCGAGTTGGCGGCAGCAGCGAAGCGCTACCGCGACCAATAAGTGGTCGCTGTGATCTGCCCGATGACGTGTCTTTCGACCTAGAGCCGGCGGTAGTTGCGTGCCAGACTAGAAACACTCGTGGAAAGACCACGTGCTCGGGCGCGGGGCGGTGCCATGCTCAACGATGCAATAACTGCAGTTCCAGAGCAAGAAGCAAGCAACGATGTACGCCTGTTCGTGTCAATCGCGTGGATCGCGGGGCCAACGGCGATGTTCGTTGGCTGGTTCCTGCAGAGCCTGTTCGCCGGCTCGCAGATTCCTAATCCGTCTGGTTACCCACGGCAGACCGGCCTGCTGCTGCTGTTCGCGTTCATCACCAGCATTCCACTCGTCATCGTCAGCCTCATCGGTGTGGGTGCCGCTATCTTCTCCGACCGACTGAGCACCATGCGCCGACTCAACGTGATGGCACTGATTTGGTCGATGATGGTCTTCGCCCTGTACTTCGGCCTTTTCGGAGCTGTCGGCACGCTGAGCAAGGACGGCTTTCCGATCACGGTCGACACGATGGTCAGTCTGGTGATCATCGTGGCCCTGTCACTTGCCGTTCCTATTATTTTGTTTCTCGTCGTCCGGCGCCGCATCACGCACGCAGGCGCACTCACAGCCTCACAGCACGCAACGCCAGCAGCGAGTGTTGAGAGTTAGCCGCCTCGCTTCACACTCACGACGCAGCGCGCGCCGGCAGGAACTTCCACGCGACGATGGCACCCACCACAACAACGGCAGCCGACACCAACGAACCTCGACTCAGTCCATCGACGAAGGCGTTCTTGGCGATTGCGGCCAGCTGCGATGACGCAGCGTCGGGCAGTTTCGCAGCGACTGCCAGCCCTCCGCCTAGCGACTCTCGGACGATCGACTCAAACTGAGGAGGAAGACCCAGGCTTCGGTAGCCGTCGACAACTTCGGACCCGTAGACGCTAAGAAACACCGATCCGACAACGGCTACGCCAAGCGTGCCACCAAATTCACGGGTGGTGTCGTTCACTGCTGCCCCTGCCCCCGCCTTTTCCGGCGGCAGCGCACCCATGATCGATTCCGTTGCCGGACTCGACGCCAGACCGAGTCCCGCCGCAATCGTCACCATCGAAATCAGGACCCGCCCGAAGTAGGGAGTATCAACCTGCACGGTCGCAGCGATGACGAACCCGACCGCCATCACCAGCAGGCCGATCGTCACGATCGCCTTTGAACCGAATCGATGCATCAGCGTGATAGCCACTGGCGACATGATTCCCGTGGCGATCGCGAAGGGCAGAGTGCGAACACCCGCCTCAAGCGGGCTGTACCCCTGAATAAGTTGCAGGAATTGCGTGATGAGGAAGATGAATCCGAATAGGGCGAAGAACGCCGTGGTCACTGAAAGACTGGCGGCCGTGAACCGAGCATTCGAGAAGAGTCCTACGTCAAGCAACGGATGCTCCAGCCGACGTTCGACGATGACGAATACGGCGAGTAGTGCGATACCGCCCACTAGTGCAGCGAGGATTGCAGGTGACGTCCACCCCCAGGTGGGAGCCTCGATAATCGCCCAAATGAGAAGTCCAACTCCGGACGCAGAGAGCACCAAGCCCACGTAGTCCATCGGACCGACCTGCGGATCGCGCGATTCCGGCAGGAGGAAAGCCCCAAGCACGATCGCAATGATCACGACAGGAATGTTGACCATGAAGATCGAACCCCACCAGAAGTGTTCAAGAAGTAGTCCACCCGTCACCGGGCCGATGGCGACAGCCACTCCCACCATCGCTGACCACACACCAATCGCCGCCGCACGTTCCTTGGGCTCGGTGAACACGTTCACCAAGATCGCCAACGTTGCTGGGAAGATCAGCGCCGCACCAATTCCCATCAGCGCTCGTGCGCCGATGAGTTGCCCCGACGTTGTCGACATTGCGGCGAGTCCGGACGTGAACGCGAAGATGAGCAGCCCTACTTGCAAGGCACGCTTGCGACCAAAGCGATCGCCAAAGTGACCCATGGCTAGAAGCAGAGCTGAGAAGACGAGCGTGTAGGAATCAACGATCCATTGGAGTTCGGTCGTTCCGGCGCCCAAGTCTTGGTTGAGCGTTGGAAGCGCCACGTTCACGATGGTGTTGTCGACAACCGACAGCAGAAGACTCAGGCACAGGATTCCCAAAGCGATCCAGCGCCGGCGCTTACTCATTGCTCCACTGACCGGTCGCTCTTCTGTTGACGTCAACGTGCATCCTTGGCACCGAGGGCACGTGTCCTGGCAGGCAGGTGTTCCTGCGCGGCCGTACTAAGCGCGAAGTTGTTCCTCATATCGTCACCTTAGGAATTGTCATCAGATGCTCCAACACTCGATTGAGATCGGCGTGGAATGCGGCAAGGTCACTGCTTTCGTAATCGCTGAATCGTTCGATAAACGCTTGGTCAAGTGCCTCGGCCGTTTCCTCGACGAGACGCTGACCCTTGGAGGTCAAACTCAACAACTGC
>CAIYMF010000019.1 GCA_903927265.1 uncultured bacterium | reverse complement strand
GACCATCCGCACGGCCGATCGCATCATCGTGCTGGCGGGCGGGCAGGTGTCGCAGCAGGGCACCTACGAGGAACTCATGTCCCAGCCCGGCCACTTCCGCGACCTGGCCGAACGGCAGCTCACCTGATCCGATCGGCCGAGGCAGCGCGATCGCGCAGTGCCCCCGATGGGATTTGAACCCATACTGTGCCGGAGTGGAAGGGACTGTCTACAGCGCTATTTCATTGACTATCCCTCACCTGATTCTTGAGGGAACACTCCATGACAGTCCACCAATGCGTGCTACTGAATATGTGCACATTGGTGTCAAGAATGGTGTCAAAGGGGTAGAGCATCTAGGTCTGATTCATTAACCCCTGCAGATTGGGCACTCCACAGGCTTTCGTCCCTCAACGCTCACTCTTTCAAATTCCTCTATACACGTTTGACATAACAATGTCTCCATGACAGGCACCCTCTGAGTATTCTCAGAGTTTGGTGGCGCGGCCTGTATGTAGGACAGCAGCTCGACAAATTCAGTCGGATGCGGAACTCTGACACCCGAATCCTCGGCGGCTTTGGCTCTATTTCCTTGCATTGTTTGCTTGTTCGTTAGGGCCGCTCCCCGGGGGTGGGTGCCATAACTTCAGCCGTAGGACATTTGACCTTACGTTAGGAGTTTGCGATGAAACTGGCGAGCGCGCGAGTGGTGGCCCGTCGCCTGCATGGCATGGCGCTACCACCGATAACAATCACCCCGCCGCCTACCGGCGTCATCGCCGAATGGAATATTCCGATCAACGCACGCGATGGCATCGTGCTGCGGGCCAACGTGTTTCGTCCAGCTCCCGGTAGCACCGGTGATTTGCTGCGCGGTGGTGGGCCGGTGCCGGTAATAATGTGTGCGCATCCGTATAACAAGGGTGCGCTGCCAAAGAAGGTGCCGTGGGGTTACCTCCCGTCTCCGCAGTACCGGGTCTTTCATCAGCCAGAGCCAGTGACTTTCTCAGCCTGGACGGGTTGGGAGGGGCCAGACCCCGGGCACTGGGTGGCACTTGGTTACGCGGTAGTGGTCTGTGACCTGCGCGGGTTTGGCGCCTCAGAGGGCACCGGCACCATGCTCTCAAAGCAAGAGGGTGAGGATTACCACGACTTAATCGAGTGGGCCGGCACCCAGCCTTGGTCGAGCGGCAAAGTAGGTCTGTTAGGTGTTTCGTACTTGGCTCTCTCGCAGTATCGGGCCGCGGCGGAGCAGCCACCGCACCTAGCAGCTATTTGCCCGTGGGAGGGCTTCAGTGATGTTTACCGAGATTTCGCCGAGCCTGGTGGCGTTCGCGAGCACGGCTTCTTTGCGATGTGGGGGAAGATCACCAACAGATCAGGACGCACTACCGAGGATTTGTACGCGCAGGCGCTGAGCCGGCCAGAGCTCGACGACTGGTGGAAATCTCGGATGCCTGAGCTTTCGCGCATCAACGTGCCGATGCTTGTTTGCGGTAGTTTCTCTGATCACCTGCTGCATACCCGTGGATCCTTCGAGGCATTTCGCCGAGTTTCATCAAAACAGAAATGGATCTGGACCCACCGCGGCGGTAAATGGTGCGTGTTCTACGGCGATGAAGCCAAGGCCACGCAGCTGCGCTTCTTCGAGCACTTCTTGGCTGGTGCGGATAACGGTTGGGATGAAGTGCCACCGGTGCGCATCGCCATCTACGAAACGGGCGACGCACCCGCTGAGATCCGCATGGCGGCCGAATGGCCGCCCCCTGGTATCACCTGGCTACCACTGCACCTTCGCTCCGGTGGGCAACTTACCGAGAACCCGGAGACCTCCGACACGTCAATGGTGTTTGTGAATTCGAATGGTTCTTTGAAATTCAGGTGGCAGGTGCCGTCGGCCTGCGACCTCATCGGGCCAATGACATTCAATGCCGATGTCAGTCTGGAGGGCACTGACGATGCGACTTTCCTCGCGGCGGTCAGGCTAATCCGCGGTGGAGTTGAAGTCCCCTTCGAAGGGTCATATGGTTTCGGCCGCGATGTGGTCACCCACGGCTGGAACCGGCTCGCCCACCGTGAACTCGACTCGGAACTGTCGACCCCTTGGCAACCCGTGCACACCCACGCCAAAGCCGAACCATTTAGCCCCGGCGAGATCGTGCCAATAACCGTTGCGCTCTTGCCTCAGGCCACCAGGTTGCGGGCAGGTGATGTTTTGGAGCTAGAACTGCGTTCCCAATGGCTATTTGCGATGAACCCATTTACCGGCCAATTACCAGCACGCTATGCCGCGTCGTCAACCGGTTCAACGCGGTTGCACCTAGGTGGCTTGCATTTGACTGAACTTCGAATTCCAGTGGCTGGGGGCTAAGAGAGCAGCACTAGACCTGCAACACCGAACCCACAACTTCGGGCTAACTGATCCGTGTCAAGGATTCCGGACAGTCTCTGGATTGATTCCTTCTGGTCATCAGGCTGCGCGTGCGGCGCTGTGGTAGTCGTTGAGGGCTTGCGCGGGGGTGCGGTAGCCGATCGATGAGTGCATGCGCTCGGTTGTAGAACACCTCGATGTACTCCGCGACGGCGAACCTGGCGCGGGCCTTGGTCGCGAAGAAGGTCTCGGCCGCGGCGTTGTCCAGGAACTCGTTCTCCATCCACAGCCTGCGGATCTCGTCTTCCATCTCGGCCACGCGGGCACGCTCCACCGGGGTTAGGGCCTTCTCAGGCTCAGGATTGGACTGCTTCCACTCGTTCACCCAATTGCCGAGCGTGCCCTCGTTGATCTCCAACTCGCGGGCAATCTCAGCGGTAGGGCGACCCGTCTCGATCACAAACTGCGCCGCCTCAGCCTTGAACTGAGGCGAGAACTTGCGCTTCATTCGGGCCACAGGCCCATCCTCTCGTCAGGAGAGAACCAGTCCAAGATCCTTGATATACGTCACACCTACGGGCATCTAATGTCGGAGTCTGCTCAGGTAGTTAGAGGGTCCATAACTAAGGCATTGAAATAGACATCGGTGTCAACATTGGTGTCAATCGAATGTTTGATCGATTGACACCCTCACAAACGTGCCCCCAATGGGATTTGAACCCATACTGTGCCGGGTTTAAGCCGGGTGTCTCTGCCAGTTGGACTACAGGGGCCCGCGGCAACGATACGGCCACCCGGCCTGCCGACTCGTCAGTTCGCCGCGTCG
>CAIYMF010000018.1 GCA_903927265.1 uncultured bacterium | reverse complement strand
GGCACCCCATCGTGTTGCGCCCGGTCTCGAGTGAAGACGCGATGACCGCCGACTGGTCGCGACTTCCCTATGACGTGATCGCGCGCATTTCCACGCGCATTACCAACGAAGTACGTGAAGTGAATCGGGTGGTGCTCGACGTGACGAGTAAGCCGCCCGGCACGATCGAGTGGGAGTAGAGCAAGCGAGAAAATCTCGGGCGAGTCCATCAGGTGCGCGGCAAAAGAGGGGTAAATAACCCGCATAAGTGATGGACTCGCGGAAGTAGGGGTGCGCGCGTTGCCGCGCTCGACAAGGCCTAGAGGAAATCTGACACGCACCCGTAGCGCCGAGGCTGCCCGCTCCCACGATGGTCAGCGGGTAGCCTCGCTTCATGACTGTTGCTCAGAACATCCTGCTGATCCTGCACTTCGTCGGACTCGCGAGCCTGCTCGGTGGAGTCATTGTGCAGATTCGCACCTCGCCTCGCGTGATCAATCGCGCGATCCTTGACGGTGCGTTGTTGCAGTTGATCACAGGAATCTTGCTTGTCGGTGTGATCGAGATGCAAAAGAGTACGGAAGGTGCCGACGTTCCGAATAACTCGGTGATCGGCATCAAGTTGATCGTGCTGCTGATCATTGTTGGGCTGGCCTTCATCAACCGCTCGAAGGAACAGATTTCAACGGCCGTGTGGGCAGCCATTGGACTTTTGACGCTGCTCAACATCGTGATTGCCGTGGTGCCAGGAGCCGTGCAGGGCGGCTGACCGCCCTAGAAACTCGTACGCACCGTTTGGAATGACTCAGCGAGGCGACCCTCGGGGAGTCCTGCTTCGCGAGCGTTGTGCGCCATCCATTCGGTGACACGTTCGCGCACCATGCCCAAGTCGGCGATCTGGGAGTGGTGACTACCCAACGCTGCGAACTTGCGCTCGGCGTGGTCGGTGACATCGATTACGCGGTCGGTCGACCCACTTGACATCAACCACAGCCACGGAACGCTCCACGGCTCGAGTCCCTCATCGTCGAGCAGTGAGGGATGTGCGAACGGGTTGCCAGCATCGGGGTAGATCGCCTGCACCGTCGCTTCGCCGGCGGCGAGGTGATCGGGGTGAGAGGCCGGAATCCGATCCCACCGGCGTTCGGGTGACTGCGTGATGACGACCTCGGGTCGTACCTGACGAATGACGCGGGTGATGTCGCGACGCAGTTCATGGGAAACCGCGAGTTCGCCATCGCGGTACCCCAGGAAGCGCACGTCGGTTACTCCCACTTCGGCGGCGGCAGCGGTCTGTTCGCGGCGTCGAATCTGTGCCATCTCGCTGCGCGAGACACTGCGATCAGAACCTCCTGCCTGCCCGTCGGTGACGATGCAGTAGGTAACGGTGGTGCCCACTGATGTGAGCCACGAGATGCTGCCAGCAGACCCGAAATCAACGTCGTCGGGGTGGGCCGTCACAACGAGTGCACTCGTGGGCGGGTTCTCCTCGGGCACGTACCCTCCAAAATGTCACTGTGAGTAGTTACTAGGGCTTTCTGCGCCCGGATGGACTTATCGTAGAGCGATGGCTCAAGGACGCCGTCAACGTGTCGATTCAAAGGGCATGACTGTGAAGCGCTACCGCGTGCTGCCCCTGATCGGGGTCATGTGTGCGGGAGTGGTGCTGGCACTCACTCCGCAGGCATCGGCCGTGTCGGGCGCACCCGATTCTGAGGCGGTTCCGAGCGCTCCGAACGGTGTCACTCGATCGGCGACAACCCCCGCTCCCTACGTTCCGGTGCGTGCCGCCGGTCAACCGATTCCGGTCGCCCCCGTGGCCGAGCCCGCCAACCTTGAAGACTTCGCTGAATATCAAGGGCAGCGTGAATGCACGCCAGCCGGGAAGATCGGCGCGCTGCGCTTGACCGCATTGCTGCGGGCGACCTATGGATCGGCCGATGTAGGCATCGACCGCGACTGCAGTGACGGTGGCCAAAGTGAGCACAAAGAAGGCCGTGCTATCGACTGGATGTTGTCGTACAAGGTTCCTGCTCAGAAGGCCAAGGTCGAAGCTTTCCTGTGGTGGCTGCTGAAGGCAGACCCTGCGGGTCGTCCCGCTGCCAACGCACGTCGACTCGGCATTATGTACCTGGGCTGGCACGACCGGTTCTGGGGCTCGTACCGCGCCGACCAGGGGTGGACCGAACTCAAGGGTTGCTTCGGCACTCCGTCTGCTGACTACGACACGTACTGCCACCGCGATCACCTGCACATCAGTTTGAGTTGGGACGGCGGCTCGGCCCGCACGTCGTTCTGGGATGGCACCGCAGACTCTCTCAGCGCCTGTACCGAACCCGACGGAAGTGCCGTGGCGCTCGGAAAGCCACTAGCGACTGCAGTCACCGCCGTCACCTCGTTCCCGCTTATCCGCACGCGCACCGGTTTCGGAATCACTGACGGCCCGTGCCGCCTGCAAGCTGACCGATGGGATGGCGATGGGCGCGGTCTGGAGGTACCGGTGCTGGGAATGCACGGCGTTCCTGCGACTGGTGTTGCGGCCGTGCGTGTGCACGTGGGCGTCAGCGGCGTGAACGCACCGACGTCGCTCGTGGGTTCCGGTTCGAGTTCGGTAGTGCGCCGCACCTGGCCCCTCGATGGCCTCACCATGGGCAATGGCGTCAACGTCGGAATCAATCTGGCGAAAGTAACCGATCTGATTCTGCCCGTCTCGAAGTCCGGAACCGTCGTCCTGACCAACCTTTACGGTGCCGTCGATCTGGTGGTCAACGTCACCGGCTACGTCCCCGTGGTTGCCGTCACGCCTGCGCCCCCGGCCGGAACTCTTCCCGCGTTCCCGGGCACGATCATGAAGATCGGCTCGCACAGTTCGGCAGTCGCAGCAGTGCAGAAGGCACTCATCCGCCGCGGCTACGCGATCGCGACGATCGCCGCACGCACGACCCCGCTCGGACGCTTCGACAAGGCGACCGCCGCTGCCGTGAAGAAGTATGAACTTCGCCGTCTCTACCTCAAACTGACCGATGGCACTGTCAACCCACGGGTCTATTCGAGCATCACCGGATGGGTTGCCCCCACGACGCCGCCAGTTCTTCCCTCGGTATCGCTCGCCAGCGTCGTTGCCAAAGACGCCGCAGCCGTCACGATCGTTCAGGGCGGACTCAACACCGTGACCTCGGCCGGTCTGATTGTTGATGGTGGCTGGGGTCCGCTGACCCAAGCCGCATTCGACGCTTTTCGCGTGAACGTCCTGCACCTCACGGGGGCGGCGGCTACCGGAGTTCCTACCCTTTCCTCACTTACTGAACTGGGCACTCGCGCGGGCTTCACCGTCACTGCCTAGCCGACGTTCCCGATGTCGGTGGGCCGACAGTGGGCTCACCTAGGATGGGCTGCGATGTCGACCCTCTTTTCGCTGCCGGAGCCCGAATCCGCACGCCCTGTCGCACCCGTCGGTCCCGATCCGCTCGCTGATCTCAATCCATCTCAACGCGCGGCAGTCGTGCATGAGGGGTCGCCGCTACTCATTGTTGCCGGAGCCGGATCGGGAAAGACCCGCGTACTGACCCGACGCATCGCCTACTTGGTGTCTGAACGCGGGGTGCGCCCTTCGGAGATTCTGGCGATCACCTTCACCAACAAAGCGGCCGCTGAGATGAAGAGTCGCGTTGAGGAACTCGTGGGCGCCCGTGCTCGCGCCATGACGGTGTCGACGTTCCACTCAGCGTGCGTGCGCATTCTGCGGCGTGAGTCTGCGCGATTTGGTCTTCCATCGTCCTTCACGATTTACGACCAGGCCGATTCCTTGCGACTGATCACTTTGGTCGGACGTGACCTTGGGATTGATCCCAAGCGCATTACGCCCCGGTCGCTGCAATCGATGATTTCTGGGCTCAAGAACGAACTGATCGACCACGAGACCTACACGTCGCGCGCCAACAATTCTCTCGAGCAGTCGTATGCCGAGGCGTACCGCGAGTACCAGCGCCGATTACGTGCTGCGGGCGCCATGGATTTCGACGACCTCATCTCAACCACCGTTGCGTTGCTGCAAGCCTTTCCCGACGCCGCCGAGCACTACCACCGGCGCTTTCGGCACGTCCTTGTCGACGAATACCAAGACACCAACCACGCGCAATATGTGTTGGTCAATGAACTCGTCGGCAAAGGGGCCGACGGTGTTGCTCCTGCCGAACTCGTGGTCGTGGGTGATGCTGACCAATCGATCTACGCCTTCCGCGGCGCGACCATTCGCAATATCGAGGAGTTCGAGCGCGACTACCCGTCCGCGGCCACGATTGTTCTTGACCAGAACTACCGGTCGACGCAGAGCATCTTGTCAGCGGCCAACGCGGTCATCGCTCGCAACCGTGGTCGTCGCGAGAAGCGACTCTGGACCGATGCCGGAAGTGGGGCGCCGCTCGTTGTCTACGTCTCTGACGACGAGCGCGACGAGGCGGCCTTTGTCGCCAATGAGATTGACCGGCTCTCCGATCATGAATCCGTGCGACCGGGTGATGTCGCGGTGTTCTATCGCACCAACGCTCAGTCGCGAGCTCTCGAAGAAGTATTCGTCCGTGCCGGAATGCCGTATCGCGTGGTGGGTGGCACTCGCTTCTACGAGCGCAAGGAAGTGCGGGATGCACTCGCTTACTTGCGGGTGCTCGCCAATCCCAGCGACGAGGTGTCGCTGCGGCGGGTGCTCAATGTGCCCAAGCGCGGAATCGGTGACAAGGCCGAACAGGCCATCGAGTCGCTCGCTGCCCGCGATCGAATTCCATTCGCCGACGCATTACGTCGTGCCGCCGACATTCCCGGTCTGGCGACGCGTTCGATCACGGCCGTCCAAGGCTTCGTGCAACTACTCGACGATCTGCGCACTCTCGTTGAGTCGGGGTCGCCGCCCTCAACCGTGTTGGTTGCGGTTCTTGAGCAGAGTGGCTATCTGGCTGAGCTGCAGTCCAGTGTTGATCCGCAAGACGAAACGCGCATCGATAACCTCGGTGAACTTGAGTCGATCGCTCGCGATTTCGAAAATGAAGTCGAGCAAGGAGCTGCGGTCGACACCGAAGGAGACGCGCTCACTCGGGCAACTCTGACCGACTTCCTCGAGCGGGTCGCACTGGTGGCCGATGCCGACCAAATCCCCGACCACGGTGATGGTGTGGTCACACTCATGACGATTCACACCGCGAAGGGTCTTGAGTTTCCCGTGGTGTTCATCACCGGACTCGAAGACGGAAGTTTTCCGCACCAGCGGTCGTTCGGCGAGGCCGCCGAGATGGAAGAAGAGCGGCGGCTCGCGTACGTGGCGATCACCCGCGCGCAGCAGCGGCTCTACCTCACACGCGCAATCGTTCGAAGTCAGTGGGGAATGCCCGCGTACAACCCGCAGTCGCGCTTCCTCGATGAGATTCCGGCCGAATTACTCGAGTGGCGTCGCGGCGGCCCCGAGGCGCCCGTCACTACAACAGCGTCACCCAGCCGCGGTGGCTTCGGTTCTGCGCCGTCGCTGCAGACGGCGGCGATCCGAGCGGCGTCTAAGGGGTCGGTCGGAAAAGAGACCATCGTGTTGCAGCCCGGTGAACGAGTCACTCACGACACATTCGGTCTGGGCACGGTGGTGTCGACGTCAGGTCAGGGAGATCGGGCTGAGGCGACGATCGACTTTGGGAGTGCGGGCGAGAAGCGTTTGCTACTGCGTTACGCGCCAGTTGAGCGCTTGTAGTCCTTGATCGTTGCGCCTTCATGGTCGAGGTGCGCGAGCGTCGTGCAGATTTCATGCACCACACGCCCGTCAACCGGCAGCGACATATGCCCGACCCCGCGCACCAGCACATTGCGGGCTCGCAAGTCCGGGTGGGTGATGCGCGCGTTGCGTTGCGGAACAATTAATTGATCGAGGTCTGACCAGAAGGCGACCATGCGCGTACGGCATCCGGGGGCGGGTTCGGCGAGTTCATGCACCACATCACTGCCGGGGCGCAGTTGGCGAACGAGCGGAAGTGGAACGAGGGCAGCGGGCATCGTGCCGTTGTGCGGCGATCCCAGCGTGATGAGCGTGTGAACGCGCTCGTCACCGCCGAGTCGCTGTACGTAGTAGCGGGCGATGATTCCACCCATTGAGTGGCCCACGATGTGAACGCGTTCGTAGCCGCTGACGTCGCAGACTTCCTCAACCATCGACCCCAGCGATCGGGCCGCGGCGCGCACATCACCGGTGAGTGGCGAATGGTTCATCGTCAATACGCGGTCAAAACCACGCCGCGTGAGCCCTCGGCCGAGCAGGGTGAAAATTGACCTATTGTCGATCAGACCGTGCACCAAAATGATCGGGGTTCCGGCGGCCTCAATGTCGCCAATGAGCAGTCCTCGCTGTACGGGGGAGAGGTGATCGAGTCGGTGACGGTCTGAGCCCTGACTGCGTCGTTCCTGTAGAACTCCCCAGGGGTACATCGCTAAATGAGTGGTGACCCAGGCCGCTTCGACGGCCAGTCCGCGCACTCCACCGGTGCTTAGGAGTGCGCGCGCGCCGGCTTCTGCAGCGCGCCCGGCCCTGGTAAGAGGGTTGCTGGTGTCAGGTTCGTCGATCGGCTCAGCTCCCACGTTGGCGACAGTAGTCGACCGAGGATTGGTGATCGGTAGGGTGGTAGCGAGATTGTGTTTGCAAGAATGGTGTTTGGATTCTCAGGAGGTTCTTGTGACTTCGCCCATCCGTGTGGTGGTGGCTAAGCCTGGACTCGACGGTCACGACCGTGGAGCGAAGGTGGTCGCCCGCGCACTGCGTGACGCTGGCATCGAGGTGGTCTACACCGGGCTACACCAAACTCCCGACCAAATCGTCACGACGGCGATTCAGGAAGACGCTGACGCTATTGGACTTTCGGTGCTCAGCGGAGCGCACCTGACTTTGTTCGAATCGGTCATGCAGGGCTTACGCGCCAAGGGTGCCGACGACATCGTGGTCTTCGGTGGCGGCATCATTCCCGAGGCGGATATTGCGTTACTGGAAGCCATGGGGGTCGCGCACATCTTCACTCCCGGTACGCCGACCCAAGCAATCGTTGATTGGGTGCGCGCGACGGTCACCCCTGATGAGGACTCCTGATCCCTTCGCAATAGGCTCGGGGACGAAGTCATTCCCACCTTGTCGAGGACGGTTCCTCCGTGGATCTTTACGAGTACCAAGCCAAGCATCTGTTCGGAGTTCACGGCGTGCCGGTTGTTCCGGGCGAGGTGTGCACTACCCCGGAAGCCGCTCACGAAGCAGCCCGGAAAATCGGCACCACCGTGGTGGTCAAGGCCCAGGTCAAAGCCGGTGGTCGAGGTAAAGCTGGCGGCGTGAAACTGGCCGAAAGCCCGGATGAAGCGCAGGCGCGAGCAGCCGACATTCTCGGTATGGACATCAAGGGCCACACGGTGCATCGAGTGCTTGTCACCGAGGCCGCTGAGATCGCCGACGAGTACTACGTGTCGTTCCTGCTCGACCGTGCCAATCGCTGCTACCTCGCGATGGCCAGTGTCGAAGGTGGCATGGAAATTGAGGAAGTTGCGGCGACAAAGCCCGAGGCGCTCGCCAAGATTCGGGTTGACGCCCTCGAAGGCTGCACCCCTGAAAAGGCCGCCGAGATTGCCGACGCTGCCAACTTCCCCGCTGAGGTGCGCGATCAGGTCATCGTGGTACTCGAGAAGTTGTGGGATGTGCTCGTCAAGGAAGACGCCACCCTGGTGGAAGTCAACCCCCTCGTGCGCACGCCCGACAACCGCATCGTTGCCCTCGACGGCAAGGTCACCCTCGATGGCAACGCCGACTACCGGCATGCGTCGCACACTGACTTCATCGACCATGAGTCGGCCGACGCGCTCGAGTTGCGCGCGGCCGAGTTCGACCTCAACTACGTCAAGTTGTCGGGGCAGGTCGGAGTCATCGGAAACGGTGCCGGTTTGGTGATGTCGACTCTTGATGTTGTCGCCTACGCAGGCGAGGAGTTCGGCGGTATGAAGCCCGCGAACTTCCTCGATATCGGTGGTGGCGCGAGTGCCGAGGTGATGGCCAACGGACTCGACATCATTCTGGGTGACCCCGAGGTCAAGGCCGTTCTGGTCAACGTCTTCGGCGGAATCACCGCGTGCGATGCCGTAGCAAACGGTGTGGTGCAGGCGATCGCGATGCTCGAAAGTCGTGGGGCGCCGGTGACCAAGCCGATTGTGTGTCGCATCGACGGTAACAACGCAATTGAGGGTCGACGCATCCTCACTGAGGCGGCGCTTCCGATTGTGGAGCTCGTCGAGACCATGGACGACGCCGCCCGCCGGGTGGCCCAGCTCGCAGCACAGGGAGCCTGACGTGGCCATTTTCCTTAACTCCGGCTCGCGCATCCTTGTGCAGGGCATCACTGGGCAGGAAGGAACCAAGCACACCCGGCGCATGGTGGCTTCCGGTACCAACGTTGTCGCAGGTGTCACGCCGGGCAAGGGCGGTCAAGAAGTCGACGGCATTCCCGTGTTCAATAGTGTCGGCGAAGCCGTTGCTGCCACTGGCGCTGACACGTCAGTGGTGTTCGTGCCGCCGAAGTTCACCAAGGGCGCCGTTCTCGAGAGCGTCGATGCCGCCATTCCGCTGTGCATCGTCATCACCGAGGGTGTTCCGGTTCTCGATACGGCTGAGTTCTTCCAATACGCGCAGAACGCGGGCACCACGCGCATTGTCGGTCCGAACTGTCCCGGAGTGATCAGCCCCGGACAGTCCAACGCCGGCATCATTCCCGGTGACATCACTGTGCCCGGGCGCATCGGGCTGGTGTCGAAGTCGGGCACGCTGACCTACCAGATGATGTACGAACTGCGTGACTTCGGCTTCTCAACCTGTGTCGGAATCGGCGGCGACCCCATCATCGGAACGACGCACATCGATTGCCTCGCGGCGTTCGAGGCCGACCCTGACACCGACGCGATCGTCATGATCGGTGAAATCGGTGGTGATGCTGAAGAGCGGGCGGCGGCCTACATCAAGGACAACGTCAGCAAGCCGGTCGTCGGCTATGTTGCCGGTTTCACGGCCCCGGAAGGCAAGACGATGGGCCACGCTGGCGCCATCGTGTCGGGTTCAGCCGGTACCGCTGCTGCCAAGCAGGAGGCGCTTGAAGCTGTCGGAGTCAAGGTCGGTCGCACTCCCTCGGCCACAGCGGCGATCATGCGGGAGATTATGTCCGCCCTGTAAGTCGCTCACCAGAACATGAAAATCTGCTGCGGTAGTAGTCTCGGCTCGATTGAAGTCGACGCAGATGGCCACCGCGGCAGTTTTTTGGCGTGGCATCCGGGGAGCGGTGTGTCACTGTCGTGACACTCGGGGCCAAATCAAGCGGGTGCAATCACCCCGAAACGGTCGCTGACGCGGGATGATGTGTGTGTCCGCACCGGCCGCCCTCGCCGGACGCTAACTCCAAGGAGACATCGTGACCGATCAGCCTGGCCCCCCGAGTGACTCGGGCGACGCCATTCCGCCTGCATCCCCGCCACCCCCGCCGCCTCCGCCCCCGAGCAGCGCGCCTACGCCGCCTCCGCCGCCCCCGCCTGCCCCCGGAACTGCGGGCGGCAACGTCGACGTCGGAACTGCGGTGTCGTGGGCATTTGCCAAGTTCGGCCAGTACGCACTGATTCTTATCGGTCTGGCCGCAGTGGTCTTCGTCATCCGCCTCATTCAGGTGCTGATCAGTAACGCTCTCACCAACTCGCTTGCGGGTAATTGCGCCAACACGGTCATCACTGAGAACGGCGCGATCATCGCCGGAGGCAATTGCGTTGCTTCTATGGGAACGACGATCACGGCCGGCATCGTTTCGGGCATCATCTTCGGATCTCTGGCCTGGATCGCAACAATCGGAATCTACCGGGCCGCACTGCGCACCAGCGATGGCGAAGTTCCGGCGTTCTCTGATCTGACCACCGGTAAGAACCTCGGCAAGTACATCGTCGTGTCCATCGTGTTCGGAATTCTGAGCACGATCGGTCTGTTGCTGTGCATCATCCCGGGCTTGCTCGTCTTCTTCTTCCTGCAGTTCTCGCCCCTGTACGCACTGGACAAAGGCCAGGGCGTGGGCGCTGCCTTCCGCAGCAGTATTGATGCAGTGAAGCAGGCACCTGTGCCAGTCATTCTCACGATGATCGTCAACGCCATCGCCGCCTTCCTCGGCACGTGGTTCTACGGCATTCTCACGCTCGTGGCACTGCCGTTCGCGGCGCTGTTCACGGTTCACGTCTACCGCCAGTTGAACAAGGAAGAAATCGCTCCCTGATCTAAGCTCCACAGCGGCCCCTGCCCTCGTGGGCGGGGGCCGCTGTCTGTGCAGCGACCCCTAGGATCAATGTGTGCGCCTGGTTGTCTTGGTCTCCGGAAGCGGCACCCTGCTTGCGTCGCTCATCGACGCGACATCGAACCCCGAGCACCCTGTTGACATCGTGGCCGTGGGTGCTGACCGTTCAGCGATTGAGGGTCTAGCCCGCGCTG
>CAIYMF010000017.1 GCA_903927265.1 uncultured bacterium | reverse complement strand
GCCGCTCATCGCGACGCACCCCTCTTCTTCTCCTTGCGCACGAAGATCTTCTCGACGGGCAGCCCGAAGAGCTCAGAGAATCGGAATGCCAGTGCGAGCGAGGGGTTGTACTCGCCACGCTCCAGGTAGCCGATCGTTTGGGAGTTGACCCCAACGCGGTCGGCAAGCTCCACGCGGCTCAGCTTGGCCTTCTCGCGCAGCTCGGCAATGCGGTTGGGAATCGGCGCATCCTCACTCGACTTTCTTCCGGTCATGAGCGCTTCCGAGTCTTCCTGCGAACAGGGGCGTCGTCGAGATGGCGGGCTGCCCTGCGTAGCTCCGCCTGCGCAACCTTCTCAGACTTGGGAACACCCTTGCGAATCTTCGCAATCTCTCTCTTGATCTCTCGCTTCGCAGTCTTCCAGCCATCGCGTGTCTCTTCGCTTACCTCATCAGGGATGGGATCGGTCCATGCGTGCACCAAACTTGGAAGTACCCAGAGGAACACAGCGGCCGTAATCGCGATCCCAAGGGCCGTATCGGTAGGGATCTGATCAAGGCTGAACTCGAGCTCGGCGATGAACTTCGCCATGAATCCTGCAAGAAAGACCCCAGCAATGATGCTGACTGCGATCCGATATGACGTGAGATAGAGGGTGTCGCGAATCCCACGCTCCCGCTCGTCAAGCGCGTTATTCGGCTGCTGGGCAAGCGACCGCTTGTAAGTCATTACCGCAATCGTCAGTGCCGCAAGGAGCAGGAGGGCTGGGAGGGACGAGATCTGCAACACGACCCCGTCAACGACGATTGCTCCAGGCAGCGTCGCGATGTAGAGCAGCGCGGTGGCGAACCAGAGCCCCACAAGGCTCTTGCCGGCAAGAAGGCGTGGTCGCTTCCACGGGGTATTGATCTCAATGGGGGCGCTATTGGTCCAATCGGCGACCTTAGATCCGAATGCCACATTGGTGAGGAAGCTCAACAGCACAATGAACGAAACAACTGCGAACGGAACCCACTGCTCAAGCATGGCGCTCTCCTGCACTACCCAGCCCGGCGGGCTGTTGTATTAGTACAATAGCACGGGTGTTGTAGGAATACAACACCAGCACATTGGAGGTTTGGTAGCGCATACCCCTGCACCCCTCCCCCACCCTGGATTTCGTGCTCAGAAAGTGGGCAGGCTTTCCATGGTTTCCACCGTTTACACGGTTTCAATGGGTACGTAGTGGGTACAGTCGCTGAGCGAGCTACCGCCTCTTTCTGCCAAGCGCTCGGGCACCCAGCGCAATACCAATCACCCCAGCTGCGCCTGCAACAAAAACAGGGAGCTGTAGTCCACCCTGGCCGTCACCACCGGGGCCACCGCCGGGAGGGCCTTGCTGATCACGGGACGGATCTACCGCCAACAGTCCTTTGAAGCACTTCACAACCTTGTTCAACTCTGGCGACTGCGCGTAGTAGTGGTATCCATCATTCTCAGTCGTTCGGCCGTTGCACTCATCAAGTTCGATCGTTGTGTCGTGCGCAAGCGGTGCAAAGACCGCAACGCCGTCCATTGCGTAACCGATCAGCCGTGTCTCTGCGTTTGGGTCATCAACTGATTCGTCGTACGCGGTCCCCTTGCAATCTGTGAACGCATGAAGGTGATAACCCTCAATCGGATTGAAATGTCCACCACAGTCATCAAACGCCGCGATCGTGTATGCCTGCATGATCGCTTGCACTGGCGCTGACGCCGCGATTACCAGTCCATTGATAGTAACGCCAAGGTCTGCACCCTGCGTGTTGACTGTCGCCGAGGCGCGCACTGGCGTGACAGGAACAAGAATCGAGATGGGGACAGCTGCGCCGGTGTTCGTCCACTCAAAGCGCCCTTCGACGCAGTGGTACTTGTAGGCGTCAAGCACGTCAGGGCGTGCAGCGCCTTGGAACGCCTCTTTGCTGTCGGTAACGTTGACCTTTCCCGACTCGTCGTAGAGCCGCCACTGTGCGTCTCCATAAATCGTGCTCAGGTCAAGAATGAACTTCCCATCGGTGTCATAGATGTTGCTGCCGTCGAGCCAGATGCCTGAATCAGCCGCTGATGTACTGGTTGTCTCGGGACAAAAGGGGCCGATGGTGGTGTCTACCGGTATCCCCGTGACTGTGATGCGGTAGCAGGTAGTCTCGGTACCATCGGTCAGGGTGCAGGACTCTTCAGTAATCGCTTCGGCAAGGGCGCCCGCCTTGAAGGCTGCGGCATCAACGCCAGCAGCGCCGAGAGGGAGCCCACCTTCGCTTGATCCGCCGGTCGCCAAGAGGGCAGCTCCGATACCGCCCGCAAGTATTACTGCCGCGATAGCACGCTTCAAACTGGTTCGCATAGACGCTCTCCTCCCAACCGAAGCGCCAACAATGTGCGCAACGTCCTACTGACCTTCCCCAGGCACATCAAGATGATCGCACCTTTGCCTTCGGCGAACACTTGAACATACAAAGAGTACGAGAGGAGCAAACAGAAACCTGGCAAGACTCAATGCAAACCTGTCTGGGGGTGAGTAGGTACTGGTAGCGCATACCGGATTCGAACCGGTGATCTCTGCCTTGAGAGGGCAGTGTCCTAGGCCGCTAGACGAATGCGCCAGATGCGG
>CAIYMF010000016.1 GCA_903927265.1 uncultured bacterium | reverse complement strand
AGTGGGCTGCTGTCGACAAGGCCATGATGGAACAGAGCCCGATGGTTCCCGTCATGACGCCGAAGTTGATCGACTTCATCTCGAAGGACACCGGCAACTACCAGTTCAGCAAGCAGTTCTACATGCTCGTCGACCAGTTGTGGGTTAAGTAGTCGGGCTGCGAAATAACTGATGACAACGCTCGACACTGAGCGCGCGGAGGTTCCCTCTTCGCCAACCGCCGGACCTTGGCGGACAGCGTGGAGGGACCTTCGGCGCAACAAGGTGGCGATGGGCTCGCTGGTCGTGCTCCTCATCATCGTGGTCGCTTGTATCGCGGCACCCTTGTACGAATCCTCGATTGCACACACCGACGCCTTCACTTCGAATGTCGCGGGCACGATCACGATCAATGGGCAGACCGTATCCGTCCTCGAACCGTCCACCGAAGGCCTCGGCTTGGGAGTCAATCCGATAGGTCCCACGTGGACCGCTCAGTACTTCCTTGGCTCTGACAACCAGGGTCGCGACGTGGCCTCCCGCATTCTGTACGGCGGCCGTAACACTCTCATCATCGGCTTTGCATCAGCGATATTGTGCTGCGTGTTGGCGGGCATCATCGGCATTGTGTCGGGATTCTTCGGCAGGGGAGTCGATGCGGTGTTGTCGCGCGGACTTGACGTGCTGTGGGCTTTCCCGGTGTATTTGCTGGCGATCTGCTTGTCAGTGGTGCTGATCAGCAGCAGTCTGACCATCGGCCCGGTGACGTTGTCGTCGGCAAGCATCCTGCTTCCCATCGTCATCATCGGCATCGTGTACGTGCCCTATGTCGCGCGCCCTATTCGTGGGCAGGTGATGTCGCTCCGCGAGCGTGAGTTCGTGCAAGCGGCAGTCGGTGCGGGCGCGCCCGACATGCGACTGCTGCGGCGGGAAATCCTTCCCAATGTGTTGCCGACGATCATCGTGTTCCTGCCACTGATGGCCGCCATCAACATGCTCACCGAAGCTGCGCTGTCGTTTCTGTCGATCGGAGTGCAGCCCCCAGATTCGAGTTGGGGAACCATCGTCAACGACGGTGTGGGCCTGCTCTACACGCGTCCGTGGGTAGCGATCGCCCCCGGAATTCTGCTCGCCATCACCGCTGTGACACTGAACCTGCTCGGTGATGGAGTGCGCGACGCTCTCGACCCGAAGGCGCGATTGCGAGGTGCTGCCTGATGTGGCGCTTTGCGGGTAAGCGCGCGGTGGCCGCACTCTTGGTGTTGTTCGCGATCAGCGTGCTGGTTTTCCTCATCTTCTTTGCTACCCCCGGCATTGACCCAGCTGCGCGCATTGCGGGGCGAAACGCGAGCCAGGAAACGCTCACCCAGGTACGAGCGTCATTTGGTTTCGATCGGCCGATCTGGGTGCAGTACGGGCTGATGATGCAGCACCTGTTCATCAACCGCGATCTCACCTCATTCGTCAACCGCGGGTCGCAGGTGATTCCACAGGTGATGCAGGCCATTCCGGTGACGCTGTCGTTGGTGTTCGGTGCCGCACTGATTTGGGTGGTGCTGGCGCTCATCATGGGCGTGGCCGCTACGGCCGCTCGAGGTACCGTCATTGATCCGCTGATCCTGGTCATTGGAGTTATCGGCGTGTCACTTCCGGTGTTCTGGTTGGGCGAGGTGGTGAACCTTGTGACCCAGAGCCGATTACACGACACCGTGTTCGCGTGGGTACCACAGCTGGGATACGTGCCACTCACCGACGGCGTGGGGCCATGGGCGCTGCATCTGCTGTTTCCGTGGCTCACTCTCGCCGTTCTCTACGCCGGCATCTACGCGCGAGTGCTGCGTTCGGAAATGGTCGCGTCGATGAACGAGGACTATGTACGCATGGCGAGGGCGAAGGGGATCGGTGAAACGCGCGTGCTCATTCGGCACTCACTGCGCACGTCAATGATTTCTATCGTCAGCTTGTTCGGCCTCGACTTCGGCGCACTCATCGGTGGTGCCGCGCTTCTGACGGAAGTTGTGTTCGGATTGCAGGGTGTTGGAAAGCTAACGTACGACTCGTTGCAAAATTTCGACCTGCCGGTCATTCTCGCTTGCGTTCTCTACGCGTCCT
>CAIYMF010000015.1 GCA_903927265.1 uncultured bacterium | reverse complement strand
TCGAAGTTCAGCATCGGAATCTGAGTCCAGAAGGTGATCGGATCTCCGCCGCCCTGTTGCGTGCGCCAGAACCGGTCAATGTCGACAAGCCACTGCGGACGCTCGCCCAGCGAGACTCGCTCGTACTTCTCCATTTCCTTCTGGTACAGCCGGAAGGCTCCAGTGACATCCATCAGTCCCGCCGGAGTGCTGACTTGGAAGTTGCGGAACTCCTCCATGGCAGTGACTTCCGAAACGTCTGCTTCGCGATCCCACATGGTCAACCCGTCGATCAGACCCTTGCGAATCTGCTCGGCGGTCTGCCTCGCACGGTTGGTGTCAGCACACACGATGCGGATCTTCTCGCCGGACTTGACGCCTTTCGAGATGTCGAACCCACGACGGTGCGATTGCCACGACCCCATCGGAGTCAAGCCCGATTCGGTGGAGTAGCCCTGAGTCTCACCGTGACGAATGATGTGAATTTGGTTCACGACCCTGCGATCCTGAGACGCAGATTCTGGAACGATTTCCTTCGACCGCACGCTCTCAGCAGCCGCCCGGGTCAATCCGATGTTGGTGCCTTCCCACTCAGGCACCTTCTGCTCAAGTGGGTTGGCACCACTCTGGCGATCACGGAACCGACGTAGGTAGAGGGGCTCGCTTCCCTCACGATCGTCGATCGTCCCGGCCTTGCCGCCCGCGGCCTCACGCTGCTGATACTTCTGCAGGTAGGCCGGCGCATCAACGCGCTCGGTACGCGGCAACGTGATCGGTGCCTCGGCGTCGCCGGGGATTTCAGTGGCAGTCATGATCGGTCGTCTCCGATTCGATTTCAGGTGTGGACCGTGAGGAACTGCTGTTTGACAACGCCGTCGTAGGCGAAGAGGGCTCGGCCCATCTCCCCCTCCGTCCAGGTGGTCGGAGCAGTGTCGGGATCGGTGTAGTAGCCGCCGGTGTACACCTCGTTGCGGTTACCCGCGGGGTCGAAGAAGTACAGGCAGTAGCCGCGGGTTGCGCCGTGCCGAGTGGGGTTGGTCTCCATCGTCACACCGTTGTACGCAAGCAGGTCGGCGGCAATGCGCAGTTCATTCCAGTCGTCGACCCAGAAGGCAACGTGATGAAAACCAGCGTTCGGCCCGGTGATCAATGCGATGTCGTGGGAAGAGTGACTGACTTCAAGCCACGTTGCGATTTGGTAGCCGTCGTCGCCCACCACCTGCTCGGTCAAGTGAAAACCGAGTACGTCCTGAAGGAATTGAGTGTTGGCGGCAACGTCTTCCAAGGTCAGGAAGAGGTGATCGATGCGCGGAGGCGCAATGCCCACGAGACCCATCGGGCGCGGCGGCGGATTGAGCAAGGGGAGGAGATTGCCGATCTGCTGCATGTCGTACACGAGTTCCATCTCGTGGCCGCCGGGCAACTGAAAGCGAATAGCTTCTCCGTGGCCCGGACCCCACTCACCTTTGGCGTAGCGGGTCACAGCCAGACCTTCGGCCTCAAGCTTGGCTTGGTACAGGTCCAAATCGCCAGGCTCATCAACCTTGAAGCCAAAGTGCTCAAGGCCATAGGTGGGGGCGAAACTGAGCACCACACTGTGGTGCTGGTGCTCATCCCAGCACTTGAGGAACACGCGCTCGGGTTCGCGTGCAGTCTCGTAGAGACCGAGCACTTCGGTGTAATAGGCAGTAGCTAGTTCGAGGTCGGGTACGCGGATCTCAACGTGACTCAGTCGCATGATCGTCATCAGGTGTGCACCCTCAGGAATCGCTCGTTAGGAACGCCTTCGTAATAGAAGACGGCGCGACCGAGGTTCTCCTCAGTCCAGGTGATCGTGGGGAAATCTACGTCAGGTCGGTACCCACCGGTGAAGACCTCGTTACGCGTACCCAGTGGGTCGAAGAAGTAGATGGTGTTACCGCGGGTGATGCCGTGACGCGTTGGACCTGCGTCAACTGCAATGCCGTTGAAGGCCAAGATGTCGGCACTGCGCCGCACATGGTCCCAATCGTCGAGCCAGTAGGCGAAGTGGTGCAGTCCGCCATTGGGTCCGCGGACAAATGCGAGGTCGTGCGGTCGGTGTGAGCGCTCCATCCAGACCGCCATCTGGTGACCGTCACCATCGAGCAGCTGCTCAGTGAGACGGAAACCAAGCACGTCCTGGAAGAACTTCGCCGACTCGCCGACCTCTTCGGCGGTGACCAGCAGGTGATCCATGCGCGGCGGCGCAATTCCCGAAAGCCCATCGACGTAGACCGGCGGGTTGACCTTCGGTAGCGCGCTTCCAACCTTCTCGACGTCGTACACCAAATCCATGGTGTGCCCGGTTGGCGTGGCAAAGCGGATGCTCTCGCCCTGTCCCACGCTCTCGCCCTTACTGATGCGCTGCACGGGAAAGCCGTAGCGGGTGATCTTGTTCTCGAGGTCGCTGAGGTCGTCCTCACGTTCCACCTTGTACGTCATCCCGCGGAAACCCAATCGCGGAGCGTACTCAAGGCGCAGCGAGTGGTGGTCGACCTCGTCCCAGCACTTGAGGTACACCGAGGTGTCATCTCGCTCCACCTCCAGCATGCCGATGACCTCGGTGTAGTAGGCAGTCGCCAGATCGAGGTCAGTGACCTGAACGTCGACGTGGGACAGTCTCAGAACACCCATGGGGCGCGCTCCTTGCGGTGGTCGGGCGTGGATCCTGCTCGGCTGACAGGACGTTAGACCTGCTTGTCCCGCATGGGGGACCATCGTGCCGCCATGCGGGACAGCAATGCTAACGTCGCGTCCGTGGCCACCTCTGCCGCCTCACATTCCCACGAATCTGAGGCCTCTTCCGTCGGGAGTTCACCCGAGCAGATGCGCGCCGCGATGGCCGACTACGTGGCAGCACTCCACCGGGCCTACCTCGACCAAGGCGCTCACCTCACTCCCGGCGAGCGCGCCGAACTTCCTCTGGTTCTCGCAGGCGAATTCAGTGTGCTTGCGGTAGGCACGCGCCACCTGCACATCGTGGCGACCACGGCCCCGCTTCCGCGTCCCGCGGGTTCCGAAATCGAAATCTCCGCGCAAGACCGTGACCTGACGTGGACACTGCGCTTCTTCGACGCAACGGTGCTTCCCGAACTCGGCATACTTGATGAAACCAACGGTGCCGATGCCTTAGGAGTTCGACGAGCGTTGGGCATCACTGACGTCGTCTATCACGTGTCACTCGCCCCCGGCAGTGGTCTCTCGGCGCATCACGCACAACATGCCGGAACGGGGCTCGCGAACGGCCACGCGTCGTCGGTGCGCGACTACGACGGAATGCGCGCGTGGGCGCCCACACGCATCGAGTTGATTGATGAATTCGCAGCCGCGCAGCGATTGGGGCTCACTACTGCCGCCCGACTACTCGCGCACGAGATTTCACCACATGACGGTGACGTCGCTGCCGCTACTGATGCGGTGACACTGCGTCGGGCCGTTCTCGCATCTCTCAAGCCCCCGGCATCCCCATGACCGAATCCAATCCCCTGCGCCGCAAGGGCGACACCCAGGTACTCGCAAGCGTCTCGAATGCAGCGCGGCTGCTGAAAGAATTCGGTCGCGGGGATCACGAAATTGGCGTGACAGAATTGTCGCGGCGGCTTGGCATCGGTAAGAGCACCACACATCGGTTGCTCCACACACTCACGCACGAGCGTTTACTCGAACAAGATCCTGAGACGGGCGCATACCGACTCGGTCTGGCAATGCACGAACTCGGTGCGAGTGCGCGTGCCCACCACGACCTGCATCAGGCCGCGAGTCCTGTTCTCGATCAACTGCGCAACATCACCCGCGAAACCGTTCAGGTTGCTGTGCTCGATGGGCGCGAGGTGGTGTACGTCGAACGACGCGAGAGCCCTCAGACGTTGAGGCTCTTTGGTCGAGTGGGCCTTCGTAACTATGCACACTGCACCAGCACCGGAAAGGCCATGCTGGCGTTTCTTCCCGAGGACGAACTTGAACTGCTTCTGACTGACTGGAAGCCTCCGCGCCGCACTCAGTACACAATCACTGACATCACGGTACTTCGCCGAGAGTTGATGAAGGTGCGCTCGCAAGGCTGGGCCGAAAACATCAATGAAAGTGAAGTGGGCATCGCCAGCGTCGCCGCACCAGTGCGCAATGTGTTTGGTCAGGTGGTCGCATCAGTGAGCGTGGCCGGACCCATTCAGCGCCTCGACGGGGCCTCCTTGAAGAGGTTCGCTCGCCCTGTGGTCGAAGCATCGGCCGCGATCAGCAAGCGCATGGGCTGGCGCGAAGGATCCAACACGACAGGAAGGTCGTCATGACTACGACTCTGAGTAACGAGCGCGCTGATGAATTTGCGCAGCGTCTGTACGACGCGATGCACACCCTGAAACCCACGTCACCTCTCACCGACGACGAGCCAGGCATGACGCTCGAAGATGGCTATCTGGTGCAGCAGGGCATCGTGCGCCGCATGCTCGATGCCGGTGATCGAATCGTGGGCTACAAGTTGGGACTCACAAGCCGCCCCATGCAGGAAATGCTCGGCATCAGTTCGCCTGACTTAGCTCCTGTGATGGCAAGCCACGTCAATCAGGATGCATTTGCGATCGAAACAGCTCAATTCATTTCACCCAAGATGGAAGCGGAGATCGCGTTCATTCTTGACGCCGATTTGAACGGCCCAGACTGCACTGTCGCCGACGTTCTCGCTGCCACCCGTGGGGTGAGCGCAGCGCTGGAGATTGTTGATAGTCGCGTTGCTGACTGGAAGATCAAACTCGGTGACACGGTCAGCGACATGGCCTCCTGTGGAGCGATTGTGCTGTCGGGCAACGTCGTGCCGTTGACAGATTTTGATATCCGACTCGTGGGCATGGTGTTTACCCGCAATGGCGAGGTCGTGGCCACCGGCGCTGGCGGAGCTGCTCTTGGTAACCCTGCCGCCGCTATCGCGTGGCTGGTGAACACCTTGCACCCGTTGGGCGAAGGGCTCAAGGCCGGTCACGTCGTCATGACCGGCGCTCTGCATGCTGCCGTTCCAGTGAGTACCGGTGATGTCTTTCGCGCGGACTTCGACCGACTCGGCCCCGTGACTGCTCGGATGTCGTAATGACTGCCCTGCTGTCTTCGGTCTACTTGCACCTGCCTACCCGAGAACTACACGTGGAGCCGACCTCATGAGCAAGCACCGCCACATCATTGACCGCCTCGTCGACGCCGCTCACCACACCACAGCCACGACGCCCTTCACCGACGAGTATCCGGATATCACCAGCGCCGAGGCGTACGACCTTCAAGATGACGTGGTCACTGCTCGCGTTGACCGCGGACACGTGATCGTGGGCGCGAAACTTGGCCTGACAAGCAAAGCAAAGCAAGTGCAAATGAAAGTCGATACCCCCCTGTACGGGTGGCTCACCAGCGACATGCAGATCGACACGGGCGAACCGCTGGTCTGCTCCCAATTCATTCAGCCTCGCGTCGAACCCGAGATCGCCTTCATGCTCAATCGCGATCTCTGTGGTCCGCACGTCACTGCCGCGCACGTGCTGGCTGCCACTGAGGCAGTGTTCCCCGCAATTGACGTGCTCGATTCTCGCTTTGCCGGGTACAAGTTCACCCACACCGACGTGGTAGCCGACAACTGCTCCTCGGCTGGCTTCACCCTCGGGGGCGCAGCAATCGACCCGAGCGGAATTGATCTACGACTTGTTGGCATGACGTTGGAAAAGAACGGGCAACTGATGTACACCGCATCGGGTGCCGCGGTGCACGGACACCCGGCAGCGGCAGTCGCGTGGCTCGTGCGTCAACTTGCGGCACGCGATCGTGGACTCTCAGCTGGGCATATCGTGCTCAGCGGCGGAATGACTGAGGCCGTCACTGTTGCGCCAGGCGACACCATCGTGGCGCGCTTCGACCGACTCGGAACCATTGAAATTCCGTGCCTCTAGACCGATCGCTCGACCGACCGCGAAGGACAGACCTATGCCCATGGTTCACGTGACGATGTTCGAGGGACGCACCGTCGCTGTTCGGATCCGAACGCCATGAGTCAGGCACCACAGCGCATCGTCGCCTGCCCCATTGCCGACTTGCCGCCCGGCGCGGTCACCCGAGTCGAATCGGGTGGACGTTCAGCGTGCGTGGCCAACGTCGATGGCACCGTCTACGCCATCGATGATCACTGCCTCCACAAGCAGGCTTCCCTTGCCGAGGGTCGACTCGAAGGTGACACGATTGTGTGCCCTTCGCACTGGTGGCGCTACAGCCTGGTAGACGGCAGCCTGTGTGGTGGATCAGCCTCGCTCGCCTCATATCCGACTGAGGTCATTGACGGCGAAGTCGTTGTGGTACTTCCGCCGGCTGTTCAGGTGCGCGGAATCCGCGACATGCTGCTCGCTCACGCGCGGGGCGAGGACTGACGACTCGACGTCGTGAGGTGAGAGCGCGAAGTACGACGCGCAATCTCGACGAGACGCTCGGCTGCCGGCAGCCGCGCCCCTTCGCGACGCAATGCGATGTAGATGATGCGGGGTTCAAGTTCGGGTAACAGCGTGCGCACCACGATTCCCGGGTCAGTGACATCTACCGTCAGCAGCGGCATCACCGCGATGCCTAGGCCCGCCCTCACCATCGCCTGCACTCCCCCGTTGTCATTCGTGCGAAACACGTACTGGGGGCTCACCCCGTGCGCGCGCAACCCGTCGTCGACATGTGCCTGATAGTCGCTCTCCTTTTGACCGATCATCGGCTGGCCGGCCAGTTCGCGTAGCGGCATCGGCCCACGCGTGCGCGGTGCGCCCTCGGCGGGCAACAGCAGCACATACGGATCGCGCCCCAGAGCGGTCATGTCGAGGCGGGCGTCGCTCACGGGACTGGCGAGGTACACCGCGTCAACCTGACCGTCGACCAGCAAGTCAGTCAACTCCTCGTGCGAGTCACTCTCGAACAGCGAGAGGTGCACGTCCGGCATCTCCTCGCGCATAGCCGCGACAAGATCGGGAATGAGTCGCACGGTCACACTCTGGAAGGTGCCGCACACCACCCGTCCGCCCGTACCCGACCGCAGGAGGCGAAGCTCGCTCTCGAGCGTCTCCAGCCGGTCGAGCACCGCGCAGCCATGCTGCAGCACGAGCCGACCAGCCGGCGTGATGGTCGCGGGGCGCGGTCCACCTGGTCGATCGAACACCGTGGTGCCGATGACGCGCTCGAGGCCTGCGATCTGTTGACTAATTGCCGCCTGCGAATAGCCAAGAACATCAGCGGCCCCGGCAAAACTTCCTTCCTCAGCCACCGCACGCAGGGCAATGAGGTGACGGGTCTCGATCTCATGTCCGCGGTCCATACTCGAAAGTATACATAAGCAATCGTGTTCTTAATGATCGTGTCTCATCGCTTTTATTTACCTTCGCATCAACCTAACCTGAAGGAGACGAAAGGACATCCCCATGATGACTACCCCGCAGCCCACCATGAGCGAGCGCATTGCCGCCTTGTCCGACACGGACCTCAGTACGCGTCCCGCCGAAGTGTGGGCGGTCGCCCTCGAGGCAGAGCGCGCCGGCGTTGCCACCGGAATCGTTGACGCCCTCCTGGACCCAAAGTCACCGTCGGTTGTTCGTGAGCGGGCACTCGCCCTCGTCGGGGCCGCGCTGGTTCTCAACGCTCCCACCACGCCCGTCACCACAGCCGAAGTCAACCGCGCCATGGTCGCCGCAGGGTTGTAAGTACGCCTCTACACGTCGATACGTGAGCGGTCGAGTTCGTCGGCTCCGTCGACGATGAACTCCTTGCGGGGGGCGACGTCACTGCCCATCAGGAGCTTAAAGACATCATCGGCCGCGGCCCCGTCACTGACGTTGATGCGGCGTAGTTGACGGGTGCGCGGGTCCATGGTGGTTTCACGCAATTGTGAGGCATCCATTTCGCCAAGACCCTTGTAACGCTGGATCGGATCTTTCCAGCGCCGACCCTTCTTGGTGAGGTCGGCCAGTGTCGAGCGCATTTCAGCATCCGAATAGGTGTAGACCACTTCGGCAGGCGCCTTGCCCATACCGATGACGTCGATGCGGTGAAGGGGTGGCACCGCAGCAAAGACTCGACCATGTTCAAGAAGTCCGGGTAGATATCGGTGAATGAGCGTGAGTAGCAGACACCGAATGTGTGCACCGTCGACATCGGCGTCACTCATCAAGATGATCTTCTGATACCTCGCCGATTCGACGTCAAAGGATCGCCCGGAACCGGCACCGATGACCTGAATGATGGCGGCGCACTCATTGTTTTTGAGCATGTCGGCCAGTGACGACTTCTGAACATTGAGGATCTTGCCACGGATGGGCAACAAGGCCTGGAACTCGGAGTTGCGTGCTGACTTCGCAGTACCGAGAGCACTGTCACCCTCAACGATGAACAACTCGGTGCGCGCCACATCATCACTACGGCAATCGGCGAGTTTGGCTGGTAACGCTGAGGATTCAAGTGCCGTCTTACGCCGCTGGGTGTCGCGGTGAGCTCGCGCTGCCACCCGCGCACGCATCGCGTTAGCGACCTTCTCCAAAATCGCGCGCGCACTGTTCTTCTCACCCCGAGGTGGGGTGTTCAAGTAGCCGCCGAGTTCCTTTTCGACCACGTGCGCCACGATGCGCGACGCCGCCGACGTTCCAAGAATCTCCTTGGTCTGTCCCTCAAACTGCGGCTCAGCCAATCGCACAGTGATGACCCCGGTGAGACCTTCGAGCACGTCTTCTTTGGTGACCGACTCTTCATTGCTTTTGAGCATCTTCTGCGATTTGAGTGCGGCATTAACAACCTTGACGGCGGCGCGCTCGAAGCCCGCGACGTGGGTACCACCCTTGGGGGTGGCGATGACATTGACGAATGAGCGCACATCATCGTCGTAGCCCGAACCCCATAGCAGGGCAATATCGACACCCAACTCGCGCTGCACATCTTGCGGAGACATGTGACCTTGTGAGTCGAGCACGGGAACAGTCTCAGTGAAATGCCCGGTGCCCGTGAGTCGAATCACCGACGAGACGGGCTCACCTTCGGCCAGATGTTCAACGAACTGCGAGATACCGCCCGCGAACCGGAACTCCTCTTCACTCGGTTCCTCACCGCGCTCATCGCGCACGAGCAGCGTCAAACCGGGAACAAGAAACGCGGTCTGCCGAGCGCGCGCCAACAGCAACTCGAGGTCGACCTCGGCTTCCTTGAGGAACACCTGCCGGTCAGCCCAGTAACGGATACGGGTACCGGTGACACCCTTTTTCGCCTTGCCCGCCTTCTGCAGCCCTGACTTTTTGATGAACGGCGCACTCGGCGTCGGCTCGCCACCCGCATCATCGAATTCGCCAGCCACGCCGCGACGGAAACTCATCACGTGGATCCAGCCGTCGCGATCGACCTCAACATCAAGCCGCTCGCTAAGCGCATTGACCACCGAGGCACCCACACCGTGCAGACCACCCGAAGCCGTGTACGAGCCACCGCCAAACTTTCCGCCGGCGTGCAACTTGGTCATCACGACTTCGACTCCGGTGAGTTTCGTCTTTTTTTCGATGTCGACCGGAATACCTCGCCCGTTATCGCCCACCTCAACTGAACCATCGGCGTGCAACAGCACCTCAATACGGGTGCAGTAGCCGCCCAACGCCTCATCAACGGAGTTATCGACGATCTCCCAGAGGCAGTGCATCAGGCCGCGACTGTCGGTACTACCGATGTACATGCCGGGCCGCTTACGCACGGCATCCAGACCCTCGAGCACCGACAGATGCTTGGCGGTATAGCCGTCGTCAGGGGTCGCGGCGGCAGTCTTGACGGGGCGTCGAGGGCGGTCGATCGGTGCAGCAGTCACCTGAAGAAATCTAGTCGGCCGGTGTGACCTGTCGGTGCAGGGCGCGCCGCCACCGCCAGCTGAGTGGACCGCCGCCCGTGAGCACTAGGCCATCGGGGGTGCCTACGCAAGTGTGACTCCCGACACGCCGAAATACCGTTCGAGAGCCAAATGGACGTGTTGTCACACCCTGTTGGCAGGATGAGGGCACCACAGCGAAAGTCCTCCAAATAAGTCCCGCCGAGCGGGAACGAAACTGGGATGGGACGATGTTGAAGGTAAGGAAGCACTAGCACGGAACGGACCACGTCAAAGGCAGCCGCCCACGACATCCGAACCGCCCGCCAGGAGAAGGAGCTTACGATGACCACCGCCCTCGCACCGTCGGCGTCGCTCACGGCGTCGGACCGCTGCGATCGTTGCGGCGCCCAGGCCTATATCCGCGTTGTTCTCCACGTGGGTGGTGACCTTCTCTTCTGTTCCCATCACTTCAACGAGCACGCCGACAAATTGCGTCCGCAGGCAGCCGAAATTGTCGACGAAACACACCGCCTCGTCGACTCCCCCACTACCCCGGCCTAAGCCGAGCTGTGTAGCCCGCTGAGGTCCTTAGGGGCAGTGCAGCGTGGTGTTCTCAATGAGTGAAAAGACCCGCACTCCCCGCGTGACCGATGCCAGTCGGACGGCGACGGCGAGGGCCGGTTGTGCCGAAGTGAATTTCCCTACCGCCTTAAAGTCGCCAGCCGAGTTCGTGCTGGTGACGCGCCACACTCCGGCTTTCGGACGCTCGACGCTGCGCACCTGCACTTGCACTTCCTGGTCATTGCGCGCGGGAGTGGCCACTCCGGTCACTGTCAGCACATGCGCCGAGCAGTCATATGACACGGTGTGCACGACCAATCGAGGCTTGGTTGCCGGATCGGGCTTGGCCGCACAGCCCGTGAGCGCCCCGGTGACGACCGCAGCGGCCACCAGCGCCACCACAACCCGACGAGTCCTCACACTGTGTGATGGTAGTCCCGATCACCTCTGGTTCCGCGGTGCCTGAGTGGGGAGTCGCGCTCGTGGCGGTCGTGTGCGCACTCGGAATCGCCGGAACCGTCGTTCCCATTCTCCCTGGCTCGCTGCTCGTGGGCGGCGCGATCATCGTGTGGGCCGTCGTCGAGGGCACTCTGGCAGCGTGGGCAGTGGCAGTCGGCGCCGTGCTCATTCTCGGTGCGGGGATGCTACTGAAATACCTCATCCCGGGTAAGAGACTGGCTGCGGCGGGCGTTCCAACCCTGACCCTGCTCGTGGGTGGGCTAGTCGGAGTGGTCGGCTTCTTTGTCATTCCCATCGTCGGGGTCATCGTCGGATTCATCGTTGGTGTTTTCGCAATGGAACTTCTGCGACTGCGCGACCCGCGCACTGCCTGGCCCGCCACCTGGGCAGCCATGAAAGCGTCGGGATTGTCGGTGTTGATCGAGTTGACCGCCGCACTTCTCGCCACCGCCCTCTGGGGCGCAGGGGTCATCGCAACCTAGTCGACGGAGGGTGCTTGACCGCGGATTCTGCGCACTGCGAGGGCTCCAAGCGCCGCTACCAGCACCCCGGCAAGGAGGAGCAGCAACATCGTGTTCGAGCCACCACCGCCCACTGATTGCGCGGTCGCGGCCGGAATCTCACTCACGTAGGCAACCCGCGCCACGCCGCCCTCGGGGGCATCAAAAGGTGCCGCATCGACCGACCGCGCCATCGTCGCACTGAGATACGCCCGAGCGAATGCCGGATCCTTCGACGCTTTCACGACCGAATCGAGAATCGCGGAGGTTCCATCGGCCTGCAGCGCCGACGAACCGTCGGCGACAGAACTACTTCCCGTGGCTACCGCATTCAGTGCACCAGCGAGCGAGCTTGCGCCTCCGGCCGCAGCACTGGTGCCATCGGATTCGGCCTGGGCTCCCGTTGCCAATTGCTGACCACTGGTCGCCAGACCCGACGCCCCCGTCGAGGCAGAGTCCAGACCCGTGGCCAGATCAGTCGTTCCTGAGGCCAGCGAGTCAGCCCCAGCCGAGGAGGAGTTAGCCCCTGTCGACAGCGAGGTCACCGCGGTGACCGCCTGCCCCAATCCCGCGGTGAGTTGCTCGAGGCCTTCCTGGACTCCGGGGTGGGCCGGATCGCCACTACGAAGACCGACTGACACCTGCTCCAGGCCGGTCGTGAGTCCTTCGATCGCGGTGACAAGGCCCGTCAGACCTGCCGCCACAGCACCGACCTTGGCTGCTTGCGTTCCGACGGTCGTTGCTGCGGCCTGCGCGCCTGTGGCGGCCGAGGTGGCATCGGAGACGGATGCAGCTAACGTCGCGCACTGTTCGGGGGTCAGGGTGGTAGGGGCAGGAACGCAGGCCGCCTGATACACCGACCCTGCCTTGGTGGCAGCACTGCCCGCGTTGGCCCCCACTGTGGCGATATCGGTCACCGCGCCACC
>CAIYMF010000014.1 GCA_903927265.1 uncultured bacterium | reverse complement strand
GTTCGTCGGTGTCCATACCTGCTCACCTACTCCAGCCGACACGACACGCTGAATATTGTTTCCGAAACTGGCTGGGATGAACGACACGAGAACAGTGACGAGCAGTAGCGGAATCGCAAACCACAGCAGCCACCGAGCCCGGCCGAACCACGCGCCCACCAGAATCCCGATGCCGAGAATTGCAAGCGCTACCGCAGGAATTACTACCGCGGGAACGGAGATGAGGCCACTTCCCTCCGCCGCGAGCAACGCGCCCACAGCGACGATCGCCGTACTCAAGGCGATGAGGCCGAGGTAGGAACGCGGACGCGGAGCGCGTACCGGAACGGGAGTTAGTGGCGGTGCCACGTAACCCGGGTACTGTCCGGCACCGCCATAGGCGTACGGAGTCGTTTCCACGAAGGTGTCACCACTCACAAGCGGTTGCTCGGCGGCAGCAGAACCCGCCGCGGGAACTGGCGGTGACTGGGGTGACTGGTACTTCACGAGGTAAAGCACCACACCACCAGCGGCGAGCAACAACAAGAGGGATCCACCATTGCCCCAGCCACCCAAGGCAGCGCCAATCAGGTTTCCTGCGATGAGCACCGCAATGATCGCGCCAGTGATGATGAAGAACGTGCGCCACTTCGAGTTGGCCTGACGAGGGTCTCGGAAGAAGTCCTCCGCGATCGACATCGACTCACCTTCCATCGGAATGAACAGCCATCCGACGGCGTAGAGCACCAGGCCCGATCCTCCGAATACCGCGAGGACGACGAGAACGACCCGAACGATGACTGGATCGATACCCAGCCAACGGGCAAAGCCACCGCAGACACCGGAGATGACGTTGTCCGACCGACTGCGACGCAACAAGGGGCGTGGTGGGGTAGCGAGAGGTACGGGCTGCTCGAATTGTGTGGTCATGTCTTCACCATCCTCCCGAACGGCACACACCACATCAGGGAAAGTCCCCCATTCGCCCCTGATCTTGCACCCCGAGATCTCAGGGTGCCACCCTGATGCCCCGAGCCACCCATTCACGCCAAGATGAGTAGGTGAGCACTTCTGTGGCAACCCCCCGAGCGACCCGACCGATGACCGGTCGTGTCGTTGCCGGCGTCGCCATCGGTCTCGCCGAGCATCTGCACCTACCCGTGTGGGTCGCGCGGGTCGCTTTCGTCGTGCTCACCCTCGCCGGTGGCGTTGGCCTGGTGCTCTACGTAGCGTTCTGGGCGGTCCTGCCCCTTAACACCGAGGCCGCTACCGACCCCGCGGCCGCGCGCAGTTCCGACACCACTCGACTCCTCTCGCTGATCGTGATCGTCGTTGGTATCGGGCTCTTACTCGCAGCATTGGGCGTCGACTTCGCGCGCGGGGCCGTTCTTCCTCTGCTCATCGCCATCGTGGGCGCAGCGCTCATTTGGCGCCAGACCGATGATGAGCAGCGCGACGCGTGGTCGGCCGCAGCAAGCAAGGCGGCCCGGCAAACCGTCGACACGTCGGCAGCAGCCGGCCGCTGGCGCATCGCCGTTGGAATTGCGCTCGTGGTCTTCGCCCTCGTTGCTCTTCTGGTGAGCCAAACGGGTCCGGCCGCGGCCCTTCAAGGGCTGTCGGCCGCGCTGCTCATTCTGGGCGGAGTCGCACTCGTCACGTTTCCCTGGATTTACCGGTTGTTGCGGGAGCAGAACGAACAGCGCCGAGCATTGATTCGCGCCGAGGAACGCGCCGACATTGCTGCGCACGTGCATGACTCCGTGCTGCAGACGCTCACTCTGATTCAGCACGCGAGTGGCGATCCGCACGAAGTAGCGCGTCTCGCTCGCACAGAAGAGCGTGCACTTCGTTCGTGGCTCTACGCACCCGACGGAGACCCTGATCGCACATTCGCAGCCGCATTGAAACGCGACGCCGCCGAAATCGAATCTGCCTACGACGCCACGATTGAGCTGGTGACGGTTGGCGATACCGACCTCGATCCCGCTCTCTCGGCACTGGTCGCGGCGGCCCGTGAAGCGATGGTGAATGCGGCCCAACACGGCGGCCACGAGGCTTCCGTTTATGCCGAAGTCGATGACGCGGTCGTTGAGGTCTTCGTCCGCGATCATGGTTCGGGGTTCGACCTCGAATCCATTCCCACCGACCGCCATGGCGTACGCGAGTCGATCATCAGGAGAATGGAACGCAACGGAGGGAGTGCCACTGTGCGGAGTTCACCTGGAGTTGGCACCGAGATTCACCTGTGCCTGCCACGCATGTCCGACGTGACTCCATGACACGTTTACGCCTCGTGCTCGTCGACGACCACGCGATGTTTCGGGCCGGTGTTCGAGCAGAACTCGGTGATGACTTCGACATCGTGGGCGAGGCCGCGAACGTTGACGAGGCCATTCGGGTTATTCGCGAAACCACCCCCGACGTTGTTCTTCTTGACGTGCACCTGCCCGGAGGTGACGCACGAGCCGTGCTCGAGGGATGTCTGTCCGACGTGCCAGCCACGAGATTTCTCGCACTGTCTGTCAGCGATGCCCCCGACGACGTGGTCGCCACTGTTCGCGGTGGCGCGCGCGGTTACGTCACCAAGGCAATCTCGGGTCCCGAACTTCGAGAGGCCATCCAACGCACTGCCGACGGCGACGCGGTCTTCTCGCCACGACTTGCCGGCTTCGTTCTCGATGCCTTCGCCGGAGGAGCCGCCGAACACGACGAGGAGATCGATCGACTCACGCCGCGCGAACGTGAAGTAATGCGACTGATTGCGCGCGGGTACACGTACCGCGAAGTTGCAACCGAATTGGTGCTGTCGATTAAGACCGTTGAAACGCACGTATCGGCAGTACTGCGCAAACTGCAGCTGTCCAATCGCCGCGAGCTCGCACAGTGGGCGTCAGACCGCAAACTCATCTGATCAGTCGTTGATCGCTTCGACCCCGTTGCGTTTCGCCTCGGCCACCATGTCGCGCATGGCTTGAAGTACCTCGGCAGGGTGGCCTGCCCATTCCCGCACTTCGCCGACGACGATGAGTGGGTCGCGCGTGCGGTAGGAGCGGGTCGGATTACCTGGAAACTTCTTGTCGGTCAGATTGGGATCGTCCTCGAATAGACCAGTCGGCTCAACTACGTAGATGCGGCCGAGGCCGTCGCCCACCGCCAACTCAGCACCCCACGTGGCGGCGTCGAGAGTGGCGGTCAGATACACGAAGTTGGCCGTGTTCCCTGCGCCAAAGTTGGAACTCTTGCCGGGCTCAAGTCGATCGCCAACTGCGAGGTCGGCTTTCGTGCCGTGGTAGTACGGACCTGGGTCGCTTGCGCCTGACCGCGCCACATCGTCTGCCATGAAGACTCCCTTCACCGCTATGTCTACTGCATCAGCGATTCGCCTAGGATTCCGCACATGGCCACCAACCCTGACCGCTCAAGCTACTTCCCCGCGATCGAGAGGAAGTACGGGCAGCCCATGTCGTATTGGTTCGACCAGATGGACGAACTCAAAGACGCCAAGTACCCCGAGCAGATTGCGTACCTGCGCGAGAACCACGGATTCAGCCAGACGCACGCGAATGCTTTGGTGATGTACTGCCGTGGCTCAAAGAGCGCACACCGCGTGAGCACCGTCGATGACTACCTCAAGCCCTGCACGGAAGAACAGCGTAAGACGGTGCACGCAATCTTCGCTGCCATCACCAAGAAGTTTCCGAAGAGCGAGTTGGTCATCGCGTGGAATCAGCCGATGCTGCGCTACAACGAGCAGTACGTCTTCGGAGTGAGCGTTCAGAAGAACTACATCCTGATGGCGCCATGGAGCAAGGACGTGCTCGAATCGTTCGCTCCTCGCCTGACCGACTACAAGGTCAACAAGAAGACGATCCAAGTTCCGAGCGACTGGAAGCCCGACGCGAAGCTGCTGTGCGACATGGTGGCCGCACGCATCGCCGAAACTCCCAGCTGACCTACTGCTAACTACCTCACAGTGCGCGCAGGATGTCCTCGACCCGATCCTTGGCATCGCCGAAGAGCATGGCGCTGTTCTCGCGGAAGAAGAGCGGGTTTTGCACACCGGCGTAACCCGATGCCATCGACCGCTTGAAGATGATGACGTTGTGCGCTTCCCACACCTTGAGCACGGGCATTCCAGCGATCGGACTTGTGGGGTCGTCCATCGCCGCTGGGTTCACGGTGTCGTTGGCACCAATGACCAGAACCACCGACGTGTCGGGGAAGTCATCGTTGATTTCATCCATCTCGAGCACGATGTCGTACGGAACCTTGGCCTCGGCCAACAACACGTTCATGTGACCTGGCAATCGTCCTGCAACAGGGTGAATTCCGAATCGCACCTTGACGCCGTTGTCGCGCAACTTGCGGGTGAGTTCAGCAACGCCGTACTGCGCCTGCGCGACGGCCATTCCGTAACCGGGGGTGATGATCACCGAATCGGCGCCATTGAGCATTTCGGCGACCTGTTCAGCAGTGACTTCACGGTGCTCGCCGTAGTCCTTGTCTTCAGCTGGGCCTGCTTCAATTCCGAAGCCACCCGCGATCACCGAAATGAACGAACGGTTCATCGCGCGACACATGATGTACGACAGGTAGGCACCGGAGGATCCGACAAGTGCACCCGTGACGATCAGCAGGTCGTTCTCGAGCAGGAAGCCTGATGCGGCCGCAGCCCAACCGGAGTAACTGTTGAGCATCGACACCACGACGGGCATATCGCCACCGCCGATGGATGCCACCAGGTGAATACCGAGAAGCAGTGCAATGACCGTAACCAGTATCAGCAACCACAGCGTGGGCGAAATAACGAACCACACCGTGAGCCCTGCGAACACAACAAGCGCGCCCACGTTGAGGAAATTCTTGCCAGGCAACATCAGCGGACTCGAAGAAGCGCGACCCGAGAGCTTCAGGTACGCAACGATCGATCCGGTGAAGGTCACCGCACCAATGAAGACGCCGATGAACACCTCGGCGTGGTGAATACCCAAAGTTCCTTGCGCTGAGAGTGCGAGAGACTCGGCCGGACTGGCACCGCCTTCAACCAGAAGGTAGCCATTCCAGCCGACAAGTACCGCAGCCAGACCCACGAACGAGTGCAGCAGCGCGATGAGTTCGGGCATGCCGGTCATCTCGACTCGACGCGCTCGTTGAAGTCCGATGAGTGCACCGATCACCATGGCAACGGCGAGCAGTCCTAGGCCCATCGGTTCGATCTTGCGGTCAATGGCCAGTGCGACAGTGGCGACGAGTGCGATGGCCATACCGGCCATACCGAGGGTGTTACCTGACTTGGCGCTCTCATGCTTCGACAGTCCGGCGAGAGCCAGAATGAACAGCAGTGCAGCGACGAGGTACGCCGACTGGGCGATGGATTCGATAGTCATGTCAGTCAGCTCCTCGAGAACATCGAGAGCATTCGGCGTGTGACGGCGAAACCACCGAACACGTTGATGCTGGCCAACAGAATCGCTATGAACGACAAGACCGTGATCACGGGGTCACCGTGACCGATCTGTAGCAAGGCACCGACCACGATGATTCCCGAGATCGCGTTCGTGACTGACATCAGCGGCGTGTGTAGGGCGTGGTGCACGTTACCGATCACGTAGTACCCGATGACAATGGCCAGCGCGAACACCGTGAGGTGAACTCGTAGAGCCGGCGGAGCCGCTGCCACCAGCAAGAACAGCACGAGGGCGCCTACCCCGATCATCGTCCATCTTCGACTTGGCGGTGGTGGTTCTTTCACCGGGCTGACGGCAACCACCGCAGCCGCGGCCGCGGGGGCTGCCGACACCTGAACTGCGGGCGGCGGCCACGCGTTTTCACCGTTGCGCACCACCGTGATGCCGCGCTGTACGACGTCGTCCCAGTCAAGAACGAGTTGGCCGTCCTTCTCAGGGGTCATGAGCTTCATCAAGTTGACGAGGTTCGTTCCGTACAGCTGCGAGGCCTGCGTCGCGAGCCGACCAGCAAGGTCGGTGTAGCCGATGATCGTGACTCCGTTGGAAGTCACGACGGCTTCGCCAGCCACCGTTCCTTCAACGTTGCCACCATTCGAAGCAGCCATGTCGACGATGACGCTGCCGGACTTCATGCTGGCCACCATGTCGGCGGTGATCAGTCGCGGAGCTGGCCGCCCAGGGATGAGGGCCGTGGTGATGATGATGTCGACGTCTTTGGCCGTGTCGCGGTACAGGGCTTCGGCCCGCGTGTTGTAGTCGTCTGACATTTCCTTCGCGTATCCGGTGGCGCTGACCTCGACATCGGCAGCCTCAACCGCCAAGTACTCACCGCCAAGCGACTTCACCTGGTCGGCAACTTCAGGACGCGGGTCTGTGGCGTACACGATCGCGCCCATACTTCCTGCGGCTCCGATCGCTGCAAGGCCGGCGACACCGGCTCCACAGACGAGCACCTTGGCCGGGGGCACCTTTCCAGCCGCTGTCACCTGTCCGGTGAAGAAGCGCCCGAATACGTTGGCGGCTTCAATCACCGCACGGTAGCCAGCGATGTTCGCCATTGAACTGAGAACGTCAAGTGACTGCGCGCGCGAGATGCGCGGTACAGCATCCATCGCGAGTGCGGTGATGGGTCGGCGGCTGAGATCCTCGACCAGTTCGGGCTTGAGCATCGGGCTCAGAATGCTGACGAGGGTGGCGCCTGACTTGAGCCCATCGAGCTGCTCGTTCGACGGGGCGTTGACGCCGAACACAATGTCGGCACCGAGCGGGTCACCAAGAGTCGCGCCTACCTCAGCAAACGCCTCATCGGTGAAATTCGCCGCTTGGCCCGCACCCGGCTGCACCACAACGTCGTAACCGAGTTTGATCAGTTGAGTCACGGTGGCAGGCGTGGCTGCCACTCGCGTCTCGCCCGGGTTCGACTCGCGGACAACTCCGATAATCATGGCAACCTCTCTGTTGAGCGGACAGCACGGCCCGTACCCCATGGGAACGGACCGCAGCCGACTGTGACTTATTCTGCCGTGCGGAGGGGCCCATTCCCTGCAGTCTTCGGTCCTTTGATTACCAGATGGGCCGTGAGTCTTGTCACCTCCGCTGAACCGGCTACGGCCAAAGGGCCCCGGCGGACCGCACGGGACCCGTGGCGCGGGCCGCGGATCTCGGGCAGGGTGGAGCCATGGGACTTCAGGACGAACTTGGTTTCAGCTTCAGCCCGCCCAACGCCGCCCAGCGAGGGATGCAGTACGTGGGCGCAAGTACGGCCGGCGCATGGGTCTTCCAGCGCACCCTCTACCGAGTCGACCGGCCTCTGCACCGCTGGAGTGACGGCAAGCTCACCGTGCCAGGCCTGCTCACCGGACTCCCGGTCATCATGCTCAACACCACCGGAGCAAAGTCGGGCGAACCCCGCACGATGCCCGTCGCTGGAATTCCTTACGACGGCAACTTCGTAATTCTCGGAACCAACTTCGCGCAGGCGAAGACCCCGGGTTGGGTCTTCAACCTCACCAAGAACCCGCACGCAACGGTCGCGTGGCGTTCACAGAGCGCTGCCGTGCTCGCTCGTGCCGTAACACCCAACGAGATGGATGCCGTGTGGGACGCAAGCGCCGTCGTCTACTCAGGCTTCCCGAAATACCGCACCCGCATCGCCGACTCACGCGACGTACACGCCTTCATCTTGGAGCCAGCCGCCACTACGGCGCCGGATGAACCGATCTAGACCTTGGGCTGCTGCTGCGTGATGCAGTGGATGCCGCCACCTCGCGCGAAGATTTCGCGGGCGTCGACGAGCACGATTTCGCGATCGGGGTATACCTCACGAAGAATCGCTGCCGCGCGTTCATCACCGGCATCATCAAAGGAGCACAGAATCACCGCGCCATTGCAGATGTAGTGGTTGATGTAGCTGTAGTCGACCCACCCTTCGTCATCGCGCACCGTGTCAGGAGCGGGAATCGGAATCAGACGAAGCCCCGGTAGCGTTTCGAGAACCGCCCGAACTTGAGCGCTCACCTCAAAATCGGGGTGTTCGGGATTGCGCTGGTCATGAAAAAGCAGGGTCTTTGAATCGCTGAAACACGCCACAATGTCAACGTGACCGCGGGTTCCGAACTCGTCGTAATCGCGCGTGAGGCCACGCTCAAGCCAGACGACGTTCTCGACGCCGAGAGTGCGACGCAGTTCGTCTTCGACCTGCTGCGAAGTCCAGTGCGCATTGCGACCCTCACCCAGTTGCACGGTGCGCGTCACTAACACAGTGCCCTCACCATCGACGTGAATGCCGCCACCTTCGTTGATCATCGTCGACGAAACGATGGGAACACCGGCCGACTCACACACACTGCGTGCAGCGGTTGCGTCGCGCTCCCACGTCGCCCACGAACAGGCGCCCCAACCGTTAAAGATCCAGTCGACACCCGCGAGCGAGCCATCGTCTGTGACGACAAACGTCGGACCGATGTCGCGCATCCATGCGTCGTCGAGCGGGGCCGGCACGAGTTCAACCGCAGCGTCGAGCCAGGCACGCGCGATGTCGATGTCATCGGGATTCACCAGCACCGACACCGGCTCGAATGGCACGATCGCATTGGCGACGGCCGACCACGCTCCGAACGCCTTGTCGGCCTCGGTCGAATCAGTCCCGAGCGTGTACCCGCTCGCCGGCCACGCCATCCAGGTTCGCTCGTGCGGGGCCCACTCAGGCGGCATGGTGTAAGTCATGCAGACAGTCTGCCGTTGACCTCATCACACAACCACCCCAGTGCACGCCCGTGGCCGCGGGCGTACGAACTCTGCGCGAAATCCGGTCGCGGATGCCGCAAACCATCACTGGTGACCACCACGAGTGAGTCGGCATGAATGAGAGACCGCGACTGCTCGGTTCCGGCCATTTCCAGCCCCGTAACCTCGACGAGTGGAAACGACACGGTGCCCATACTTCCGCGAAGGTCCAAGGTGTCAGCCGACACCACGGCCACTCCCGATCTCATGAGGTGCACGGCAATTCCAAGGAGAACGAAGCACAACGCACCCACGACCACCGGCGGCAGCGCCGCAAGGCCCTGCCAGGCCACCACGATGGCCAGCACCAGGAGCAGGAAAGGAACCAGGGTGTTCATCGGCGTGAACACGCGCAGCGTTACTCGGTCGGTTACTCGGTCGCCGGAAGCCATGGGCCAATCCTCCTCCCTCGAGGCCCCTGATGCGCAATCGGCAGCCCCCGATTAGCCCCCCGTCCTGAGAGGGCAAGAATCGACCTCACTTCGTCTCCCGGGGCCATGGGTGCGGCGAGCAGCGACCCGTAAGTTCCCAAGGGACGCACCACAGGAGGTAAATGTGCTCGCCGAGGCACGCACGGGCAAACGATCGCCCCAGGTTCTACGCGCCCTCGCTCAGAGCGCCACGGTCGAACTCGTCGGTGCCAGCGCGGTGGAACTCCTCGAGTGGGCGGCCACGACATTCCCCGGAAATGCGGTTGCCACTCAGTCGATGGCCAATACCGCCCTCACCACCCTCATCGAGTCATTCACTCCCCAGATCCCCGTCGTCTTCGTCGACACCGGCTACCACTTCGAGGAAACCCTTGAGACCCGCGATCGAATCGCCGCCCGAGTTGAGGTGCTGACGATTTCGAGTGCACTCACCATTGCCGAGCAGGCCGAGCGCTTTGGCGCCGATCTCTGGAGCACTGACCCCGATCGCTGCTGCGCGATGCGCAAAGTGGCGCCCCTCACCGATCTGCTCATTGGCAAGGAAGCGTGGATCAGTGGCCTACGCCGAGCGACTGCGACAACGCGCGTTGACTGGCAG
>CAIYMF010000013.1 GCA_903927265.1 uncultured bacterium | reverse complement strand
AATCGTCAGGGGACGCGGAGTCTCGGCGGCCACACTGCCGGACGTTGCCGAGGGAAGTAACACCGCCACGAGGACGAGTAGTAGGGACAGCGACATGCGTGCTCGTCTGGCGCGTGACTGCTCGCCGGCTCGCGTCACGCGCTGCCGGCCCCCGCGCGCCCCTCGTCAGCGTCACTCAACCCCGGCATCAGGGCGCGGACATCGACGTGGAAGCCCGCATCCGCGAGCAATCCGGGAACACGCTCCAGCAGCCTGCGCTCGTCGGCGTAGCCCAACCGCGTGGGCAGTTCGGCAACCGGGACCCAGGCCACTTCTTCGACTTCGATGTCTTCATCCGACAGGTCGCCACCCGTGGCTTCGAGCACGAAGTGGTGCACGGTCTTGTGAATGCGTCGGCCTTCGGCCACGAACCAGAAATCGATGACGCCCAGGGGGGCGATGACCCTCGATTGAATTCCGGTCTCTTCCTGTGCCTCGCGAACGGCGGCCTGTTCGGCCGTTTCGCCTTCTTCCAGATGGCCCTTGGGCATCGACCACACCAGGCGTTTGCGACGATCGATGCGACCAATGAGAGCAGCCTCTATCTGACCGCCATCGAGTCGCAAGACCAAGCCGCCCGCACTGGTTTCCTCGACTCGGGTCAGCCGACGGTTACGAGGTGGCTTGGCGCCAGTCTTGGCCGCGGGTTTCGAGGCGGGTTTCTGGCCGGGTTTCTGGCCGGGTTTCTGGCCAGAATTGTCTGATTTCGCGGAGGAACTCCGGCGCGCAGGCTTCCGATTGCCGTTGGAAGTGCGGTTTTCCGTAGATTGATTGGGTTGTGGCGATCGCTCGGACCCGGCACTGCCACCGACCGCGGTGCGCCCAGAAGACGGGGTGGGCGAGCCTGTCGGCTTCGTCTCCCCGTCTCCCGGTTCAAGGGTGGTGGACATGGGGCAAGCCTACGGTGCGCGACCCACGGGACTGACCACCGTAGGCTGGGACACCGTGTCGCCCATCCTCCGTCCGGCTCAGCAGCAGGCCCTTGAGGCCTGGCTCGATGCTGCCCCGGGACTCTCGGAGCTCGCTGGACGATTTACGGCCGCCGGCTGGGAACTCGCGCTGGTCGGGGGCGCTGTTCGCGATCTAGTGACCGAGCGCAACCCTGACGGCTCTGGCCCCGCGCCCATTCCAGTCGACATTGATCTCACCACGAACGCACATCCGAATGTCGTGCAACAACTTCTCGCCGGCTGGGCAAACGCCGTGTGGGATGTGGGCATCGCATTCGGAACTGTCGGCGCAACCTACGGCGACGTGCAATACGAAATCACGACGTACCGCACCGAGTCGTATTTCGAAGATTCCCGCAAACCCGAGGTGGCATACGGCACCTCACTTGAGGACGACTTACTGAGACGGGACTTCCGCGTGAACGCCATGGCAGTTCGTCTGCCGAGCCGTGAGTTTGTCGATCCATTCGACGGAGTGGCCGACCTCGCGGAGGGCGTGTTGCGAACGCCCGGTAGTCCCGCCGACTCATTCGGTGACGATCCATTGCGAATGATGCGCGCCGCGCGATTCATTTCGCAGTTGAGCTTCTCGGTCGCACCTGATGTGGTCGAGTCAGCCACGCGGATGAGTGATCGCATTGCCATCGTGTCGGCCGAGCGCGTGCGTGAAGAACTTGTTCGGTTGGTGATGGGTCGTAGTCCGCGCGAGGGTGTGGCCTTCATGGTGCAGACCGGTCTCGCAGAGCACGTGCTTCCGGAACTTCCGAAGCTGGCGCTGGAGATCGATGAGCACCACCATCACAAGGACGTGTACGAGCACACCCTCACTGTGCTTGAACAGGCGATGGTCCTTGAGGACGCTCACCAGCCGGTGAGTGGTCCTGATTTCGTGTTGCGCTTCGCGGCTCTGATGCACGACGTGGGTAAGCCGCGCACCCGTAAGTTTGAAGCCGACGGTGGCGTCTCGTTTCACCATCACGAAGTCGTCGGTGCCAAGATCACCCGCAAGCGTATGCAGGCATTGCGGTTTTCCAATGACGATATTGACGCGGTGTCGCGCCTTGTCGAACTGCACCTGCGGTTCCACGGCTACGGCAGCGGCGAATGGACTGACTCGGCAGTGCGACGTTACGTGCGCGACGCAGGAGACTTACTCGATCGACTGCATAAGTTGACTCGCGCCGACTGCACGACGCGCAATCGGCGCAAGGCCGAACGCTTGCAACGCACCTACGACGACCTTGAACAACGCATTGAGCGATTGTCTGCCGAAGAGGAACTCGCTTCGATTCGACCCGAACTCGACGGGGCTCAGATCATGGCACTGCTCGATATTCCGGCAGGTCCGATGGTGGGCGAGGCGTACCGGTTCCTGCTTGACCTACGGCTCGATCGCGGACCACTCGGGCAGGACCTCGCCACCGAGGCCCTTCGTGCGTGGTGGGCCGCGCGATCACGCGAGTTGTAGTTACTCGAGTACTGCGTCCTTGGTTTTGCCCAGCCCGAACCACAGCAGCGTTCCGATGACGATCAGGGCGATCGACACGATCACCAACTGACCCAAGGTCAGACTGAGAGCCAGGATGATGACGATGGCGCTCACCCCGATGGCGAGTGCCAGCAGACGGCCATAACGTCGCAGCCACCCCACGAAACCTGAGCCCTCGGCACTTTCGACGTCGGCGCCAGTCCACGAGCGAATCTTTGCGGCGGGTGCCGATCGACCGAACAGCCATCCCAGCACTGCCATCGCGATTCCGATTCCGAGCATCCATTCAATTCCGTTTGTCAGGAACCGAGTCAACGTGGTGAAGAATGCTGCTTCAGCTGCTGCCAAGGGAGTGTTCTGCAGTACCAACTGCACTTGGTTCTCACCGACACTCAATCCGACGCGCAGGAGAACGGCACCAACCAGCACAGCAATGCCCACCGCCAACACCATGCGAGCACGTCGACGAGCCAGGATGATCGCCACGATGAACAGAGCAATGGCAACCCAGAGCAGCCACGTCGACACCGGGTGCGTCATTGAGTAGATGGCCTGTGCCTGAGCTAGTTGATCGCTCTGGAGGAGGACGACCTGCTTATCTTTCGGCGGAGTCTCTGGAAGTTTTGAGGCGAAGGAAACGCCGTCGTCAACCATCGCCTGTCGTACCGCTTGGTAAAGAGCCGTGGTGTCGAGAAGGACTGTTCCGTTCGTATCCACCTGTAGCGGACCCTCGGGCTTTCCTTCAAGCAGCGTCACCAAAGATTTCTGGGCCGCAGTGTTGAAGACCACCCACGCTTTTTGGAACGCTGCGCTCTGCATCACCTTGAGCACCGCACGGTCGAGCAGGTTTTCGAGTGCTGAGGTGAGCGGGCCGACGAGTGCCTGGCCTGCGGGCGGTAGAACGCTGCCCAAGGCTGCGCTGAGATCAATGGAGGAGGTGACCTGGTCACTGACGATCGTGGCCACAGAGTCTTGAATGGCCGGATCGCTCGACAGCGGGGTGACGGTTTCGATGTAGTGCTGTGTGTCGGTGAGGGTGCGCTGACCCCAGTAGGAAGTAAGACCCAGTGGTAGCAGGATGGCCGCGATCACGAAGAACACGATGGCGACAACGGACCGAGACTTTCCGGGTCGTTTCGCGACTTCGGATTCTGTCGACGCAGTCGATTCGGTCGTGGTCTCACTCATGCCTGCTCCTTGGATCGGTTGAATGAACTCTAGAACCTCGCCTCAGACAAGCGAGCCACGACGACGCGACACGACGAAGTACCACGCTGCGGCGAGAACAAGAACGAGTGAAATCAACACGTCAATCAGCGCAGACAGGCCGGTGATCGGTGATGTGAATGCGATCCACACCACACCGATCACCAGACCGATATTGACCGAGACGTCGTACAGCGAGAACACGCGACCGCGATGGTCGTCACTGACGTCTTTTTGAACGATGGTGTCGCTGGTGACCTTGACCGATTGGCCCGAGTACCCGATTCCAAAGCCAGCGACCAGCAATCCGGTGATTCCCGAGAGCCCGGGCCAGTCCAAGGTGGTGCCGAGTAAACCGACGATTGTGAGTACTGCGGCGATGAGCAGACTCATCACACTCCACGGCACGGAGCCGAGGTGTCGCGTGGCCCATGGCGTCAGTACCGCGCCAATGAGTGCGCCACCTGCGGTGACACCCACGACCATGGTGAGACCGGCGAGCGCACCGGCGGGCTCGTTGGGGTCGTTGAGCGAGTTACGCAGTATCAGGATTGCCAACACCGTCGCGGCGCCAAACGCGATGCGATGCATCGAGACAACCAGAATCGCATCGGCGGCGGCGCGACGTTCGCGTAGGTGGTGGAAGCCGTCAACGAGCCCTCGCCACACATCGCGTACGCCGTCACCCACGATGTCGCCGTGGGGTCCGAGCAGATCGCGCGGAATGGTGCGTGCGACGAACGAGGCGGCGATGTATCCCAGACCAGCACACGCCAGCACCACCATGCTGCCGCGGTCACCACCTCCAACGAGTGCGCGAATGCCAACACCCACGAGCCCGCCTATGGACGACGCGACGGTGCCAGCCGTTGGCGACAACGCGTTAGCAGTCACGAGCCCCGAGGGTTCGACGGTGTGAGGAAGGGAGGCGGAAAGTCCGGCGAGAACGAACCGACCGATTCCGAGTGTCACGAGTACCGCGAGGGCCAGATCGGCGCCGTCGTGACCGAGCACCACCAACGTGGCAAGGATCGCGACCGACAGTGTGCGGAGCAGGTTGGCGTACACCAGCACGCCGCGGCGATGCCATCGGTCGAGGAATACGCCGACGAATGGCCCGATCAGTGAGTACGGCAGCAGCAGCACGACAAAAGCGATGGCGATGCGTGGCGCGGTCGCCTGACGCTCAGGTGAGAAAAGCACGAAGGTGGCAAGTGCGGCCTGTACGAGGCCGTCGGCGAATTGCCCGGTGAGGCGCACGGCGAAGAGTCGCCGGAACGGCGAGGAGCCCAGCACATGCCGGAGTTCAGTGAGGGCCACGGGCTCCACCGTAGACGCACCCAACGCCACGCGGGGCCTGGTCTCCGGTGAGGTGGAGTTCAGGCCCCGCGAGTTTGGGGGTGGTGCGTCAGTGCGCGCGTGCGCGCACAGTGGGTCAGCTCTCGATCGTTCCAGCGATGAAGTCTTCGACGGCCTGCTTGGCCTCGTCGTCGGAGTACTGCACCGGCGGCGACTTCATGAAGTAACTCGAGGCCGACAGGATCGGTCCACCGATGCCGCGGTCTTTAGCGATCTTGGCGGCGCGGATCGCGTCGATGATGATTCCGGCTGAGTTGGGTGAGTCCCAGACCTCAAGCTTGTATTCCAAGCTCAGCGGCACGTCACCGAAGTTACGACCTTCAAGGCGCACGAAGGCCCACTTGCGGTCGTCGAGCCATGCGACGTAGTCGCTCGGTCCGATGTGCACGTTGCGCGGTGAGATTTCGTCACGCAACTGTGAGGTGACCGACTGCGTCTTGGAGATCTTCTTGGACTCGAGGCGCTCGCGCTCGAGCATGTTCATGAAGTCCATGTTGCCGCCGACGTTGAGTTGGTAGGTGCGGTCGACGGTGACACCGCGGTCTTCGAATAGTTTGGCGAGCACGCGGTGCGTGATGGTGGCGCCGATCTGCGACTTGATGTCGTCGCCGACGATCGGAACACCAGCGGCGGTGAACTTGTCAGCCCACTCCTTGGTGCCGGCGATGAAGACGGGGAGGGCGTTGACGAAGGCAACCTTGGCGTCAATGGCGCACTGGGCGTAGAACTTCGCAGCCTGCTCTGAACCAACGGGCAGGTAGCAGACGAGAACGTCGGCCTTTGTGTCCTTGAGGATCTGCACGACGTCGACGGGCTCATCGTCGCTCTCGATGACCATCTCGCGGTAGTACTTGCCAAGACCGTCGAGCGTGTGTCCGCGCGACACGATGATGCCGGTGGGCGGAACGTCGGCAATCTTGATGGTGTTGTTTTCGCTGGCGACGATGGCTTCCGAGAGGTCTTGACCGACCTTCTTGGCGTCAACGTCAAACGCGGCAACAAACTCGATGTCGCTGATGTGGTACGGACCGAACGTGACGTGCATGAGTCCGGGAACGGAACTGCTTGCATCGGCGTCGCGGTAGTACTCAACTCCTTGGACGAGCGACGAGGCACAGTTTCCAACCCCGACGATCGCGACCTTCAGACTTCCCATTGTGTTGACCTTTCCTCACCTATGTGTTGAACCGGGTCGGTCGGACCCGGTCATTGTGCTGACCTCGGAGTTGCTCCGAGGAGTTCGTGGGCGCGCTGCGCCGTCTTCGCCGGCGATGAGTCCATCGATCCAGCGCACTTCACGCTCGACGGACTCGAGTCCGTGGCGCTGAAGTTCAAGGGTGTAGTTGTCGAGACGTTCACGGGTGCTGCGCAGTGACGCGCGCAAGGTCGACAGACGTTCTTCGAGTCGGCTGCGGCGGCCTTCCAGAATGTGGCGGCGCACATCGGCGTCGGCACTGCTGAAGAATGCGAAACGAATTCCGAAAGCGTCGTCGTCCCAGGTTTCGGGGCCGGTTTCGGCGACGAGTTCGGCGAATCGATCTTTGCCGTCGGCGGTGAGCTCGTAGACGATGCGGGCGCGCTTACCCGAGAGGGCAGGGCCTTCGCTGCTAGCCGGACCAGCGGCAGCAATGAGGCCAGCGGATTCAAGGGTGCGTAGGCAGGGATAAAGCGAACCGTAGGAAATGGCGTGGAAGGTGCCGAGCACCCCGTTGAGGCGCTTGCGCAGTTCGTATCCGTGCATCGGAGCGTCGTGGAGCAGTCCGAGAACGGCGAACTCGAGCAAACTCGACTTCGAGCCGGAACGGGCCACCAGATCTCCTTGGATGCGAATTCAACGGATTACTAACTGCACTCTCGATGTAACACACGGTTATATCGCTTCGATACATCTCAACGATACCCCATCGGGCGCTATTCCTCACGTCAGACCGCGCGCTTTCGATAGTTGACGCTTAGAGTCGGTCTGTGGCCGGGCAGAGATCGTCGATCAGGGGCAGCCGCGTGCCCGGACGATCGGCCGCGGCGCCCGACGAACGACCCCAGGACGCACCGCGCGTGCGGGTGGCAAACCCGGCGCAACCGCGCGATGTCGTGAGCTTCGCCTTGCAGCGCCGCGCCGCGCTTGAGGACCTCTTCACCGGTGGTGCGCTGCGTAGCGATGCCTGCGATGCCGACCCCTACCTTTTGCGGGCCGCTCAGTGGCACGGCGAGGCAACCGAACGCAAATGCCCGGTGTGCCGGCGCACCGAACTCACGCACGTCACGTACACCTTTGGTGCACAACTTGGCCCGTATTCGGGTCGAGTGAAAGCTACGGGCGAACTGCCGGCTCTCGCGACGCAGTACGGCGAGTTTCGGGTGTACGTCGTTGAGGTGTGCCAGATGTGCACCTGGAACCACTTGGTGATGTCGTACGTGTTGGGCGACGGAATTCCGAGAGCTGCTCCGCGCAGACCACGCGATCTGCTCGACTAACGCACTAGCATCACGCGCATGAGCGAACCGACTACGCACGAACGCCGTCAGGGCGGCGCCTATCTCATCACTGACGCCGAACGAGATGCCTTTGCGCGCGATGGGTACGTGCATCTGCGCGGCGTGATGTCCGATGACGAGATGGATGCCATCGAAGACGTGTACAACCGTTTCCTGCGGCGTGAGATTGAGGTTGTCGGCAAAGACTTCAACGACATGACCACCGGCGAGCACGGAACTGATCCTTCGGGTTACGCCATCGTCAACGTGATGCTTCCGCGCAAGTACTACCCGCAGTGGCAGGGCAATGTCTTCGAGCAGAGGGCAATCAGCATTGCCACGCAGTTGTGTGGTGAAGGAATGGTTATCGACTTCGACCAACTGCTCGCCAAGCGCCCCGGTCGCGACGACGCGGTATTCGGCTGGCATCAGGATCAGGCGTACTGGATCGACACTGACGATCGTCGTACGGCGACGTGTTGGTTGGCCGTCGATGACTCGACGGTCGACAACGGGTGTCTGCAGTTCCTCCCCGGCAGCCAGCACGAACCGGTGCGCCCCCACGTTCCGTTGCATGGCGATCGTGGCGAGAGCCACACACTGGTCACCGAATTGCGCGATGGTGACGTGATGCTGCCGGTTCCGATTTCACGGGGTGACATCACCGTTCACTGCGAAGGAATCCTGCACGGATCGGGCGGCAATGTCACCGCCGATTCGTGGCGGCGCGCCTACATCGTGGCGCTGCGCAGCAAAGACACGGTCAATGAAGAGCGTCGCCGTGGCTTTACGCACTCGCACAACGACGGACTCGAGGTGCTCGACAGTGTCGCTGGCGTGCTCACGGCCGATGGTGAGGCAGGCTAGAGGGAACGTTCCGACTCCGCGACCCGTTGTGCGGTGAGGATCACCTTCCCCTGCGTCACCTCCTAGTAAGGCAGCGGCATGCGCATCGATTACCCGCGACGTAATCGCGTGGGCTGGCGACGCTGGTTTCCTTCCTGGCGATTGATTCTCGGAACGGCAGTCGTTGCGGGCGTGTTGGCTGTGGGGGCTTTCGCCGCGGCCGTGGTGTTGACACCCATTCCTGAACCCAATGATGTGGCGCGCGCGCAGACGTCGATCGTCTACTGGAATGACGGCACGACCGAACTCGGGCGACTTGGTGATGTGAACCGCGTCGACGTACCGCTCAGTGCTGTTCCGGATTACGTGCAGCATGCCGTGTTAGCCGCGGAAGACCGCGAGTTCTACAACCACGGAGGCTTCTCGCCGACCGGCGTTGCGCGCGCTGTGATGAACAACCTGCAGGGTGGTTCGACTCAGGGCGCGTCGACGATCACCCAGCAGTACGCCAAGAACGCGTTCCTTTCGCAGGAGCGTTCGTGGCAACGCAAGTCCAAGGAACTCATCCTGTCGGTCAAACTCGAGACCACCGTCGGCAAAGACCAGATTCTTGGCGACTACCTCAACACCGTGTACTTCGGTCGCGGTGCCTACGGCATTGAATCGGCAGCGCAGGCGTACTTCGCAGTACCCGCCTCGCAGCTCACTGTTGCACAGGGCGCCATGCTCGCGGCTCTGCTGAAGTCGCCGGAAGGCATGTCGCCCGATCGCAATCCCGAGCGGCTCACAGCGCGCTGGGGGTACGTCGTTGACGGCATGGTCGAGCAGGGCTGGCTGACGAAGAAAGATCGCGCGAAGCTGACCTTCCCTGCGGTGAAGGAACGTTCGTCCAGCATGCAAATGACGGGTACCAACGGCTACCTCATCGACGCCGTGCGCCAAGAATTGGGCGATCGCGGCATTACTGAGGCCGAACTCGGAATCGGTGGCTTGCGCATTGTGTCGACCTTCGATCAGAAGGCACAGGCGGCGGCGGCGGCTGCGGTGAGGGAACAGGGCCCGACCGAAGGCACGAAGGGTCTGCGCATTGGACTTGCGTCGATTCGACCCACAACCGGCGAGGTCGCTGCCATGTACGGCGGCGCCGATTACCGCAAGAGCCCGCTCAACAACGCAACGATGGCAATCGGTCAGGCCGGTTCAACCTTCAAGCCCTTTGCCCTCGCGTCTGCGTTGCAGAACGGAATCTCACTCGACTCCATGTGGAATGGCGATAACGGCCGCGACATTGGTGGATACACGGTGGTGAACTACGGCGACGAAAGTTGGGGAGATATCTCGCTTCTGACGGCGACCGAGAATTCCGTCAACAGTGTGTACGTCGATGTTGAGAACACCGTCGGTGTCGACAAGGTCGCCGACGCGGCTCTGCAAGCGGGCATTCCGGCGAACACGGTCGGCCTCACGCCCAACCTCACGTTCGTGCTCGGTACTGCGAGCCCGCACGTCATTGATCTCGCGCACGCTTACGCCACGTTCGCGGCCAGAGGCATTGATACCTCTCCCACAACGATCGTGCGAGTGACCGGACCCGATGGTTCGGCACTCTACGAGGCCGCGGCCTCAGGTCGGCAGGTGTTTGATCCGGCCATCGCTGACCAGGTCAACTACGCGCTACAGAAGGTAGTGACCGACGGAACGGGTGCAGTGGCACAAGAACTCGGGCGACCGGCCGCGGGTAAGACTGGAACGACGAACGACAACAAGTCGGCGTGGTTCGTCGGGTACACCCCGCAATTGGCCACGGCCGTGATGATGGTCAAAGACGGACCCAACGGGCTGCCCGTTTCCCTCTCCGGAACCGGCGGCCTCGACACCGTGACAGGTGGCTCCTTCCCAGCGCGGATCTGGACGGCGTACATGACCGGCGCGCTGGAGGGCACTGCCGTGGCAGAGTTCGTCGATCCGTTCGCGGACGGTTCAGTGGTCTCGCCGTCACCCACGGATTCGCCCTCGCCCACGATGTCGCCCTCGCCAACCGACTCCCCCTCACCGACCGATTCACCGTCGCCGACGACGGTGTCGCCCTCACCGACCGATTCGCCCTCACCGACCGACTCCCCCTCACCAACCGATTCACCGTCACCGACTGATTCACCGTCGCCGACTGACTCGCCTTCCCCGACAGACACCGTTGCGCCTACCCCGTCTGCCTCGCCCTAGTCGATCGGTCATGATTGGCGCGTGAGCGAAGTCGCCGTCGATCCCACGCGCGATGACCCGCTGCTGATTCCTGCCACTGAGGGTCTGGGCGGACCGCTGGGTGCGCGCGCGTGGTCGGCGTTTAACTGGTGGACGCCGATTCGCGTCATCATGCTGGCGCTGGGTGGCGCGCTGACCATTGGCTATCTTCAAAAGGCACCGTGCCGCGATCCCGGACGCTGGGCTGATCAGTTTCAACTCACACATGCCTGCTACACCGACGTGCTGGCGTCGTGGGGATCGTTCAAGTTGATCTCCGGCGCAATTCCGTACGTCGACTTCGCCACTCCGTACCCCACGCTCACCGGTGTATTCATGGAAATCGCCGCCCGCCTCACGGGCCTGATGCCCGTGAGCGAGTCGCAGCGAGTGGCGGCGTACTTCGACATCAGCGTCGTACTGCTGTCGATCCTGGCGGTGATCGCGGTGGTGACCACCGCATTGTTGTCGGCACCTCGTCGTCCGTGGGATGCGCTGATGGTGGCGGTCGCGCCGGTGATGATCCTGCAGGCCTTCACCAACTGGGACCTGCTGCCCGTGGCGTTGCTCGGTATCGCGATGGTGGCCTGGAGCCGACGTGCGCCGGCGTGGGCAGGGATGTGGTTAGGACTGGCCACGGCCGCGAAGTTCTGGCCGCTGCTGTTGCTGTTGGCGCTGGTCATGCTGTGCTGGCGCGCGGGTCGCATGCGCGACTGGTTCACGATCGTGCTGACGACAGTCGCGACGTGGGCCGCGGTGTCAATTCCGGTGTGGCTGTTCGCACCCGCCGGTTTCGGTGAGTTCTGGGCGCACAATTTCCATCGCGGTGCTGACTGGGATTCGCTGTGGCTTCCGATCGAGAAGATCACGGGATGGGAGACCGGACGGGCAACGGACTTCCGCGTGCTCGCGGCCCTCATCGTGGTCACGGTTGCCGTTGCCGTGCTGGTCTGGAAGGCGCCGCGGCGGCCTCGAGTTCCACAGGTCATGTTTGTGCTTCTCGCCCTCTTCCTGATTGTGGGCAAGGTGTTCAGCCCACAGGACGCGCTGTGGCTCACCCCGCTCGCGGTGCTGGCGCGACCGCGCTGGCGTGCGTTCCTGGTGTGGCAAGCGGCCGAGGTTCTGCTCACGATTAACCGACTGCTGATGTTGGTCGGCCTTGAGAAGTCCGACAAGGGACTTCCCGACGGCTGGTGGTACGTCACCGTTGCGGTGCGCGACATCTCACTGCTCGTGCTGGTGGGATTTGTCATCTGGGACATGTGGAATTCACGTGGCGATGTGGTGCGCGACGGCGACGTTGACGACCCGGCTGGTGGCCCGCTCGATGAGACACCCGATCGACGTGAACGTCGACGCAACACCGTCAGTGACGTCGAGCCGATGCCGGTATGAGTAGCGAGCCAATCGAAGGCAAGCCCATGTGGGTTCCGCCACTGTGGTTGGTTCTCGTACTGACCGCGGTGGTGTTCGCGATCGGCGCCTTCTGGAAAATCGGATGCGGACCGCCTTACGAGCAGCTCTGCTACAACGACGTCTTTCCGTTGTACAGCGGTCGGGGTCTTTTCGACGGCGTGCGCGTGTACCTCGATTCCCATGACGGCCGGTACCTCGAGTACCCCGTACTCACTGGAGTAGTGCTGCAGGTCGCCGGCTGGATCACCGGTTCCGGCGGCGACTTGATGGCGAAGTCGCACACCTTCGTCGCGGTGACCGCGCTGCTGCTACTTCCGTTCGCATTGGCAACGACGGCGGCGATGTGGCACACCGAGCCGGGTACACGGATCCACCCCCCTTCGTGGGCATCTTTTGACCGAAGAACCCCGAGACGGTCATCTATTGACCGAAGAAGCCTGAGGAGGGAGGGGGCTGCCGCGGTGAGTGCGGTGCGCGAGCGGGTGGGGCCGCGGGCGGCACTGATGGTGGCCGTCGCTCCGGTGTTATTACTCGACGGCACCATCAACTGGGATCTCGTCGCTGTCGCGTTCACGGCCCTGGCCATGTGGGCGTGGTCGCGTGAGGCACCACTCTGGACCGGAATCTTCCTTGGTCTGGGTGCCTCGGCCAAGCTGTATCCGCTATTCATCCTGGGTCCGCTGTTGGTGTTGTGCGTGCGCGATCGACGGTGGCAGGCATTGCTGCGCGCGGTGATCGGAACCGCGGGCGCCTGGCTCGTCGCGAACCTTCCCGTGATGCTGCTGAACTTCCAAGGCTGGAAGGAGTTCTACACCTTCTCGCAGACGCGCGGAATCGACTTCGGCTCGATCTGGTTGGCGTGGTCAAACTTCGGGCACCCGTTCATCGATTCCTCGACCGCGAACACCGCGTCTGCCGCGCTCTTCCTCGTGGGCTGTCTTGCGGTCGCAGTGCTCGCGTGGTTCTGCCCCGCCGCGCGCCTGGCGCAACTCGCGTTTCTGGTGATCGCGGTCTTCGTGTTGGTGAACAAGGTGTACTCACCGCAGTACGCACTCTGGTTGCTGCCGCTTGCGGCTCTGGCGCGACCACGCTGGCCCGCGTTCTTACTCTGGCAACTCGGTGAGGTCGTCTATTTCGTTGCCATCTGGCGTTTCCTGATGGGCTACGGACAAGTCGTCCTTCCCGACGGAGCCATCAGTACCACGGCATACACCTGGGCAATCGTGCTGCACGTGGCACTCACCGTGATGTTCGGCGCGTTGATCGTGGTCGACGTCCTACGTGACAGTCGTCAGGTCCAGACCACCGCGTCAGCGCGCGTGGTGGTGTAGCGAACGACGCACGGAACTTCGTCGCCGACCGCGGGCGGAACGAACCCGCGAGGAATACGCAACAGCGACACCGACACATGCGGCGGTTCGGCGAACCACAACTGTTCGCCGCGCAGGCTAAACGGTGATCGTGAGCGGCCAGCTGCTTCGAGTGCGCCGGTTCCGGCTGCAGCCACGCGAGCTCTCACCGACGTGACTGACGACGGTGCGCTGAGCGCGACTCCGTGCGACGTTCCGCCACTGACGACGACGATGCCGCCACCTGAGGGTGCTCGGCGTTGCCGGTAACCCACTTCGCGGTCGGTGATGTGAACCGCGAGCACCGTTCCACTCGCCGACAGTGTGCTGCGGTTGCCATGCCACAGCCGAGTTCCGACGCGTGCCCGCAATGGGATGCCCGGAACAGCAGCGCGCACGGAGGCGAGTTCGGAATCATCGAGGTGGCTGACCCACAGAGTCGCAGCTCCGTCGGGTGCTGCCGCACCGAGTCGATCAGAAATCAGGGCGGTCCAGAGCAGTGCCCACGCACTCACTTCGCGCGCACGCGCCGTTCCTTGTTCGACCATGCCGGTGGTGGTGTCGTGCAACATGGCCGACGCGGGGCGCCGAGGTGCGGGTGGCTGGGCGAGCGGTAGATGCAGGGCCACTCCTTCGACAACGATGGCGTCGGGCACGCGCGCATCGCTGAGCAATCGCGCCACGTCGCTTTCGTCGAGTCCGAAGCGATGCATCGAGGTGAGGCCTTCGAGCAGCACGCGCATCGGACGACCGAGGCGAGTAGCTGCGTCGATGGTGCTGTGCCACCCCTCTTCGCTCGCGATGGTGCGAATCACTCGGGGGCCATGCTCGGAGTGGTCGAGCTCAACCCAGGCAGCGGCCGCAACGGAGTCGCGCGGATCGTGCGGCTCGAGTACCACGATGGTGCCGCTGAATGTCGACGTCACGTCGCCTACTTCGAAGACCGTGCCCACCGCAATGACCTCAGAGCCCAGAAGCGAAGCCTCGGAGGCGAGGGAGTCGTTGCGCAGGCCGTACCCGTTTCCCTTGATGACGGGAACGAGGCCACCGCGTGCGCCCACCGCCGAGGCGATGGCGTCGCGGGTCTGCACTGCGTTGGCGCGCCAAGGGTCCGTGTCAACGGTGATGCGGAAGGTCACCGCACCAGCCTGTCACACAGGCGCCGGTTCACGGCACCTACTTGCGGGCGAGGTAGGCGTCGAACGCCTTGGCCATCAGCGGGCGCAGGGCGAAGTCCCACTCGCCGACGTACTCGCGCGCCATTCCACCGGTTCCGAGTTTGAACTGCAGCAGCCCGAAAAGGTGGTCGTCGGGGTCGAGGGTGTCGGTGATGCCACGCATGTCGTACACGGTGGCTCCGGCCTCAAGGGCGTCGAGCATCATGCGCCACTGAATGGCGTTGGACGGCCGAACATCGCGACCCTCATTGGAGGAAGCGCCGTACGAGTACCAGACGTGACGGCCGACTCGCACCCACGTCGTGGCTGCGATCACCTTTCCTTCGTAGCGTGCGAGATACAAGCGAATGCGGTCGGGATCTTCGGCCGACATCGCGGCGAACATGCGTTGGAAGTAGGCGAGCCCGCGCGGAGTGAATCGATCGCGGTGCGCCGTCTCGACATACACGGCGTGGAACGCGGGCAGGTCGTCGGCGGTT
>CAIYMF010000012.1 GCA_903927265.1 uncultured bacterium | reverse complement strand
GGAAACGCGCTGTCGATGGCTGTCGCGCGCGTCGGTCTCGGCGAGATCTTCACTCCCGAGGCAGGCGCCCGGGTCGACATGCTCGGTCGACGGCTCCAGGCGGGGCTGCAGAACGAGGTCGACCGTGCCGGGCTCCCGTGGACCATCGACCGGCTCGGCGGCCGCATCCAGTTCCGCCTCACCCCGCACGCGCCACGCAACGGCGCGGAGAGCTTCGCCTCCCTCGTCCTGCCCTTGGCCGATGCCCGCAAGGTGTTCCTGCTCAACCGCGGTGTCTGGGACTCCATCGCCACCGCCGGCCCCTCGGTGTCCTACGCCATCGACGAAGCCGACGTCGACACCTATGTCGCAGCAGCAGGGGACTTCCTGCACGAGCTCGCCAGGTAGCGTCACCGCCTCGAGTCGTAAGGCCGAGGCGTACGTCCCGGTCGTCGGCTGACTGCGTTCTGAAGCTCGTGAGGTCGTCCTGCCACGGGAGATCCGGACTTTCGCGGTGACCTCTCCAACCCGTACGCAGCAACAATCTGGCACGGTGGTCATCCCACGCCAGATATCGGACTCCGAGACGGCAAACCCGGCAGATTCTCGGCCACAACCCGCGCAACCGCGCAACGCAACGAACGGGTTTCGTCAGGCGTACGTTTTCATCGGCGGTCGAGAAGGCTGTGGTTACTGTGGAAACTCTAAGCACAGCCCCACCTGAGGAGCACCCGATGAGCGCCACACCCCCCGACAACGACATGGGACCGGATGCGCCCACCACCTCGACCCGGTCACACCGACGCACCCGAAACCTGACCATCATCGGAGCACTCGCCCTCGTATTGGTCGCTGGCGCTGTGCTCGTGGGAGTGAGAACTACCGGTGCGAGATCAGGGGCCCTCACGTGCAGCGCCGGTGGCGCGTGTCTGGTCGGGGACACGGGCCCTGGCGGCGGAACTGTGTTCTACGTGACTTCCACTCCCTTCGCCTGTGGGACAAGCACGGTGGCAGCCAGCTGCAAATACCTTGAGGCCGCACCTGCTGGGTGGAATGGAAGTGTCGAACCGACGGCCTACTGGTGGCTTGCCAGTCAATTCGGCTGCCCGACCTCGACCACGCCCAGTCTTGGGACCGGCACCGCCGTGGGGACAGGGAGGCAGAATCGAGAGTTGATCACTTCGTCCTGCTCGGCGGCTAATAGACTTGCTATCAGTTACACGGGACCCAACGGTCGCACTGACTGGTTTTTCCCGGCAAAAGACGAACTCACCACGTTGGTGAACGTCACAACCGCGGCCACAAACGCAGGCGACACGTGGGGGCCGGCACTGGGTTTGGGTTCAGGCCGCTATCTGAGCTCATCTGAAAACGGTGCGACTTTGGCGTGGAACGCGATTTACCCCGCAACGGCCTCTCCCGGCAGCTACGGCAAAACCATTCAATTGCTGATCCGACCAATTCGGGCTTTCTAGAGCCCGGAACCCCTCGCCACGTAGGCCTCCGCGCGACCCACGCAAACGAAAATCTGCCGTCATTGCTGTTTCTGAGGCTAAAAAACAACCAAGACGGCAGATTCCGCGCGATTGAACGCCGCTAGTGAGCGTCACTCGGCTCGAGGTCGAGCAACCGCGTCACATGAGCCGACGTCGCAACGTCGCGCACGAACTCGAGGAACTCGTCACCATGCGGGGCGCGAGCCAACCCTGGAGTCCAGCGAGACTCGGAATCAATCGGGAGCCCCACCCGACGACTCACCAAGTCGTACACTCCGAAAACGATGTCAAGGTCGGCACCCAATCGCGTATCGAACATGGTGCGAATCGCGTCAGCGGCAACAGCCGCGTTGAGCACCACGGCCGTATCAATCAGCGCCAGACGGTAACCCGCACGCGCCACGACCTCGTCACCATGTGAACGTCGCAAGGCCACATCGGCACCACGCACGGCCGCCATAATCGCGTCGACAACTGCGCGCAGCGGAAGTTCCGACGACAAACCGAGGTAGACAATCGGACGCAAGTAACTGTCGACGGCGGCCGCTACAGCGCCACAACCCGTGTGCCCCATCACGGTGAGCAAGCGCAACGACCGCAGGTGCGTGATGGCGTAATCCAGACTGCCGACACATTCGGCGCCGAGCACGTTGCCCGCAACGCGCACCACGAATGCGTCGTTCGCTGACTGCATGAACAGCAATTCCGGTGGAACCCGCGCGTCGGCGCAACCGAGCAGCGCGACGAACGGTTCCTGGCTCGGTGCCTCGCCCTCAGCACCGCCAATGCCGAGGTCAGCGGCCGTTACGGGGATCACCAGGTGCCGATCGGCTCCAGATGCGCTACCGAGGCTGGCGAATTCGCTATTGCCTTCGTCCAGCAGCGAAACCGCTTCGGCCGGCGTGGCCGGCTCGCTCTCTTGGTAGTCACTCGCCGCGTCGTACCGCCACGTGATTTCGATCATCGTGCCCACTCCCTGAATTTCAGCCAAATCCCTCGCACCGACCTTGCCCTACGAGGGTCCCACTTCGCTCACCGAGCCTCAGTACACGGACGGGTGAACCCGAACCCTAGGCCAACGCCACCCTGAGGGGGCACAATCACTTCATGACCCACGTAAACCGCCGCTTCACCATCACTCTCGCCGTCGCCTCGGCCGCTGCACTTGCCGCCGCAGGAATGGGAGCCAGTGCGGCAACGCCGTCGCCGTCGATCCCCGCTGCGAAGGCCGCCATGGCGAAGCGCACGCCGATGTCGATCAAGAACCTCGGGTACACCCCGCGCGCACTCAACGGTGCTCAGCGCGTGCGCGTGGTGATCGAGTTCAGCGGCTCGACGGTCGTCGACAAGACAGAGGCCGCCCGTGCAGCCGGTCAGCCGGTGTCGAGCGCCACGAAGACTCGCGATCGCGCTGCGGTGCGTGCCGGCCAAGATGCTGCGGTGCGTGCGCTCGGTGCGGCCGGCGCCAAGGTGGAGCGCCGCTACACCGATGCTGTCTCCGGCGTCTCAGCAACCGTGCGCCGATCCGACCTCGCTGCAATCGCCGCGATTCCCGGTGTCCTCTCAGTACAACCGGTAGTCACGTACAAGCCTGACAACGGCCGTTCGAACAACTACACCGGCGCCGCGCAGGCATGGACCTCGCCCGGTGCAACAGGAAGCGGCGTCAAGGTCGCCATCATCGACACAGGCATCGACTACGGTCACGCGGATTTTGCTGGCCAAGGAACGTCCGAGTACTACGACTCGAATGACCGCGCGGTGATTGAGGAATCGCACCCCTTCCCGACGTCGAAGGTCATCTCGGGTTACGACTTCACGGGCGACAACTACGACGCGGAAAGCACCGACCCTGCAATCAATACGCCCGTGCCCGACCCCGACCCGCTCGACTGCTACGACCACGGAACTCACGTGGCCGGCACCGCAGCCGGAAATGGTGTGACGAGCGCCGGCGAGACCTACACCGGCGCTTACACGCAGACCGCGGTCAACAACGCGAACCTGCGCGTGAACCCAGGCTCGGCACCTCAGGCCTCACTCATGGCCTACAAGGTCTTCGGTTGCGCCGGTTCAACCGACTCGTCGGTCATCGTCGCCGCTATCGACCGCGCCGTCGCTGACGGCGCTCAGGTCATCAATATGTCGCTCGGCTCAAGCTACGGCCACGCCGACGGTGTGGAGCAGTCCGCAATCAACCGCGCCGTCAAGGCGGGTGTGAGTGTCGTTGCCTCTGCTGGAAACTCCGGCTCGTCGAACTACTTGGTCGGCGGACCAAGCACGGCGGCCGGAGCGATCTCCGTTGCCGCCGCTGACGTTGTGCCTGACTTCCCCGGAGCCACCCTCACCTCAGGCGGCACATCGCTCGAACTCATCGACGCCAACGGTGCTGTGCCCCCCGGCGGCAGCTACCCCATCGCCGTCTTGAGCGACGGAAGTGGTGGCATCGGTTTGGGTTGCGACGCCGCTGACTATGCAGGCACAGCCGGCAAGATCGTGGTCACCAAGCGCGGCACCTGCGATCGAACCGACCGCGCGAAGTTTGGGCAGGGTGCCAACGCTGCCGCAGTGATTCTCGTCAACAACGGCGACGGACTTCCCCCTTACGAAGGCGACATTGAGGGAGTGACGATTGCATTCCTCGGTGCCTTGGCAAGTGATGCAACCACGCTCCAAGGCCTCGACGGGCAGAACGCCTCGATTGCCGCGAAGACCCTCACCAACCCCAACTATCAGTGGCCGGCCAGCTTCACCTCCGCCGGACCGCGCAGTGGTGACGGAGGCGTCAAGCCCGACGTGATCGCTCCTGGTGTTTCGCTGATCTCAGCGTCCGTGGGAACGGGCAACGAAGCACTCACACTGTCGGGAACCTCGATGGCCGGCCCACACGCTGCCGGAATCGTTGCGCTCGTCCGCGGAGCCCACCCCACGTGGACAGCGCAGCAGGTCAAGGATGCCGTCGTAGGCACCGCGTCCACCGACCCCTCGGTTCTGGCTCCTGGATCAGCACAGGTGCTCGCGGGCAACGGAATGGTGCAGCCGATCGCCGCACTCAACGCCAAGGTCGTGCTGCAAGCGACCAAGGCGGGCGACACAGGGCTCACCTTCGGAGTTCAGGAAGGCAACACCCTCGAGCGCAGCGCAGAGGTTCGCATCATCAACCTCGGTCCCGGCGATGCCGAAGTTGATCTCGCTGCGACAGCACCTTCGGGAGTTTCACTGAGCGTCTCGCCTCGCCACATTCGGCTGCGTCCTGGATCGCGTGAAATCCAAGTGCGCATCCGCATGACGAAGTCAGCAGTGGCAGCCCAGCCGATCGATGGCCTTCCGATTGTGGTGGGCCACATCACCGCCACCACTGCAGGCGCCTCAACCGTCACCATGCCGGTGCAGGTGATTCAGCACGGTCGTAGCGCGGTGCAAGCAAGTACCCGCTCCGAACACGAAGCGTCGGCCATTGCGGTGCGCAACAGCGGCATCTCATTCGGCACCGCTGATGTGTACGAGTGGCTCATTAGCGACAAGCGTGACCGGGGCGCCGCGTACGACTTCGCATCACTTGGCGCGCAGTCGTTCGATGCAACGGGAGTTTCACCCATTCCCGGTGACCGCTTCATGGTGCTGGCGCTCAATGGCCACAGCAAGTTCTGGAATGCCGCTGAGAACGAGTACGACGTGTATGTCGACTCAACCGGCGACGGCATTGCCGATTACGCGATTGCTGCACTCGACTACGGTCTGCTTGCCAATGGCGACTCAGATGGAACTCTGGGTGTGTTCATCTTTGGGCTCAATGCGCCCACTCTGTCCGTCTACCACGGTGGCGCTCCGCTCGACGGTAGTTCGCTGTACCTGCCGATGTTGGCGAGTGATCTCGGGCTCGACGGCGATCACCAAGTGATGCGCATCGTTGAGGTCGACTCGTACCCGCTGTACAACGAGGGCGGTGAAGACGTCAATGTCACCAACGCGACGTTCAACCCCTTCTCGCCGCAGCGTTCAACGGGTGGCTTCGCAGAACTCAACCCTGGCGATCGCGCCACCATCCCGGTGTCGTCGCGCAAGGCAGCCACGGGCGAGGTGAACTCATTGGGGTGGATGGTGTCGGAATTCAACAACCGGTCCGGTGAGAGTCAGGCGGATCTGCTGCGCGCAGGTCGCTGATTAGCGTTCGAGCGCGGCGAACAGGGTGGCCCGACGGGCCGCCCGACGCCGTTGCTCGGCGCCTCGCTCGTTGAGTTCACGAATTTGGCTCAGGATTGCCATCACTAATGCCTCAACGTCGTCGTTGGCATAGTGCCATGCCGAGGTCTCGACATCGGGGTCGGCGAGCCACTGCAAGACCAGGGCGTCGCCCTCATCGGTGAATTCCGGGAAGATCGCCGCGTACGCGAGCCCTAGTTCGGTGAGTCCTTCACCCAATACCGAAAGCGCGGGGTCGTTGACGGGTAGTCGCACGTGAATGACTTCGGCACCCGAACGGCGTACCGATTCCATCGCTTGGTCAACGACATCCACGAGGTCACGGCCCAGTACCTTGACGTCGATTTCACCGCGGCGGTTAAACGAGTCAAACTTCGTGGCAATCACGGACTCGTCGGGGGTGTCCTGAACACGTTGCGGACTTCCGATGATTCGGGGCCACGTCGTGTTCGCGATGACCGCCTGCGCAATCGCTTCGTACGGACGCGGAATGTAGAGGGTTTCTTCAGCGAGAGACGCAAGATTGAAGTAGGCAACGGTGAGCGATCGACGACCGCGCAGCATTCCTTCGGTGATACCTACTTGTGCAACCGGCACGCCATAACTCAAGTAGGCACCAACGATGGCGCCGCCTGCTTTGAGCGCCATGTCTTGAGTCGCTGTGTGTGTCAGCACCGGCTCGCCTACCCGACCGAAAGCGTGGCTGGCTTGGAGCCGGACTTCGAGGCGGCCCAGCAGTTGGCCGGCAATTCCACGTCGGCGGAACCGCGGGTCGGTGATTGCCAAACCCGATTCGACCACACGGTTAGTGAGGTAGATGGCGCCCCAGTGCGCGACCACTTCACCGTCAGCGGTGACCGCAACTTCACCCACTCGGCGGCCAGATTCGATCGACGCCGCAACCTGCTCGGGGTAGTAGAGATCGGGATGCGGATAGGTCCAGCCGTAGGAACGGTAGATGGAGCGTGTGAGCGCCGCGGCATCTGACGGACGTAGTTCGCGCAGTTCAACTTCTTCGGAACTGAGCTCGGCATCCTCTGAAACCAGTTCAATCTCAGACTCGTCAAGAGTCACTCCGTGGCTCGGCTTCGGGAACCACATCTCGGTGAGGTTGCTCTGCCCGTCGACGCGAGCCTGACTTGAACTCATCAGTTCAAGTTCGAGCAGCGGGGCCAGAGCTGCAGCCGGACCGCTGAGCGGCTCGCCGTGATCACGTAGAGTCAGCCGCACCTCGGTGCCGTCATCGGTGACGATCAGTTCAAGTTCGACCGAGTCGGCCGACGCGTTGGAACGTCGGCGGGCATCCATGGCCGCCAGTTGCAGTGCCATCGCGGCCGCATCGCCATTGCCACCCGATGCGGCGACAGCAGCTCGCGCGGCAGCCGAGATAACAGCGATACCGGAGTCGTCAGAATCTGCTCGCACGGTGACCATGGGGTGAAGGCTACCTTCCACCCGCGCCCGGGTGCCGAGAGTCGAGTTCATCGACGACACCGGGAGGGGGATCTTCACTGGTGATGGCGCGGGCGAGCGCCCACGTGAGCACACCTCCCACCAGCAGGTGCAGCACGATCAGTGAGACCTTCGTCGAGGAAGGAACGCTGTCCGGTTGCAGAATCGGGGCCGCACACGATGCGAGTGTGAGCGCGCCCAGAACGATCGCTGCAATTCGCGGCCCGTGATACAGGGTGCGGAAGGTGCCGGCGAGGGCGGCTGCGAGGAAACCGGCGACGATGGGCGCCGCGATCATTTGCCAGGTCGTGATCAGGGTCGGTTCCTCCGACCCTCGTGACGCCTCGAAAGGCACGCCCAGCAACCGCAGAATCCAGTACAACACCACCGTGGGAATCATCACGAGCACCCCGAACACCACACCGGTGATCAGCACGCGGCCGTAGGGCGCAGGTCTGGACACAGTTCGGGGGTGTGTCGCTGTCTGGCTCACGCCGTCAGCCTACTCACGGCGGCTGCTCTGGTCGGGCGACACGGAACCTCGGAGGACTTGCAAAAGTTACTCATGAGTAGCACAATGGAAGTTACTCACCAGTAACACGGCGCTCCCCATCGGAGGAATTACAGACATGGGTCATTACAAGAGCAACCTGCGCGACATCGAATTCAACCTCTTCGAGGTCTTTCGGGTGCAGGACCAACTGGGCGAAGGGGCCTTCGCCGATATGGACATCGACACGGCGCGCAGCATTCTGCGCGAGGTCGAGACCCTCTCTACAGGAGTGCTGGCCGAGTCGTTCACGAGCGCCGATCGCAATCCTCCGGTGTACGACCCCACCAACTACACGGTCACCATGCCCGACGAGTTCAAGAAATCGTACAAGGCTCTGATGGACAGTGGCTTCTGGAACCTTGACCTGCCGGTGCATCTCGGTGGCGTTGGTTGCCCAAGCAGTTTGCGCTGGGCCGGTGCCGAAATGATGACCGGAAGTAACCCCGCGGCATTCATGTACATGTCAGGTGCCGGATTCGCCGCGGTGCTTGACCACGTGGGCAACGAAGTGCAGAAGAAGATCGCGCTGCACATGATCGAGCACCAGTGGGGTGCCTCGATGGTGCTCACCGAGCCCGACGCCGGTTCCGATGTTGGTGCCGGTCGCGCCAAGGCGATCGACAACGGCGACGGCACCTGGCGTATCGAAGGTGTCAAGCGCTTCATCTCCAGCGCCGAGCACGACATGACCGAGAACATCATTCACTTGGTGCTCGCTCGCCCCGAAGGTGCCGGACCTGGCACCAAGGGTCTGTCGATGTTCATGGTGCCCAAGTACCACTTCGACTTTGAATCCGGTGAACTCGGCGAGCGCAATGGCGTGTACGCCACCAACGTCGAAAAGAAGATGGGCCTGAAGGCTTCCACCACCTGCGAACTCACTTTCGGTGAGCGCGAGCCCGCCATTGGTTGGCTCTGCGGCGATGTCCACGAAGGTATCGCGCAGATGTTCTTGGTCATCGAGTACGCACGCATGATGGTCGGTACCAAGGCGATCTCGGCACTGTCGACCGGCTACCTCAACGCACTCGACTACGCCAAGACTCGCGTTCAGGGCGCCGACCTTTCGCAGATGATGGACAAGACCGCACCGCGCGTCACCATCACGCACCACCCCGACGTACGTCGTTCACTGATGCTGCAGAAGTCGTACTCCGAAGGCTTGCGTGCACTGGTGCAGTACACCGCGAGTTGGCAAGACAAGGTCATGCTCGCGCACGGGGGCGACGCATCGATCGATCTCGACATGGCCGAGCGCATGAACGATCTACTGCTCCCCATTGTCAAGGGTGTCGGTTCCGAGCGTGCGTACGAAGTACTCGCACAATCACTACAGACTCTTGGTGGTAGCGGTTACCTGCAGGACTACCCCATCGAGCAGTACATCCGCGACGCCAAGATTGACACCCTGTATGAAGGCACGACCGCTATTCAGGGTCTCGACTTCTTCTTCCGCAAGATGGTGCGCGACCAATTCAAGGCCGTGTTCAACCTGGCGGCTGAGATCACCGAAACGGTCAAGGGCGACGCCGGCAGCGGCCAACTCACGGTCGAGCGCGAGTTGCTCGGCAAAGGGCTCGAAGATGTGCAGGGCATGATCGGCAAGCTCGGCGAGTGGGCGATGGCGTCGCAGACCGACATTTCGCAGATCTACAAGGTGGGCCTGAACTCGACCCGCTTGCTGATGTCCGTCGGCGACCTCGTGCTCGCCTGGCTGCTCGTGCGCCAGGCCGAGGTGGCAATCGCAGCACTGGAAGCTGGGGCGGCCGATCGAGATGTGGCCTTCTACGAGGGCAAGGTCGCGTCGGCATCGTGGTTCACCCGCAACCGCCTGCCGTTGCTGGCAGCCGAGCGCGGAATCCTCGAGGCAACCGACCTGTCGGTCATGGAACTCAACGAGGCTGCTTTCTAAATCCCAACGACGCGAAAGACCCCTCGACCTGGAACCGCAGGCGGGGGGTCTTTTGTTTGCCGAACCGGTTTTCACTGCCAGTGAATCGGCACCAACTCGTCGGGCACGTAACTGCAGTAGATGCCCGTGCTCACATGCTGATCAAGATGCGTCGCAGCCAGTGGGTGATGTTTAGCCAAGCTCGTGAGCGCATACCGAAGCGACCGCGTCACGGCTGAGCGGGCACGTTCGGCACTTCCGCCCGACGAACGCTGGGTACCTCCAAGACCGACGGCACTTCGTAGCTCTGCGATCAGGTAGTCGCGGTCTCTCTGAGCCAACTCGCAGCGAACAATGTCGTTCATCGCCGTCGCTTCGTCGATGTCTTCCTCGACCTCTGCCAGACGTCGGCGGTACGCCTCACGGGCTTGGTCATCCAACACCGGCAGGCCCCGCGTGGCCAACCGGCCATCGTCCTCGAGGTCATCTGCCACCGCCGAACGACCGGGAAGCACGCCATTCTCGACGGCGACGAGGTCGAGCACATGAAACTCTCTGCCCGGCTGCGCCAGTAGCCGCTCGATATAGCGAAAACCTTTGAGATCTCGAACGACCGTGTCGACTCCACCCAAGTGCACGATCCGCATGTCCCCATCGCGACGAAAAACAGCATCTGCGGCGGCGGTCACCGTGGGAGGTACTGAGCGCGCAGAGCGTCCAGACAACTTCTCATCACAACGCTGAACCCAGCCACTGGCTCCAAAGGATTCAAAGGAGCTGCGGGCCGCTTGCCATTCCAGGGTGGCTGCATCGAGATTGCCTTCACGCTCACGAACTTCAGCCAACACCGTGCGGGCAACAGCTGCATCGAACGGAGCCCCAAGGTCGATCCACGACACCACCGCGTGCGTTGCCCCAACCTTGGCACCCTGCACATCGCCGACCAGCAGCTTGGCCCGCGCATCGGCGAGTTGCGCTCCCGCCCGAAGCGATGGGCTCGGAAAGTTATCCGCGATGTGTTCGAGCGCTGTGGCCGCTCGACGCGCTGCCGCCGCGTCTCCCGCTGCAGATGCGATCTCCGCTTGTGCCTCCAGGAGCGGTGCGAGGCGCAGGTCGCCGAACGGCGGACATTCCTTCCACGGCAAGGTATCGGGGTTCGTGACGGCCTCATCGATCATGGTCGACGCAGCGGCAACATCGCCCTGCGCCAACCGCACCATCGCCAACCCTGGCTGAGCCGACCACGCACGCGCGTGTGCCGAAACGAATGCCGCCTCTGCCCCCGCGAGGTCTCCCTTGCGCAGGCGGATATTGCCGAGTTCGACCAGCGGCCAGCCGAACTCGCGACGCATCCACGGGCGCAGTTCTTCACAGGCCAACAGGGCCATTTCCTCGGCCTGATCGCAGGGGCCGGAAACTCTGAGTAGTTCGGCTCGGTGAACCCGGCACCGACCATTGAGTCCGCCAAATGCATTGCCATGGCGCCAACGTTCCATCATGGTGGTCCACTCGACCGCGAGATCGTGCAGGGCAAGACCCTGAGCCGCACAGACCAGTTCGCAGTACATCATTCCCGTGGTGAGTGGGTCGACCTCACCAGACATCAGTAGGGCGGCAATCTCATCGAGCTGACGAAGTCCCTCGTCAAAGTGACCATCGAGAAGCATGAGCCGAGCAAGTGCCACGCTGCCGACAACGACCGCTGGCTGCACTCCGAGCCGAGATCCGAGATCGACCGCGATTTCCGCCTGCTCGCGGGCGGACTTCATGTCGCCACACATGAACCGCTCGTATGTGCGCACCATCGCGATCAGTGCATGAGGTGCTGCCTCGGGCTCTCCTACAAGGAGCGCTTCAGTTCGTCGAATCCAGCCGCGCACCGACGACATCAGACCGGTATCGATCATCAGGTACATCGCGAGCATCGCGGCGGCCCGAGCGGCCTCGAGGTTGTCGCCATCGGCAATGTTGAGTCGGTAGAGGTCTTCCCAGGTCGACAGGGCCACCTCAAAGTCGCCATTGCCGTAGGCGGCCTGTGCCTGCAGTTCGAGCACGTCAGATGAAACGTCGAGTGACGCGATACCGGCCAGCAGGTCGAGTGCTTGTTGCCATTCGCCGCGTTCGACAGCATCCCGAGCCTGGTCGAGACCACCCGGATTACTCATCAATCCAACTCACTCGACCGGTTCTCCCGCTCTCTACGTGGTCGTGGTTACAGGGCTCTTGTCGCATTGTGACACAAATTGTTACGCCTACCAGATGCCAGCCAAACAGCGATTCCCTGCGTATCTCGCCGGTGAAACAACACAGAGAACAGGACAAATACCATGCGCATTTCCAAGGAAGCAATACCTGCCAAGCTTGATGTGCCCGGCGCCAAGGCCCGCCAGCTTTCCGATTTCGGGAAAGCCTCCGGCGAACTCGGGGTCGAGTACTTCAGCCTGGGTGCCGGCCTTGACATCACACCCTTGCTGGAGGGTCTCTTGGGCGATCTGTGTCACTCACCCCACTGGGGCTACGTGATCTCCGGTGACCTCGTCGCCTCGTACGCCGATGGATCTGCCGACAACTGCACGGGCGGCGATGTTTTTTACTGGCCCGCGGGCCACACCGTGCGTGTGAATCACGACGCCGAGGTCATCTTGTTCAGCCCCCAGAAGGAACACCTTGAAGTCATGGGGCACATGGCCAACAAACTCGGACTCTCCTAGCAACGACGAGAAGCTGGTTCAACTACCACCTAGGGGTTTCCCTAGGTGGTAGTTGCGCTTTGTGCTGCGGACACGCAGGGTGAAACTGAGCTGCCACTCAGTGGCTCCACAACGTAGGAGCACTCAGTGCCGTCAGCATCGACTCTCGCCCGCCGAACGACCTCGATCGCTGCCGCACTGGCGATTGCAGCCGCCACACTCGTGGCAGGCTCTCTGCCAGCGCATGCAGACACGGCTCTTCCGCAGACCTTCACCTACGTCGATGACTTCAATGGCACGGTGAACGACTGGTACCACGATTACCAAGCGTATTCAGACGACGTCAGCACATTGGCTGCACAAAGCGATGGCAAAGTGGTGGTGGGATGGCTTTTCCCCAGCCATGAAACTTCGCCGTTGACGCGCGTTAACGAGGACGGTTCACGTGATACCGCCTTCAACACCAATGTCGAAAATGCGGGCTTCACCGGATCAAAATCCGTCAGGGCCATCGTGATTCAAGTAGACGACAAGATCGTGTTCGGATTCGGCGACGCCGGCGTGCGCCGCGTACTACCTGATGGCACCGCCGACACCACGTTCAACACCAACGCCGCAGCGCCGGCCGTCGACGCCATGACCGGCACCGTCAGTTCAATTGCCGTGCAAAGTGATGGAAAGATTGTGCTTGCCGGACAGATCTCCAACAACCCCTCTGTCAACAATCGCGAAGGGCTAGCGCGCCTCAACGCCGACGGCACCCTCGACACCACCTTTGATCCGCCACACAGTTTTGAACAATATGAAGTTGCCGTGCAGTCCGACGGCGCTGTGGTGACGAGTTTGGGAAGCAATGGCGTTCGTCGCCTCACCTCCACCGGCGCTGTCGACACCACCTTCGGAACGAGCGGCGTGGTAGCACTCGGCCACCTCTATCAACTCGCCGTGCAATCTGACCAGAAGATCCTCGTACTCCTCGACGACTTCACCGTGACGCGGCTACTCAGTGACGGCAGCACCGATCCCGACTTCACTTTCGACCCCTCAGTGTCGGCGAGTGAATACGCGCTGATCGTGCAATCGGATGGAAAAATCGTCTTCCCCTCCTCTAGTAACGGCAAATTAATCAGGCTGAACTCCGATGGCAGCCAGGACACGGCATTCACAGCCAACCTCGGTACCGGGTTCGGCAACTACGTATATGCCGTCACCGAACTACCCGACACTCGACTCGTTGTCGGTGGCTCATTTAGAACTCTCAATGGTCAATTGGTTCGTAAGATTGCTCGCATTCCACTCGCCACGTACACCGTCCCGGCAGGCGTCACCACAGTTCGAGTCGACGCCACCGGTGGCGGTGGCGGTGGTGGTAGCGCAGCAGGAGGAGCTGGAGCCACCGTCACGGCACTCATGCCCGTGGCCCCTGGCCAGTTGCTGTGGCCCACTCCCGGCGGCGGCGGTCGTAGCGGCACCAGCAGTGCGCCTGTGATTGGCGGTGGCGGCGGGTCAGCGAGCACCGTGACCAGTGCAGATTCCGCTAGCGGGTATGTCGTCGCCGGTGGTGGCGGCGGTGGCGGTAGCGCGGCCGGAGGCTCCGGTTCCAGCGGCGGAACCGCTGACGGATCGCCCGGTTTCACGTCTGATCTCGCCACCGGCGGATCCGGAGGAACCGATGCAGATGTGCCGGCACCCGGAGGTACCGGTGGCACAGATTCAAGTGCTGGCGGGGACGGTGGCACGGCGACGGGGTATCGGTACCTGAGCCCCGGCGGCGATGTGGCACCGCTGCTTGGTGGCAACTACGGCAGTCACGGCCAAGCACCCAGCGGATTTGGTGGTGGCGGTGGCGGATACGCCGGCGGAGGATCGGGCGGATCCGGGCCCTCGTCTGCGGGTGCTGGCGGCGGCGGTGGCGGTTACGGCGGTGGCGGTGGTGGCGGCGGACCCGCCGCTGGTGGAGGGGCCGCTGGCTCCTTCGCGACGAGCCACGACGGACTACCCGTCGCGTTGTTTGCGGCCGCAGCCAACGGTGGCAGCTCACTCACAAATGCTGGCGATGGAACCATCACCTTCACTCCGTTGGGCGCTGCGCCCACGGTGTCGTCCATCACGCCCAATTCGGGATCAGCGGCTGGCGGCACTTCAGTGACCATCGCCGGAACAGGCTTCGACCCGGCAGCAACAGTGACCATCGGCGCAATCGCGTGCACCTCCGTCGCGCACACCAACGACACCGAACTGTCGTGCACCACCGGCGCGATGACCGCAGGCACAGCAACAGTGCGGGTCACTAACCCCGACACCCAATACGGCGAACTCGTCGACGGATTCACCGCGCAGAAGCTGTCATCAACGACGACGGTGACGTGTCCGGTCAGCGTGTCGTGGACCGGTGCGGCCCTGACACCCTGCACGGTGCGAGTGACTCGCAGCGGCACTGCCGACCTCACTCCTTCGCCAGCAACGTACTCGGCGAACACCAATGTCGGTACCGCGTCAGCGTCGTATCACTACACAGGAGATGGCAACTACAACGGTTCGTCGGACAGTACGAACTTCACCATCGTCGCGGCGGCACCCACAGGACTCACCGCACCAGTGGCGTCACCGAAGACGGCGGGCGCGCTCGTGACGTGGAAAACTCCCACCAAGAACGGTGGCGCCACGATCACCGGCTACACGGTGACTGCCTCACCCAAGGTCGGAACGTCAACGCGCACCTGCTCAACGTCAAAGGTGGGCTCCACTGCACCCGCGTTGTCGTGCTCGGTCTCCGGGCTCACCAACGGCAAGTCGTACACGTTCACGGTGAAG
>CAIYMF010000011.1 GCA_903927265.1 uncultured bacterium | reverse complement strand
GTCGACATGTCAGACCACCGTGACCGTTCCACTCATGAACCCACGCTGACTCATAGGTCCTCCGAATTCGACGTATCCGTTGCCGCAGGGGAATTCGCAGTTCCAGACGTATTCGCCAGCAGCTCCAGTGATGAACGAGAACGTGACGTCGATGGGCTTGGGGTAGCCATTCGCCTCATTGGGCGCCTTGTCGCTTTGCGCTGGCACGGGGACATTCACGAAGAAGTAGGGCTGGGTGCTCTGGGGGAACTGGTGAATCGTGAACGTGTGCGCGACGTTGTTCGGATCGATCTCCGACAACTCCTTGCCGGCGTATGTGGCCTTGTTACCCACGGTGCCCGTCACCTTGGCCAACCACGGGTTGTAGATCTGACCGCCTGTGTCGTACTGGTGAATCGTCATCGTGACGAGCGAGTGGGCCGGAAGTTGGAGCGAGGTTGACGGCGAATAGAACGGCCACCCCTGACTCGCCGCAACAATCGTCGTCTCGCTGGCAGGAATGTCGGGACCTGGCTGGCTCGATGAGGGGTTCGGGAAGATCGACAGTTCGAGGGTCGCGTGATTCAACTCGCCCTGATCCGTGGTCGCCTTACCCGCAGGAGTTGCGGTGATTGATGGCGGCTCAGTTCCGCGCGAGTGGACGGCCACTGCTGTGCCGGCAACAACCAGCACACCGATGAGCACCGTCAGCACAGCAAACAGGGCACGTTTCACCCGGTCCTCACTTCCCGCTCGGTGGAACCCTTCTAGAACCTAGGTACGGACAGTAGCGCGTTCGGGCCAACTTCGGGAGATTGCCGACGCGCAACCTACGATGGTGCGATGGCCGGTCCTGTCGTCGAATTCCTCTCGCGATGGACCGTCGATCCCTTCATTGCGGTTAACCTCGTACTGGCTGCCGTTCTCTACCTCTGGGCAGTACAGCGCGTGAACCTCCGCGATCCTGATTTGCCCTGGCCTCGAGCCGCCACCGCCTGCTTCATCGCGGCGGTCACCCTGCTCGCCGTCGTGTACCTCGGCCCCTTGGCCGCGTGGGCGCACACCTTCCTCTGGGTGCACATGGCCCAGCACCTCGTGGCGATGATGATCGTGGCTCCACTCTTGGTACTGAGTGCACCGGTGACGCTCATTTTCCGGGCGAGCAGCGACGTGGCCCGACGTCGATGGGTGGTGCCGGCACTGCGCAGCACGGCCGTGCGGTGGCTCACGAACCCGCTCTTCATTTGGCTGTTCTTCGCCGGCGTGTTGTTCGGCGTTCACTTCACACCGTTCTACGACTGGGCGTTACGCAACCACGACGCCGACACATTCATCAAGCAACCGCTCTTTCTGATCGCCGGCTTCCTGTTCTACTTCCCGCTGATCGGAAAGAACCTTCAACCGCGGCGTCCCACTCACGCGGTGCGCTTGCTACTGATGGCGTCGATCATGGTTCCCGAAGCGATCGTCGGCGCGTCCCTGTTCTTCGCATCGGTTCCGCTCTACGCGACCTTCACCACGGTCGCCCGACCGTTCGGTCTTGACGCACTGTCCGATCAACAACTCGCTGGCGCGTGCATGTGGGCGTTCATCATGGTGATGGACACCTTCTGGATGATGGACATGGTGCGCGACTGGATGAGCAGTGAAGAGGCACGCGGTCGACGCATCGACGCCGAGATCGCTGCTGAGCAGGCACTCGCCGCTCAAGGGGAAGCGTCATGAAGCGAATGCTGGGAGTAGGTGTGATGATTGCTGCGAGCATGGCCGTGACGGCCTGCTCACTCCTTCCGGCTCTTCCGGCGCCCACCCCGTCAGCTATCGCCAGCGCGTCATCCACCGACGACATCTCGTTAGGGCTGACGCGCTACGCGCCTGAGGATCGCAAACCCGTCACAGGGGTCACCGGAACAACGCTCGACGGCAAGCAACTTGATATCAGTTCGTTACGTGGTCGAGTGGTGGTGATCAATGCGTGGGCGTCCTGGTGCGATCCGTGCCAAGAGGAATTGCCCGTGCTCGTGAGTGTTGCCAACTCCTCCGACCCCAAGTCGGTGTCGCTTGTCGGCCTCGACGTGAATGACACTCTTGATGCCGCCAATGCGATGGTGAAGAAGTTCGCAATTCCGTATCCGAGCATCATCGACAAGGGTGCCCGCCTGCTTGTACACGTACCCGGAGTTCCGCCCGAGGCGATTCCCAGCACCGTGGTGCTCGACCGTCAAGGTCGCGTGGCAGCGCGCGTGATTGGCACGGTCAAGCCAGGCATGCTCGAGCCCGTGATCGCCGAGCTTCAAGCGGAGTAAGCGAACAGCCCCTACGCTTGCCCACATGTCTCCTTCACGTGCATCGATTTCGTCGGCTGCTCAATACCGCATGGCTCGCCTCATGGATGCCCTTCCTGATCGGGCTGCCACTCGCTTCAGTGGAGGGACGCGAACCGTCGACGGGCAGGTACTCGAACCGCACCTTGCCATGGTGCTGGCACTCAACGGCCGCATCCGACCCGACCGCGACACCGCGTCGGTTGACGAGCAGCGCGCTGCCATGCGTGCGAGCGCGGCCGTCGCCGCCGGGGTTCCCATCACTGTGGGACCGGTGAGTGAACTCACCGTTGACGGCGCAGAAGGGCCACTGGCTGCGCGGCATTACGCACCGCCTTCCGGTTCACCCAATCGCCCGCTGCTGGTCTTCTTCCACGGTGGCGGCTGGGTCGTGGGCGATCTTGAAACTCACGATCAGCCCTGCCGCATTCTCGCCAAGTTTTCAGACGTCCACGTACTGTCGGTCGAGTACCGGTTGGCACCCGAGCACCCCTACCCAGCGGCCGTTGACGACGCAGTCGCCGCGTTCGCTTGGGCAGTCGCGCACGCGGCCGAACTCGGCGCTGACCCCACCAGGGTCGCTGTCGGTGGCGACAGTGCGGGTGGCAACCTCGCAGCGGTCGTCAGTCAGGTGACCCGTGATTCCGGAACTGCGATGCCCGTCGCGCAATTGCTGCTGTACCCCGGAACTGACGCGAGCGTCGACCGACCGTCCAAGAGCCTCTTCGCCGACGGATTCTTCCTCACCCGCACCGCGATGGACTGGTACTGGGACACCTACTCGGCTGGTGGCGACCGCACCGATCCGAAGTTGTCACCGCTCTGCGCCTCAACTCTCGAGGGACTGCCTCCGGCGATCCTCACCACGGCCGCATTCGATCCGCTGCGTGACGAAGGTGAAGCGTACGCCGAAGCACTGCGTGCCGCCGGGGTCAAGGTCGTACTGCGTCGCGCGCCCGGACTCGTGCACGGTTACTTCAACATGACGGGCGTTCACCGAGCCTCACTCGACGAATCACTCGCAGTCGCAGGAGCCTTGGGGGCACTGCTCGACACTGTCTAAAGCGCGGCTACCTACTTTCGAGCACCACGGTGAGCGCTTGAATCTTCGGCGGACGCTCGGGGCTCAGTCGCACCTCGAGTTTCGCCATGCCACTGTCGCCCTCGACCCACCAACGCGCGTGCGCCTGCGAATCAGATTCGATCGCCCGGTCGCTGCGGCGCCACTCGCCCAGAGCATCAGCAGCGCGCTGCCAGTCGGCTCGTCGATCCGGTCGGGGAAAGTCGCGGTCAATATTGACGGCGAATTGAGCATCGGCCACCTCGTTATTCCAGTCACTGAGAAGCGACTCGACGATCACCATCGCGGCGATGGTGTGTGGCCACAGTTCAGGTTCCATCGCAGGCGTCGGGGTTCCGGCGACGATTTCTTCAAGCGCCGCCGTGAATGTTGCACTCATGTTGGCGTAGGTGCGGTTTCCGAGGCCTACGACTGCCCAACCTGTTCCTGCATGCCAGCGCATGTGTGAACCGAATCCGGGATAGCCACCGCTATGACTCACGAAACGACCGAGTGGGATGTCATCGGAGACTCGCAGGCCGAAGCAGTACGACGACGTGCTGACGTAGACGTTGTCCGCGCCATCGTCAGTGGTCATACGCGTCATCGTCGTACCGATGAGTTTCTGGGGCGTTTGCATCTCGAGTCGGCTCGCCCGCGACAGTGGATGAGCATCGTTCACGCCAGACAGCGCATTCTGGAATCCCGCGACCCAACGCGCCACGTCATTGACGCTACTGAGCAAACCGCCCATCGGGCTAAATGCACCGGGGCCGGTGAAGGGCTCGGGAACAAGACCGGCCGCGGTCGGCGCGTAGCCCTGCGCAAGATGCCGGACGTCGACATCAGCCGCAACGAAGCGCGTCGAGGAAAGACCCAAAGGCTCAAGCAGTTCAGCGTGCACGACATCGCGGTAATCGATACCAGCCGCCGACGAGATCACGCGACCGAGTAGTGCGTACGCGAGATTCGAGTACTCGAAAACCAGTCGGGGTGAACGTGCAAACGACACACCAGAAGCCACCAGCGCATCGAATTCGTCGATGGCGAGATCTTCTTGTCGATCACCCCACGGGTCGTCTGTGGGAAAACCCGCTTGCATTGTCAGCAAGTCACGAACCGTCAGAGCGTGAAAGCCCTCGGGAACTCCGATGCCAGACATCCACGGACAATGGTCGGCAATGGGGTCATCAAGACGCAGTACGTCACGATCGCGCAGCAACAGCACAGCCGCTGCGGTGAAACTCTTCGTCATCGAGGCAATGCGGAACACGGTGTCAGCGCCTGGCACGTCGCCTTCGCCGAGAACGCGCTCTCCCACTCCCCCGGTGTGCAGCAGTTCGCCATCGCGCAGGAGACCGAATGTGATGCCTGGAACGTCAAGGTCGCGCTGCGCTATCTCGACGTGCCGAGTGGCGACGTCAACCGCCTGCGATGTCTGCATAGCCCGATCCTGTCAGCCCCAGCCCAACTCATGCAGCCGGTGGTCGTCGATTCCGAAGTGATGCGCAATTTCATGAACGACGGTGATGACCACTTGCGTCACCACTTCGTCACGGGTGCGGCACGCGCGCAGAATCGGCCTGCGATAGATCGAAATGCGGTCAGGCATCGCGGCTACGTAGGTCGAGTCACGGGACGTGAGCGGAACTCCTTCGTAGAGACCGAAGAGTTCATCCCCCGGCGGAGAGTTCTCCTCGACCACGATCACGACGTTGTCGACCATACGCGCCAGTTCAACGGGTACCCGCTCGAGAGCCTGCGCCACGAGGTCTTCAAATTCCTCGAACGACATGTCGATCATGACTCCAGCGTGCCATGGGGGAGTTCGCTCACTACCCCCGTCGCAGAATTCTTCGCTCAATGAGGTGCCGACCTTCCGCGAGGACTCCCGCCGCCACTTCGGCGATTCCCGAATCCTCGGACAGCCGCTCAGGCGGCAGCACCAACTCGGCAGCGTGTCTCATCGCGCCGGGAAGCGCCGGTGCATAACGCAGTTGATGTCGATACATCTGGCTCAGTTCGCTCGTGGGAACAGCATCGGCAGACCACAGCGGCAACACCGACCACTCATTCCACAGTCGTTGCTGCGCGTCGACATTGGCAGTCGTGCCGCTGGTGAGTTCGGCCAGACGATCACGTGGCACGCCTCCGATCAGTCGATCGGTGAATGCCACGACATCGCCCACCATCCGGCGGCAGGCGCGGGTGTGATCGGCCCCGAGATGGGCACCGCGCAGACGAGTGAGCCGCACAACGTCAACCAGCCCGCGCAAGCGTGCATGGCGGTCAAGATAGGTGTGATAGCACGCCGCCCCCAATGCGTCACCTTGCGCGAGGGTTCGTACCGAACCCGCCGCCATAGGCACCTCGACGGCGCGATCGAGTAAGTCTTCGGCGGAGGGCGACAGACGCGGTTCAATGCTGACGCGCCAATGGAGGTCGACATCAACCGGACCGCCACGGTAGTCGTGTTCACGACGCAGCCACGATGTCCATGCCCAGGGCAAGCCTTCACCTGGAACCCAGCCATCGGTTGCAGTCCAGCCAGCGCGCACGAGGGCGTCATGGGCTCGCGCGACATCGACGGGAGCCACGAGTAGGTCGATATCACCTGGACCGCGGGCACCGACGCTTCCAGTCGTGACAGTGCTCAGTGCGGCCCCCTTCAGCACCGCCACGCGAATACCCGCGGAGGACAGCGCCTGCGATGCGCGCAGCGTCTCGTGCGCCAAACGCATCGCGCTCACTGAATCGCGCATTGCGAGTTGCCGCACCGAGGCCGCGAGTTCGGGTGACAAACCGACTGCTTCGGAATGAAGTGACAGCAGTCCGGCAACCCGGTGCGTGACCACTGCTCTGAGGAATTCATCCGGATCGACGTCACTGAGGATCAGACATGAGGGTGAGGGCTCACCGAACTCATCGGTGAGGGCACTCCTCACTGCGGTGACCAACTGGTCGACTGCGTCACGGGAGAGCGGCCGCGCGCGAGAGACGGATGCAACCCCTGAGTCCCCCGCACCGTCCATGGCCACATCGTAGGCGGGCATGATTGGCACGTGACCAGCGCGAACTCAACGACAGATTCGTGCGGTCTCTCGGTGATCATTCCGGTCTACGGCAATGTACTCACTCTTCAGCGCACCCTTGATTCTGTTGACACCTCAGCCACTGCCGACCATGGAGACTTTCCGATTGAGGTCGTTGTCGTCTTCGACGGCCTCATCGATGCCAGTGACGAACTCGTGGCGGCATGGAAACCACAATCACCGCGTGTCATCCTGTCGGCTCATCACATTGCGCACGGCGGCATTGGCCACGCACGCAACGCCGGCATCAAGGATGCGCAATACGAGTTGCTCACCTTCCTTGACGCTGACGACGAATTGACGTCGACTCGGCTCGGCCTCGTGCGTGACGACGACGATGCCTCAGAGGAAGTGATCATTGGCGTACAGAGCATTCGAGTCGAGAACAATGCCACCATTCCGGGGCCTTACGTTCCGACATCTGTCGATGCGCCGAGGCGCCCGCAGTACTACCCCACCTCGATGCTCGTGCGTCGAGAGACCATGTTGGCGATCGGTGGTTTCGATGAGAGTTACGCCGTCGGTGATGACATCGACTTAGTCATGCGACTCACAGAATCGGGTATTCCCGTGCGTATGGTCGACGAGGTCGTGGTCATCCGTTACTTCCACGGTGCCAATGCCTCGTATGATGAGCAGGTCTCAGAGGGGGACTTCTTCAAGGCGATTCGCGGCCATATGCGTCGGGTTCGGGAGCAGGACGATGGCATACAAGGTCACTGACACACACATCAGCCACGACACTCAGGGCAACGAGACCGTGGTCATCGATTTCAGTGGTGGCACGTACTACTCGCTGGTCGGAACGGCCTCCACCATGTGGGTGCTTGCCGCCTCAGGTGCAACCGACGCAGTAATCGTTGAGACGCTCACCTCACGCTACGACGGTGACGCAGCGGTGATCGCAGATCAGACGACCAGTTTTCTTGCTGATCTCATTGCCCGCGGACTACTCGTCGCCAGCGACTCGACGTTCGATGCCGCCGTCACCGCGAGAGTCACTCGCACATCGTGGAGCGAACCGAAACTTGAGGCCTTCAACGACCTCAACGACCTCATCTTGATGGACCCCATCCACGACGTCGACGACGCCGGATGGCCGCACCCCAAGGGTGACGTTGATTGAACCCGCACATGCGCGAGTTCCTCGATCGCATGCTCGCCCTCACCACGCAGGCCATGTCGGCACACCCCAGCACGCCCGACGTGCGTCGGTTCGGTAGCACCTCAGTCAGCCTGCGCTGCACCAACCCGTCATTTCGGCAAATCCTGCGCGAGGAAATCACGCTGCCTGCCTCACTGCCCTCACCTGATGGCGTGCGCATCGACGTGTGGGACACGGCCTCCACCGGAATTGCACCTCCGGCACTGCCGCATTTCGTCAATCCTGCGGCTCCGCATGAATTCGCGACTGACGGATTCATTATTGACCCCAACGTGGGCAGCGCACTGATCTGGAACGAGGAAACGAGGCACGCGTTGCTGTGGGCACGTGACCTCAGCAATCCACCCGAGTGGTACCGAGCAGCGCCACTACGGCTGCTGCTCACGATTCTGGGGCCGCTCGGTGATGCGGTGCTCGTCCACAGCAGCGCGGTGGAATACCACGGAGGCGCTGCCCTTCTGATTGGCGCAAGCGGATCGGGAAAGTCAACCACCGCGCGCCTGGCTGAACTCGCGGGCGCGACTCACTTCGCAGACGATCAGGTAGTGGCCTACCGAAGCAACGGCCGATTCGTCGCCGACCCGCTGTACCGCGCACGCAAGATGCAACTCGACAACGCGGCGCTCCCTGACCTCACACCCAATGACGATCTGACGGTCGTGCATACGAGCAGCTCCAAGAGTGTGCTTCGTCCGGTTGCCAGCACCGAGTTTCCAGACGCAGTGCCCATCGCGGCGCTCATCACGCCCGACCTCACCAGCAGCGAGCCACTCGCCCCTGTGAGTGGCACCGTCATGTTCCAACGACTTCTTCAGGCCTGCTTGCAAGACGGGGTTGTCACCGACGCACGCGTGGCACGCTCACTGCTCTCACTGACGCAGGGCGTTGAATGTCTGTCACTCGGACTCGCACGGCAGACTGACGACGTTGCTGCAGACGTGCTGTCGTTCTTGAGTGGGCACCATGACTGACGTCACCGTGGTGATGGCTGCCTTCAACGCGGCAGCAACCATCGAGCGCAGCCTGCGTTCGGTGCTGGCTCAATCGGTGAACCCTCACCGTGTCATC
>CAIYMF010000010.1 GCA_903927265.1 uncultured bacterium | reverse complement strand
CGATGCCATCGACGACCTCGCCTCCACCGCAGCCAGCCACCAGCGATCCTTCGTCGTTGAGGTGATGGGCCGCCACTGCGGCTATCTCGCCCTTATGGCAGCAGTTGCCGGCGGGGCTGACTATGTTCTTATTCCGGAACGGCCGCCCGAGGACGGTTGGGAGGACCGCATGTGCGCCGAGCTCAAACGTGGCCGTCAGGCGGGTCGACGCGACTCGATCGTCGTCGTCGCGGAGGGCGCCACCGATCGTTCCGGGAACCGGATCTCCTCGGAGTACGTCCGCCAGGTGCTTGAGGACAAACTCGGTGAGGACGCCCGGGTTACCATCCTGGGCCACGTCCAGCGCGGCGGACGACCGTCAGCCTATGACCGCTGGGCGTCGACCTGGTTGGGTTATCACGCGGTTCACGAGGTGCTCTCGACCACTCCAGAGGCCGAGGGGCGCGTTATCGGTACTGGGTCCAACCGCATACATCGCCTCCCCCTGGTCAAGGCCGTCGCTGACACGAAGTCGGTGCCCGGTCTCATTACGGAGGGCCGTTACAACGAGGCCATGCGGATGAGGGGACGTTCCTTTGTCGAGATGGACGCGATCTTCACCGAACTCAGTGAACCAGCTCGTACCACTTCCGACACCGCTGGTGACGCCGACCGCAAGCGCGTCGCGATCATGCACGCTGGCGGTCCGGCCCCGGGCATGAATACTGCTGCCCGTGCTGCAGTGCGACTGGCGATTTCCCGCGGTCATACCGTTGTGGGAATCCATAACGGGTTCATCGGACTAGCGACCGGGGACATGTCGGAATTGGCCTGGAGCGACGTCGAGGGCTGGGCCGGGGAAGGCGGCGCTGAGCTGGGTACCCGCCGCGAGATCCCTAGCACTCGCGACCTTTATGCTGTCAGCCGCGCTCTGGAGGATCATCACATCGACGCGTTGCTCGTCATTGGTGGCTACTCGGCCTACGAAGGTATCTACACCATGATGACTGAGCGGGACCGGTACCCGGCTTTCCGTATTCCGACGGTGTGCATCCCGGCTTCTATCGACAACAACCTCCCCGGTTCGGAACTGTCCATCGGCACCGACACCGCTCTCAACGTCATCGTCGAGGCGATGGACAAGATTAAGGAGTCGGGTATCGCGTCCAGACGCTGCTTCGTCGTCGAGACGATGGGTCGTGACTGCGGATACCTCGCGTTGATGTCGGGTATCGCAGCTGGCGCTGAGCGGATCTATACCAACGAGGACGGCATCTCCCTGGACGATCTAGCCAACGACGTCCATTGGTTGCGGGAGTTATTCGCCCACGGACGACGACTTTTCCTTGCCGTGCGCAACGAGAACGCATCGCACAATTACACCACCGACTTCATCGCGCGGCTGCTGGAGGAGGAATCACACGGCATGTATGACGTACGCCAGGTGGTACTAGGGCATATGCAGCAAGGCGGCTCGCCCTCACCTTTCGACCGCTTGCTCGCCAACCGACTCGGGTATCGCGCTCTCAATCTCAT
>CAIYMF010000009.1 GCA_903927265.1 uncultured bacterium | reverse complement strand
TGACAGTCACTAAATCGTCCTCCCCCTCGCACGGCGCACTCCTCAGGGCAGCGTAGCGAGGGATACGGACGCAGGGGCGAGATGACGCTACGGGAGTATCCCAGCGCACGCGGTCGAGCTTGAATGAACGAGTGCGGATCGTGGCGGGCCAGATAGTTGCCATGGCGCTTAGTTGGCCTTTAAGTTGGCACTAGACAAGGCGGGAGTATCGCCACGCGCCCACGGGGGGACACATGAGTCACCAATGGACCATGGGTCTGACTTGGGAACCCGAGTCACTTCAGGTGATGAAGGTGGAGCGAGGCAAATTCGCGGACATGGTGGGCTTCAAGCCGGGCGATGTTGTGACGAGCGTTCAGGGGCTTCCAGTCGCGACGCGTGGTGCCTTTCGAACCATACGGAACAGCGTCCCGGAAGGTGAAGCAATTGAGTGCACGGTTCTGAGAGGCTACCCCCCGATTGAAGTGACTCTGGGACCGATGGCGGTGCCTCAGTGGGAAACCGAGCGCAGTCCCGCGCTTGTCCGCGACACATACATATTGGTTGCCGCGGGCGTACTGGCGATAGTGAGTGCAGCAGCGACGGCGCTATGGGTAGTCCGCCTTGGCTTGAGCAATGTGCCTAACTTTGTACGATTCGACTTCCCCCCAGGAATCTACTTTTCGCTTACGCTCGGCTTCATCGTTCTCGCCGCCGTGGGTGGTGTGTTCGCTTTGCTCGATCGGGTCCGTGTGGCGCCCTGGCTGATACTCGGAGCCTTGATTGTTCGGCTCCTTATCGATCTGTGGTACTGGTGGTTGTGGAGCGGGTTAGAAGAACTCGACCCCTTTATGTGGCGAAATTATTTCTACTACGAGCAAAGGGATTACGGTACGGCCACTGCGCTTCCATATCTGGGTTTTTTGATTAGTCCTTATCTGCTTCTCATCGCCTCTGTACTCGGGCTGATCGCCTTCGGTAGGCGCCCAACGCCTGCGGCGCTTGTCGCTCCGGTTTCAAACGCAGTCGCCGAAGTCAACGCAGACGGCACCGTGAGCGAGGGCTGGTATCTCGATCCCGACGGCAAGCCTTCGGAGCGGTTCTGGGATGGGGCGGGATGGACGGATCAGACGCGCCCAGTCACTTCGGCGACCGCTCCCATGCGAGTGGTTACTGGTACACGCCCAACGGTCGATGAACTAGGTCGGCCCCTGAGTTCGAAGTCGCGTGCGGCCGCGGCGATCCTGTGCTTCCTCCTCGGTGTTCTTGGTATCCATCGGTTTTACGTGGGCAAAGTCGGAACAGGTGTCCTGATGCTGCTGACCGCGGGCGGTCTCGGCGTTTGGATATTGATCGACTTCGTTTGGATTCTTGTCGGTACCTTCAAAGACAAGCAGGGAGCGCTCCTCGCCACGTGGTGAGAGGTGGTTTCCTTCAACGGATCGCTTTGCCCGCCGTTTCCCCCGATTGGCCTGAGCAATCCCGACACTAGATGGCCGACTGATTTACGACTCGACGGACGAACACCATCGGACCGGCGGTACTCCAGTCGAACTACATTGATGCTCCTATTCGTATCAATGGTTCATGAGGCGATTTCTTGCGGCTGGATCCAGTGGCGGTAGCGGAGTGCGAGTTCTGGGTCGTGGTTAGTTCCGCGTTCGAGTCGTGAGATTTCCATGAGGTTCGCGCCAACAACAGGCAATCGTGGACTCACAGCACCTGGATCAAGCAGAGGCGGTCACTTCACCATTTGACGTGCGTGAAACTACTCGCAATGGAACAGATGCGTGCTCTACTGAACAGTAAGTAGCGCTGAACTCTCGGGGGGTGCAGCGGACGGGGGCAGTAATGACGGAACGGCCTGATGGCTGGTACCCAGATCCGGATGACCCATCGGTCTATCGCTTCTGGGACGGCAACGAATGGACGACCCAAACACGTGCTCGCGCTGCTGCTTTCCAAGCAGGTTGGCGTACACATCCGGGCACAGGACGGTTTGCGTATTACGACGGCTCTGAATGGCTCGATATTCCCGCACCTCCGGTATCTCAGCCGCCGCCACCTACTTCCCCGCCGTTACCGCACCTACCGCCCGTACCTCCAACGGTGCAGCCAGTGCCCGTTGCTTCGATCCCATCTGAGTTCAGCGCCGGTCCAGCCTTGGGCGTGACCGGCCCCGCCCCCGCACAGGTCGCAGAGAAATCGAGCGGGACTCGGTGGCCACTCATAGTGGGCGGAGTACTCGTTGCATTGGCCGTGCTCGGAATTGCCGCATGGTGGGGTCGAACGAGCGCTATGGCGTCATTGAGCAACCAAACGCCGACTTCCGATTCTGCGATGCCCGATACCGCATCCTCATCGCCAACAGCCGCGACTCAAGAACCCGTCACTCCGGCACCCGACGCCCCATCCCCGACACCGGTAAAGGTGCCCGTGGGCCTGACTCAAATCAACACGAGCGATCCCGAAACGGCGCAGGCGGTCGTGAGCGGCTACTTCAATGGCACTGAGCGAACTATCTACTGTTACGACGTCCTGATCTCGATCTCTGATCCCAACTGTGCTTATGAAGGCACGTCTGAGTACGGGAATCATTTCGGCCAAGAGTGCCACATCCCAGATGGGAATCAAGTGATCATGACCAAGGTCGACGGATCGTGGCAGACGGTGCAAATTGTGGGTACAGGGGTCTTCGACGCAGCCGCGTGCGCCGATCTCTTTAGTTCTTCCCTGGGCCAAACAGCGAGTGCTGCGGTGCGCCGGGACTTCTATTCCTCAATTGCTGATGGTCAATGCAAAGGAGCCGCATGATGGCCGTTCCAAATTGGTACCCCGATCCGATGCGACGTTTCCAATACCGCTACTTCGATGGAACTCAGTGGACCTCGGACGTGTCAACGAACGGAGTTGTGGCCAACGACCCACTGAGTGCCCCCTCACAGGTCACTGCGTCTACTGAGACGGCCTCGGCGTCGCAGAGTGTTGGTGAGTCGGGGCCACCTCATTCCACTGGCAGCATGCCGCTATGGGCGTGGGCAGCAATAGCCGTCGGCGTGGTTACTGTTGTCGCAGTTGTATTCGCGGTTGCGGGAAGCGGGAAGTCATCCAATCGAGTCGATGAGCCCGCCTTCATTGCTCGTATGCATCAAATTGCGCAAACCCCGGGAGGCATGACGCTGGGCTTTCGATTCCAAAGTGACAACGACATTCTCAGCGGCGGTTATGTCTGGTGCGGACGATTGAGCGCGGGCGAAACAGTCGACGGAATCTCTCAACGCGGTGAAATCATGCCGGACATCGGAGACGCCATGGCCAGCGGAGTACAAGCCGCTCATCAGTACCTATGCCCGAACGCCTGACCCAACCGTCGAACAGGAAGGCCGACAATGAACGAGCCTGACATCGACGGCTGGTACCCAGACCCCGATGATCTGTCGCTCTATCGATTCTGGAATGGCCACGCGTGGACCGACGAACACCTCGCGCGGAAAATGGCGGCGGAGCCTCAATTCCCAACCGAGGCAGGCTGGTTCGCTGATCCGAAGCAAATGAACGAGTTGCGCTACTTCGACGGAAGCGTCTGGACCCAGCATGTTTCCAACAATGGTGTGCCTGGCCTGGACGCTATCGTTGAGGAAACGGTTGCGGCCTTGGGACCAGTCGTGGAAGTTCCCGCGAAACCCACGCTCGGGCTTCGATTCGGGATTGAGACCTTTACGGTCGTCTATCTAGACGAGGTTCATCCGGCAGCAAAAGGAATCGCTCCTGGGGATACCGTCACGGCCATCAATGGTCAACCGGTAGCCAATTGGGCGGAGTTGAAAGCCGTCCTTGGCTCGATCGACAACATCACCAGCGTCGATTGGATAAGGCCTGCCGATACCCGATCTACCGCACCCAAGGACGACGGGGCGAAAGCGACGACTCCGCCCGCATCGGTAACCCCTGCTCTGTGGCGCAGCCCGGCAGCAAAACCCAAATCAAGCATTGCCGCCTCAACTGGCCCGACGAGCGGCACATCGGTGACCAATAAGCCGCTCGCCTTCGGCGTGATCGCTGCCATAGCGCTCGGTTGCGTTTTCATCCTCATAGTTGGAGCAGTACTCCTAGCAATGAGATCGAAAGGCAATGCGACGTACTCCCCATCCGGGAACAGCCCAAACTCACAGCCACAAGGTGCGGTACCGAACTACAACCGACCGACCCGAAGGGTTCCGAGTCTTATCGGCTTCGATCTAGACGCAGCGAAGGTGATCACGAAGTCTGCAGGATTTCAGTTCAGTTTCAGAGGGTGTGTGTGGTCGCGGATGGTCCTGAGCCAGTTCCCCGAGGCTGGAACGGATACTACGGAAACCATCCTTTCTGTTCAGTGCAGTGGCTAGGCCTTGAACAGCGGAATGGCCGGCTCCTCTTGTTAGCAACGAATCAGGAGGAATAGACATGAGATTGGCGTAGCATCTTGGCAAGGGATGGTATGCATCCTGCTCGTGAGCGATGGGGGATCATCGATGAGCGACTACCTGATGGTCAAGTGCTCCTGCGGCCGCGAGTACAACGCGGGCAACCTCGACAGGTGCCCAGCCTGCGGTACGCCCAGTCGTGGTGCAAGCCCCCTCGCGGTCGCCGAGTCCGCCCCACTCGCGAGTACCGGCAGAGCCGCGACCATGGCATCGACCTCACACTCAGCCAGCATTGAGCAGCGCATGCTTGCCGAACTGGAGAAGCAGACCTCAGCCCTGAGGGCCATCCGCTGGGCAGTCTGGGGTGTGGGCTTCATCATCCTCGTGGCCGTGTACCTAGTGGGTGTGAAGGTGAACCGCTGACCCGCCGCCTTCCGCATCACCCCCTGACGAGAACCCCTGACGGCATGCATAGGTCGTAAAGATAGCCGCATTCTGCGGAAAGCCTCTCTTGGTAACTAACAGGCCTCTAGCCCACCTCGCTCTAAAGCGGAAACTCAGTGCAAACAGTTGCCAACAGTGATGGGCAGTAAGTCACCAGTGGCTCCTGCCGCACAGGTCCACTTGCTAATAGGACGTCGTGCCCTCTGTACGCCTGCCCATCCACACGCTTTTAGCGACCTCCACAGGGCAGTGGCCAGCACCTACTTTTGGATGCAGTCGTGGATGCAACGCCCCTGCACCCTCATGTACAGGCCTGATCAAGAACCGTTGGTATCCATGGGATACTCGAAATGACGACAAGGGCGGTGGCAGCGTTCTAGCGGTTTCCTAAACCGTGTGTCGCGCGTTCGAATCGCGCCGGGGCCACCAGCGTGATCGTTGCAGTGCCCGGAATCCAACGAGCCAACGACTTTCGGAGCAAGCGGCGTCGCCCCTTGACCTATGCTGGCACCTTGAGATGACTGATCGACGTGAGTCGTGAGTGCCGCGACTCCTGATAAACGGGGAGTCCCAGGTCGTCAACGGTGACGAATGCGGGGCTCCCGGAGTTGGCGCTTTCAGTCGAGCGAAGTCCGAGGTCCGACAGAACTTGGCGCGCGATTAGCGCCGGGTCCACGCAGTCGAGTCCACGGACTTCGCCCGATGATGCAGCTCCGATGTAAACGATGACGCCAGCGCCGCAAGCGCGCATCGCGTCAAGAGCTGCGTCGGCTTCGGAAACACAACCGCACCCGAAAATCGTGCACGCCGGGCCGAAAACGCACGCTGTCTGAACTCGAATGGGTACGTCGCTGGCCTCGCCGAGGTCCCCCACGACCACGGCGTGATGCTCACGTCCGTCGACGACAGACCGGTAGCGGTGGAGGACTATTGCGGCCTCACCGTGAGATTGCGGTATCTGGCCGGTGCGCTCGAGTAGTTGCTCGTGGTGCCACCGATAACGAGCAAGGTCGGCTATCGAGATCATGGCCAAGCCGTGTTCATCTGCGAATTCGCGACATTGAGCCGCGCGCATCATCGTGCCGTCGTCGTTGGTCAGTTCAGCCAAGGCACCCGCGGGAGGCAAGCCGGCTAGTTCCGCCAAGTCGACGGCCGCCTCGGTGTGACCGCGCCGCTGAAGAACGCCACCCGCGACTGCACGGAGGGGCACGACATGACCGGGTCGAGTGAGATCGGCGTGATCGGTCGAAGAATCTGCTAGCGCTCGAATCGTGCACGCCCTGTCGACCGCTGAAATCCCCGTGGACTCGACGTAGCACGAGTCGACCGAGACGGCGTACGCCGTCGACTTAGGGTCCTGATTCACCGCCGTCATTGGTGGCAGCCGCAAGCGATCCAGGATGTCGCCTGTCATTGCGACGCAGATCAGGCCAGAAGTCCAGCGCGTCATGAAACCAATGACATCGGCTTCAGCGGCACAGGCCGGGACAATGAGATCTCCCTCGTTCTCACGATCCTCGTCATCAATGACGACCACAGGACGCCCTCGTCGGAAGGCATCAAGGGCAGCCTCAATCGCATCAAGCCGAAGAGGAGCATTGCCGTCGGAACCACGCGAGGAAACAAACTCAACGAGGGCTGTCTCGTCGAAATTACCGAGAACCCCGGCCTCGACAGTGAGCAATGCTGGCCTCCTTTGCAACCATTCGCACGTTCGAAAATCGGACGTGCATTTCGTAGAATGGAACTAGAGTCCGGAGATTACCAGTGGTCATGCGTGTTGTACAGGATTCGTCCCGGTCTTCTGCACCTACTCTGCGAGCGGGGAGTCAGCAACTAACTAACTCAGCATGAAGACTGGTCCACGAAACGCGCGGTCATCGCAGGTCGGGACACTTAGTCGCACTCGATACCCGATCTGGACCAAGTCCGGGCCATCGGCGATATTCGCCAACACAGTCGGCCCCTCATCGAGAGCGACCCACGCCAGGACATACGGCGCAACTGACGCGAAGGCACCATCGCCCTTGGCGACCACGCAATAGGAGTAGATCTCGCCCGTGCCCGGGAGGACCCGCCAGTCCGAAATAGCGTCATAACAGGCTGTGCAGTGACTCTTTGGACGCCAAACGAACGTCTGACACCGTGAGCACCAGGGAACTCGGAATTCGCCGACGAGAAGCCCTTCGTAGAAGGGCACCTCCTCCGGCTGGGCTTGCGGATCGGTGGCAGGAAAATCCCGAGGAGTCACTACGCCTCCCGACGCAAGAGCGCAGTCGCGGCGGTGTACTTGCTACCCAGTGAGTAGCCGACGCCATGGACGAGCGCCCACTCACACCCCGGCACCTGAAGTTCCGGGTGCGCACTCCCCCGCAGTTGTCGGATGGCTTCGATGGTGCGAATCATGCCTCCCCTGCGGTCGGGGTGGTTGTTCGACAGACCTCCGCCGTCGGTGTTCATCGGCAGCACGCCGTGCGGAGCCATGAGCGCACCATCGCGAACGAATCGACCCCCATCTCCCTTCTCGCAGAATCCCAGGTCCTCAATCGCGAGCAATGCGGTGATCGTGAATGAGTCATAGATCGACGCGTAGTCGACGTCCGAAGGCCGAACACCTGCGTCAGCAAAGGCTCGGGCACCGGTTCCAATGCCCTCTGAATGGGTCAAGTCAGGTCGTCCGTTGTTCCACGTCCGTCCCGCTTCAGCCTGCGACACGACGCCGATCAGCGGGCCACCCAGGCTTCGCGCAATCTCCTCGCTGACCACGAGAAAGGCGCCACCCCCATCCGTAGTCACGCAACAGTCCATCCGATGAAGTGGCTCCGCAATGGGTGGCTGAGATAGCACTTCGTCAACAGTGACGCGCTTCTGCAATAACGCATGTGGATTGAATGAGGCGTGATACGCCGACGCCACCTTGATATGCGCCAGATCTTCTCGCGTGGTTCCAAACTCGTGCATGTGACGCCGAGCGACCAGTGCGTACTGCGCGACGAAGTTCGATCCCAGCGACTCTTCGTACGGCTGCGTGGCCCATCCCGAGGCAGTCATGATGATGCCTCGGCGAGGAATTCCCGCCATAATCACCAACACGCAATTGGCGCGCCCAGAGGCGACGGCGCGCGCGGCTTGCCCCGCCGAGGCAACGTACGTTGCACCCCCGAGGTCCGTGCCATCGAAGTGCCTGACGTTGTGCAAACCAAGGGTGTCAGCAAGGTTAATCAAGGAGCCGGGCGTCAGAGAGGAATGCAACCCGTCGATCACATCCACGGGCAGGCCAGAGTCGGCGAGAAGTCCGGCGACGATCTCGAGATAGACCTGCGACAGGGATTTCTCCGGGATAACCCGCTCGGGGTGTTCATAGGCGCCAGCGATGTAGGCGAGCGGTCGGGCTCTCAACGCCGCCACCTCATCGCAGATGCCCAAACGCCACGTCTGCTCCGGTCAATTCTGTGACCGTCTGAGTGTGCACACCGGGGGCCAATTCGCGGCAGTCAAAGTAGGAGCCGGCGATGTCGAATACCCCGAGGGTCGTGTAGACCCGGGTAACGCATCGCAGCCCCGTGAGAGGAAGCGTGCAGTGATCCACGAGCTTGGTGCGGCCATCTCGATCTGTGTGATCCATCAACACCCACACTTGCTTGGTACCTGTCACCAGGTCCATCGCACCACCAACACCCGGGGTGCGCCCAGGGACGGACCAGTTGGCAAGGTCTCCGGATGGCGAGACCTGCATGGCGCCGAGCACCGCAATATCCAAGTGCCCGCCACGTACGATGGCGAAGGAAAGGGCTGAATCGAACGAGGCAGCGCCCAGCACGATTTTCGCGTACTCCTTGCCCGCATTTTGCATGTCGGGGTCCACCTCATCTGGACTAGGAGCCCCGCCCAGACCCAGCACGCCATTCTCCGTGTGAAACCACACTTCTCGATCGCTTGGTAGATGCGATGCGATGAGCATCGGGATGCCGATTCCCAGGTTCACATAGGAACCGTCTGGAACATCCATGGCAGCGCGCGTTGCGAGTTCCTCACGCGACCAGCCGATTCGACCATCGATGCTCATGCGACCGGCACCACTGGATCGGCGAGGCGCCTATCCTTCGACTGAACGACATATTGGACGAAAATTCCTGGTAAGTGGACGCTGTCTGGATCGATGTCGCCGGCATCAACAATCGTCTGGGCTTCACACACGGTGACGCGGCCAGCCATGGCAGCGGGAACGTTGAAATTGCGCGACGCCAAGCGAAACGCGGCATTTCCCAGTCGGTCGGCGCGGGTCGACTTCACAAGTGCGAAATCAGTCGCGAGGGCGAATTCGAGTACGCACGCCTGCCCGTCAATCACTCGAACATCTTTGGGCGACATCCACTCGACGACATGTCCGTCACGGTCATATCTGGAGGGGTAATTCCCTGTTGCGAGATCCGTGCCAGCGCTCGTGGGTGTGTAGAAAGCCCTCACCCCCGCACCGGCAGCCCGCAATCTCTCGGCCAAGGTCCCTTGGGGTACCAACTCAAGTTCGACTTGACCGCTGTGGAGCAACGGAAGGAATTCCGGATTAGAGGGAAACGAACCTGTGAACTTCCGCAAGCGTCCCTCGTGAACGAGCCTCCCAACACCCGTGGGATCAATTCCGGCGTTGTTTGACACCACATGCAAGTCACGCCGATCAAGCTGGCAAAGCGCATCACACAACATGGCGGGCACCCCAGTGAGACCAAAGCCGCCGATCGCGACCGACGCGCCTGACGGAATGATCGACATGGTCTCGAGCACGTCGTCGCGCAATTTGTCGATCATGTGGGAATTCTGTCGATTCGTTTTCGAAAATACAAGTCCGTTTCAATAATCATTGAGTTTTATGATACTGTGACGTCATGGTTCGAAGGGGCGACGCTCAAACTCTTAGTGCCGATGTCTACGGCTCGCTTCGCGCGGGAATCTTGGCGGCCGAATTCCCTCCCGGGGCCCGACTGTTACCTGGAGAGCTTGCCGCTCGATATAGCGCGCGCCCGGGGGTGATTCGCGAAGCGCTGGCTCGACTAGCAGCCGAAGGGCTCACCACATTGGAACCCAATCGGGGTTTCCGGGTGATTGAGGTATCTCGTCAGAACATCATTGAATTGCTCGAACTCAGGCGCATCAATGAGGGGGCAGCCATCCGGCTCGCAGTCGATCACCTCGACACCGAGCACGAGGCGTCAATTCTCGCCGCCATGCATATGCTGCGTGCGGTTGAACCCGGTCCCCAACGAGCCCCGACCCATCGCGGATTCCATCGGTCGCTTCTATCGGCCTGCCCCAATAAGCGACTGCTACGGCTCTGCGAGACATTGTTCGAGTCGTCTGAGCTGTACCGACACTGGTCAGCCGCTGCGCTCCAACGGCCCGCCCATGTCGGCGGCCGTAATCAGGACGGCGAGCACGAGGCCATCATGGAAGCCGTTCTGGCGCATGACACTGAGTTGGCAGTCGAACGCCACCTCCTTCATCTTCAGCGAACCGTCGATCTAGCCCTGGAGTACATCGATGCTCGCGACGCCGCCCTCGCGGCCAACCAAACGTTGGAGCAGATCGATGTCTGATCTCTCGCATGCGGTTGACGCCGAGGCTAAGCAACTCGAAACGCCCGATGTTGACGGCGGTGAATTCCGTCGAGTCATGGGGCACTTGCCAACTGGCGTCGCCGTGATCACAGCGTTCAACGAAGACCAGCCCATCGGGATGGCAATCAACTCAATTACCTCGGTGTCACTCGCCCCTCCATTGATCGCGATCTGCATCGACCACGCATCGACGACTTGGCCACGTATTCGGCCGGGTGGTGCCTTCTCGGTGAGCATCGTCCCCGCCCACGCTCATCACGCACCACGACAGTTCTCAGGGCCGAGTGACCACCGATTCGACGGGATCACGTGGAGCAGCCATCCCACCGGGCCAGTTCTGGATGAGGCGGTGGCCTGGATCGACTGCGTGGTTCATCAGGAGCACGTGGCGGGAGATCACACCATCGTCGTGGCCAGGGTCATCGACTTAGGAACTGACGACGACGGACAAGCTTTGTTGTTTTTTCGTGGCCAATACGGCCATTTCCACCCAATTGACGCCCAGAGCCTTGGAAGGACAAGCGAGTGAAGATCCTGTTTTTCGACGATTTCCGTCTGGGAGTCCTGGTAGACGACACCGTCATTGACGTGTCTGCGGTCACTGAAGGAATTCCTCACGCGCATCCCCAGGACATCATCAATCGCGTCATCGCCGAGTGGGGCACGTATCGGGGTCTAATCGAAGCCGAATCCAGCCGCGGCCCGGTGACTCCCTTAGCGGATGTCCGAGTGCGGCCGCCTTTGCCGCGCCCCACCAATATCGACTGCATGGCCCGCAATTACATGGAGAACGGCACGCTGACGGAGCGGCCTCCGATTAACGCGTTCACCAAGTCACCGAACAGCGTGATCGGACAGGGCGACACCATGATCCTTCCCGACATCCCAGCGACGATTTTCGAGGCAGAGGCGGAAATCGCGGTGGTGATCGGGCGCTATGCCGACAACGTCTCCCCGGAGGAAGCTTTCGATTACGTTTTCGGTTACACCAATCTCATCGACGGCTCCGCGCGGGGTATTCCCCCGCGCCAGAACGCCTTTTACCAGATGAAGTCGCGCGCTACTTTCTGCCCGATCGGGCCCTTCATCATGACGGCCGACGAGATTGGCGACGCCCAAAACCTCAGCGTCCGACTGTGGAACAACGGGACGCTCATGCAGGACTTCAACACCAACGACATGGCGTATTCCATCGCCGAGAGCATCGCCTTCGTTTCGTCTGTGCACCCACTCGAGCCCGGGGATCTGGTCGCGACAGGGACCAATCATGGCGGACTTCATCCACTCATGGACGGGGACGTGCTCGAGTTGGAAGTGGGACCATTGAGCATCCTACGCGTGCCCATCAGAGATGACCTCAAGCGCACATGGGAACGCCAGACGCGCCATGACCGTGAAGTCGCTGGGCTTGAGGGCGTGAGTCCCCAGCTGACTGGCAAATACGCGCCGGCGTAGTTCGGTCGAGATTCGTGCGCGTTCACCACATCTCCGACAGTCGGGGGACCCTGACCTGTCAACGGGTTGGCCTCCCCTACCGGGATGCCCGCGTCAAAGGTCCGGTCGATGTCATCCCAATCCGACGCTTTTGGATCGGCAGACCCGATTGCAACGGTCTGCCCGATCCTGCCGAACTCGGAGACTTTGTGATGGTCGTTCTGTCGGGTCAGGCAACGGTGATTGGTGACGCCGACATTCGGGTCACCTCGCAGCCCGGCGAAGTCATAGTGTTCACGATTTCCTCTTACGGTTCGGTCCGATTCGAGTGGGACCGCGAAACGTGGGTGATGTTGGCGCTCACCGAATCGTGGGCCCCACCGGACGAGTTCGAAGACGTCGTTCGACTCCTTCCAGATCGACGGGGCCGGCCTTTGATGACGTGGGTCTTCGACGACGACGGCGTCTCCCGTTCACAGCCCATTCGATGGCCTTTCCCGCTCACCTCGGTCCCGCCGATTGATGCGTGGGCACGATCGAATGGCGCCTTCGTGACGCGGCGCGACTATGGCGTGGCCGAATATGACGCTGGCCGCTGGCACAACGGACCGCGACCTCAGATCGGCATCACTCTGAACGGACGTGCGCAAAACGAGACTGGCGACGGAACCGTCACAGAACCGCACACCGGGGACCTCGCATTCCTCGACGACGTCAACGGCGCCGGACATGTGACCCGCGGGTTGGGTGATCGATGGATGCTTTTCGTGACTGTGGCGGATAGCAGTTTGGGGCAAGTCAACGAACTGAGCGAAGGTTCGTGAGTCCTCTAGGGATTACCCTGAGGAACTCCAGAAAAGCCGTCGTACGCTGCCTTTGGTAGTTCACCGGCGGCGTGCAGCCGATCGGATAGTCCCCGGGCAAGTGCCTGCATCTGCTGAATGGTTGCAACGTCTTTGGCGGGATCGAGACGCCCTAGTGCCGACATGGCTGCTACAGGTACCCCCCCGTCACCCATGATCG
>CAIYMF010000008.1 GCA_903927265.1 uncultured bacterium | reverse complement strand
CCGGGATTGGCAATATCTATGCCGACGAAACTCTTTGGCGGGTCCGTCGTCACCCCGAGACACCATGCTCTCGCCTGAGTCAATCTGAAGCGGTGGAATTGTTACAGACGGCCCGCGATGTTATGGCAGAGGCCATGTCTCAGGGCGGTACCTCTTTCGACTCCCTTTATGTCAACGTTAACGGGGAATCGGGGTGGTTTTTCCGCGTTGTGGATGCCTATGGCCGTGAGGATGAGCCCTGCCACCGATGTGGGATGCCGATCGTACGCGAGTCTTTCATGAACCGGAGCTCGTTCCGGTGCCCGAGGTGTCAGAGACTACGGTGATCCTGCCGTCATCTGGCATGGCTAGCGCAGCTGTGGCCCTGTCGCCTTGGGCCGGTGGGTGAATGCTGCGTCGGTCAACATCGGTGGGTGAAAACGCGAAGAACGAGCTCCCGATGAGGCGTTCGCTGGCACCTTCAAGGCTGCCGAGTTGTAGTTCCATGCCCATGAAGGCGGGAAAGTTGTCGCCCTCTGTCGTGGTCACCGCAAAGTTGGCCGCATCTGTGAAGTTGAATCGTGGATAGTAGGTGGGGTCTCCTTCCTGCCTGCGGGGCCAGCGACTGAAGTGACTGCGACTTGCCCAGGAATTGCGCTCGGGGGGAGTGACACTTCTGGCGTTCAGGAGACGGCCAGTTTGCGCGTGACGTACTGGTTCAGGCTGAGGTGCTGCTCCGCAGCTTCGGTCACGAGTCGTCGATGCAGGTCCTCGCCAAGTCGGAGTTGGAACTTCCCGGAGTAGTGCCGGGTGGACAGTGGCTCGGGCACAGGTTCGTCATTGGCGCGCATGTCGTCAACGACCTCGTCGACGACGATCCGGAGCCCAGTGAGCGCTTCCTCGGGAGTACCGGCCAGCCACGACAGCGAAGGAAACTCGACGCACGTGGCGATAAACTCGGTGTCCTCGGGGGACCAGGTCACGCGGAAGCTGTAGCGTGCGGTGTCGGTGATCGTCTGGCTCATCACTGTTCCTTCAACTTCTCGATTGCTTGGAGTACCTGTCGGACTTGGTATGTCTTGGCCTTGCCGTGGTCGTTCTGGATGTTGACCCGCGGGTCGCCGGGTCATGAGGTCTTGAAGACGGCGTGCGAGTCGCCAGTGTTCCTGGCTGCTCTGAAGAACTCCTCGCACACGCGGAACAAGTCTGCATAGTCGATGTTGCGCGGATTGGCTCGCATGGAAGCGAGGATCTTGGCAACGCTCGGCATGGCTTAATGGTACTACATGTGGTACCAGGGAGAAGTGACTGGCGTCCTAGAGGCGGGGCTGCTGGGGATGGCTGCTGGCCCGATCCGATGTTCGCGTTGCCGAAGAGGAGAAGGTAAGACTCGTCTGGCTGTATCAATGTGCATTGCTGATGTAGTTGAGCTACCTCGATCGGTCGCTTGATGCCTATGGGGCGAGAGGATAAACCTTGCAAGCGTTGTGGCACCCTGATGAGCCGTATCCAGTTGATGGACCGGAGCTCGACGCGGTGCCTGAGGTAGCCCGCTATCCCGGTCCGAGGCCATATCTCACCATTGGCTGCCTTCGCAGCGTGACGACTCGTCCCAGCGCGCCATATTAATCTTGATGGGCGGTTTCAGGTCTCTTAGCATTAGGCCTATTATATCGCGAGTGATCACTGAACCGACTGCACCTACGAGGAGACGCATCAAGAAGCGTCACTTGATTGAATTCATTAAGTTCGGGGTCGTCGGTGGATCAGGGTTTCTGGTCAACATCATCGTCGCCATCATCATGAATAAGGCGAATGGCGGTACTGAGCATGCTCAGGACATCTTGTTCAATCTTGCGGGTACCCGGTGGAAT
>CAIYMF010000007.1 GCA_903927265.1 uncultured bacterium | reverse complement strand
TTCAACGAGCAGATCTGTGCACACGGCGACTGGAGTTTCGAGAGTGAGCCGGGCCTCATGGTGGGCGAGAAGGTCACTCCCATCATCAGTGCTGGTCTTTTCGTTCCGAGCGGCAAGGCGTCGTACCCGTCGGTGTTGGTGCAACTCGGAACTCCCGCGGTTGTCGCCGGCGTGCAGAAGATCGTCGTCATCGTGCCGCCGGTTCCGGGTAGCGACGGTGACGTCGACCCGGCCGTACTCGTCGTTGCGCAGGAACTCGGACTGCAGGGATGCGTGTATCGCGCGAATGGTCCGGCCGGTATCGCGGCCGCCGCATTCGGAACTGAGACGGTTCCGCAGGTGCGCAAGATTGTCGGCCCTGGAAGTCCTGCGGTTGCTGCCGCGCAGATCGAGGTGCAGCGCTACGGAGTCGCGACGACCATGCTGCTTGGTCCGAGCGAGAGCTTGATCATTGCTGACGACTCGGCGAACCCACGTTTCCTTGCTGCTGACCTGTTGAACGAAGCCGAGCACGGACCTGACTCGTCAAGTGTGCTCATTACTCCGAGCGTTGAGTTGCTGGCCGCAACGCAGATCGAAGTGGCGCGCCAACTCGAACAGCTTCCCGAACCGCGTCGTGCGTACGCCGCATCGTCGCTCGGAGTCAATGGCGGTGTGATTCTCACGCGCAGCCTCGAAGCCGCAACGGATGCTGCGAACGCGTACGCACCCGAGCACATGCAGATCGCAGTGCGCGATGAAGAAGCCACGCTGGCGCGCATGCAGCACGCGGGCGAGATCTTGCTCGGTCAGATGACCACGGTGTCGGCCGCGAACTTCGTCATCGGGTGCCCGGCGTCGTTGCCGACCAGTGGCTTCGCCCAGGTCAGCAGCGGCATCACTGCCGACACCTTCCGCAAGCGCACAGCCATTGCGCGCGCTGATGAGCGGGCACTGCGTCGTATGACCAACACGGTGCTGTCGTTCACCGAGCACGAAGGATTCCCCGCCCACGGTAATGCGATGTCGATTCGTCTCGAAGAGTCCTGAGTCGTCCGATGGCTTCGGTGCGTGCGCTTGAGGTGCGTGACTTAGTCGCGCGCGGTGAACGTGCGCAGGCAGCGGCATTGCTGACCGATCCGATCGCCGATCTTGTGGGGCAGCAGGTGGTTGCCGTACGCATCACTAGCGATGAGTACAGCCTCAATTCAGTGAGCGGTGTGGCCGATCTGGCCGACGGTTCCGACCGCTTCTTCAAGTTTCATGTGGAGGATGGCGAGGCCGACCACATCGGCGAGTACTACCGCGCGAATGTTCTCGCCGATGCGGGTCTTCCGGTTGACGTACCGTTGGCCGCGTCGACCGTGGCCGGCGAGCAACTGGTGTTGTACTCCACGCGCACTGACCGACGCATGGTTGATGTGTGTCTCGACCTCGAGCGGGCCGACGGCGACGAGGCGCGACTTCCGGATGAACTTGACGCGGCGCGACACGCTCTTGACCATGCCATCGGCGAAGTGATCGTCAGCACGCTGCGCACCTCGGACGACAACGCCGGTGAACGTGCCGCATTGCACCAACTGTTCAGCCACCGGCTACACGAGCCCGACGGCACCTTTCCTGGTGGTCGATACCTGCGCTGGTACATCGCGCGGCCGCAGTGGGCGGAACTGTCGCATCGTCGCTGGGTGATTAATGGTGTGGCGTACGCCGAGACGCTCAGTGAACTTGTTCAGCGGGCCGTCGCTGACATTGATCCGGTCGCGATGGGTCGTGGCCCCGTGGTGACCGCTCACGGTGATGACCACAACGGCAATGTGTGGGTTGAGTCGAGTGGCGATTCGACGCGACTGTCGCTGTTTGACCCGGCGTTCGCGGGCGATGATCTACCTGCACTACTAGCGTTGGTGAAGCCCACCTTCCACAACGTGTTCGCTCACCCACTGTGGCTGTATCACCCCGCCGATGTTGATGCCGAGCGTCTGGTCGTCGTCGATGACGGAGTCTCTGTGCATATCGCGACGCCGCCCCTCGCGCCGCTGCGGCAGCAGCAGCTCGACAGTCTGGTAACTGAAGCGTGGATTCCGCTGTTGGTTGCGTTGCGTGATCGCGGCCTGCTCGATCTGGCATGGCGACGCATTGTGCGTAGTGCGTTGATGATGTGTCCGCTACTGGTCACTGATCTGCTGTCCGACGCCCGTACCTCCGACGTGCAGCACCTCGGACTCGGCATGACCGTCATGATGGGGTCGGAGCCGACGGAGTGGAGTGACCCCCTGTCGGAGGCGTTGGACGCCATGCAGGAGGCGGTGACCAGATGAAGGCCAGAGAGATCGGGCAGATTGTCAAAGTGCGTCGCCCCGAACTCGACCGTGGGCGCCGGCTGGTTGCCAATTGCCACGACATCAATGACCTACGCCGCTGGGCGAAGCGAGCCCTGCCGCGTGGAGTGTTCGATTACCTCGAAGGTGGAGCCGACGAGGAAACCACCACACGCGACAACATCAGTGCGTTCCGGCAGTGGCAGTTTCATCCGTCGGCCCTCGCCGATGTCGCGGGTGCTCACACCGACGTCGAGTTTCTCGGTCGCTCATTGCCGTTGCCACTGGCACTCGCACCTACCGGCTATTCGCGCATGATGCATCCACTCGGAGAAGTAGCGGTGGCACGAGCGGCTGCGGCCGCCGGTGTTCCGTACACGCTGTCGACTGTGGCCACCTCAAGTGTTGAAGACGTCGCAGCTGCCATGAAGTCGGCGAGTGACGATCCGATGCTGTGGATGCAGTTGTATCTGTTCCGCGATCGTGAGCAGAGCTGGCGATTGCTTGAGCGGGCCTGGGCTGCAGGCGCGTCGGTGCTTGAGTTCTCCGTCGACACGGCAGTGGCCGGGCGACGCGTGCGTGATCAACGCAACGGCTTCACCATTCCACCGAGCCTCACACCTCTCACGGTGTTGGAAATGGGTTTGCACACGCGCTACTGGACGTCGATGGTGCGATCACCAGCTCTCGCGTTCGCCAACTTCCAAGGCGATGGCGATTCAACGATTGCCAGCATCACATCGCAGTTCGACTCGTCACTCACGTGGGATGACGTGCGCGCGGTGCGCGACAAGTGGCCAGGTCGCCTGTCAGTCAAGGGCCCGCTGTCGCCTGATGATGCGCGACGAGCCCTTGATGCAGGCGTCGACATTGTGCACCTGTCGAATCATGGCGGTAGGCAACTCGACCGCTGTGTTCCGACCATCGACCTCGTTGCCCCCGTGCGCGAGGCGATCGGAAGCGCGCCGCTCATCATCGACTCGGGTGTGCGCCACGGAATGGACATTGCGATTGCGATCGCACTCGGCGCTGATCTGGTTGCCGTGGGCAGGCCGTATCTTTACGGCCTCGCCGCAGCGGGCGAGGTGGGAGTAAGTCACTCGATTTCACTGCTGCAGAGCCAGTTGCTACGCACGCTTCAGCTGGTGGGCGTCACGTCAGTAGCCGAACTCCGTGAACGCGGATCGGAATTAGTGCGACGAGCAGAGGGACGAATCGATGACTGACACTCGCAGGCGTGTATTGATTTCCGGTGCCACCAGTGGCATTGGTCGTGCGGCCGCCGAGCGACTGTCGAAGACAGATCTCGTGTGGGTGCTCGGTTCGTCGGATGAGTCGGCATCACGTGCCGCCGAAGAGATGGGCGCGGCGGGCTGGTCGGGTGCCGACGTTTCCGATCGCGCCGCTGTTGATCGTGCGGTCGATCAAGCGGTTGAAGCACTGGGTGGCCTGGATGCGCTGTTCATCAACGCGGGAATCGACGGTGAGGGTGTACTCGCGGTCGAACTCGATCCTGACTTCTTCCGTCGCGTTCTTGATGTGAACGTCATCGGAGCGTTCAACCTCGCCCAGGCAGCACTGCCGCATCTTTCGCGGCCGGGAACTCTGCTGTTCAACTCATCGGTGAATGCGGTGCGCCCCGAGGCTCACTTCCTTGACTACAACGCGAGTAAGGCCGCCGTCGTCAGCATGGTGAAGACGATGGCGCTTGAACTCGCGGCCGAGGGTGTCACCGTGTTGTCGATTGCGCCGGGATACTTCCCCTCACGCATGACTAGCCCGTACTTGGAAGACCCCGAAATTCGTGAGGAACTGCTCGGGCTCATTCCGGCCAAACGCTTTGGTGAACTGACGGAAGTGGCCGAAGTGGTCGACTTCTTACTCAGCCCAGCCGCCCGATTCATGCATGGCGCGGTGGTCACTCTCGATGGTGGCCGCAACATTTAGTTGCCTGCTTTCGACTTTCTCCAATGAGGTCACTTCGAAATATGCGGTTTTCAACCTATGTGTCACGCAATTCCACTAGTTGCTGAATAGACACTCAATTTCCGCAGCGTTTAAACTCTGGCCTCATTGCGCGATGAGTAAGACTTGAGCACACTCGCGATGATAATTTCGCGGAGTGGCACATGGTGCTCACACTGAGCATTGAGGAGTCCCGATGAACACCTTCGTTCGAGGTTGGTGCATGGGTATTGCTGGCGGCATCTTTCTGATGCTCGTGCTTTCAAAGATCCCGGCACTCTCATCGGGAGCCACACTTTCCGACTGGATCACAGTGATCGCGGGCACGATCGTCGTGATCGCGTCTGTGGCCGCAGTAATTCAAGCGACCCGGCAGGAAAAGTCCACTTCCTGATCGCAGGTAGTGTCAGTGCACATGGAGCGCACTGCACTTGTCGTCGGAGTCACCGGCATCGTCGGTTCAAGCATCGCGCGCACTTTGGTCGCTGACGGTTGGAATGTTGTCGGGCTGTCTCGCCGGCCGACCGTCACAATTGCGGGCGTCACGCACGTGGCGGCGGATGCACTCGACCTCGCCTCGCTTGAGGCCGCGATGGCCGACAGAAACATCACGCACCTCTTCTTCGCAACGTGGTCGATGCAGCCCACCGAAGCCGAGAACTGCGTCATCAACGGCGCGATGCTGCGCAATACGCTCGAGGCGGCGAAGCGCACGAGTCGCCTGCAGCACGTCGTACTCATCACCGGGCTCAAGCACTATCTCGGTCCGTTTGAGTCGTATGCCAAGAAGCCTGCAGACACTCCCTTCCGAGAATCTCAGGCGCGACTTCCGTTCCAGAACTTCTACTACGACCAAGAAGACATCCTCTTCGCTGCTGCCGCCGACCAAGGTTTCACCTGGTCGGTGCATCGGCCGTCGACGGTCATTGGTTACGCACTGGGCAACGTGATGAATATGGGAGTCACGTTGGCGGTGTACGGAAGTATCTGTCGCGCAACGGGTCAGCCGTTCGTCTTCCCGGGAAGTCCGGAGCAGTACAACTCGTTAACCGATGTCACAGACTCACGACTGCTCGCGCGCCACGCACTATGGTCGGCGACTGATCCTGCTGCGGCCAATGAGGCGTTCAACTCGGTGAACGGTGATGTGTTTCGGTGGCGACAGATGTGGCTGACGGTCGCAGATGCTCTCGGAGTTGAGGCGGCCGAGTACCCAGGCCACCCGACTCCGCTGGAAGGGCGCATGGGTGATGCCGATGAGGTGTGGGCGCAGTTGGTGTCGCGCTACGGTTTGGTCGATTACCGGGCGACGGATCTTGCCTCGTGGTGGCACACCGATGCTGATCTGGGTCGGCAACTCGAGACCGTCGCCGATATGACAAAGAGTCGCGCGTTCGGCTTCCTTGAGTATCAGGACTCGCGTCAGTCGTTCACCGATCTGTTCGATCAGTTGCGCAGCGAGAAAATCATTCCGACTTTGTAATCGGAAGAATCGTGACGCGGTGTCCTAGTGGCTCGCCTGTGACGAGAGCGCCTAGGTGTCAGCAGCAGGTGCAGAGGGCTAGCCACTACTTAGGCCGCGGGTCTGCAGAAACTCATCGATGACCTCTCGAATATCTGCGCGAATCATGTCGTCACCCCAGACGGTCTGGCAGATATCCCACACTTGAGCGGTGTGGGTGAGCCTGAGCACGTCACACAGCACGCCGATGTCTTCGAGGTCACGCGGCCCTCGCCCGGCCCGTGCCTTCATTGCGAGCAGATGCTCGGCTGACGTGACCTGAACGCACAGACCGGTCACCGCAAACAATTCCCATCGACGTGAGTCGGCGACGCGCGGCAGTAGGGGAACCACCGCGTCGTTGAGCCAGCCTGGCGGCAGGTCGCCGCGTTCGGCCGCCATCTCACGTGCCACCTCGTCGATGGCTTCGGCCGGAATGAGCACGGCGTCAATGTCTCGAGTGACGACGCGCCTGTCGTAGCCAAGGAGCATCGCGGCGCCCCCGACGATGTAGATCTCTGCTTCACGCTGACGGGCGTTGAGTCGCTCGCCAAGTTCAGTGAGCAACACGATGATCTCCTCGGCCGTCGTGAACATCAGACCGATTCCAGGGTTGCTCGGTCGAGGTAGATGCCGCGTGCGCGCAGTGCGGGGATTCCGTTGGCCAGTGCTCGACTGCGTGCCTTGGGCGCGTCACTTCCGACACCAACCCACCAAGGGCAGACAAGGTGCAGACGGTTGTCGCGTGTCCAGGCAGGTACGCGTGCCATGCGTGTCTGACGGCACCAATGAACGGTGATGCCAGCGAGTAGGCAGTCGATGTCGATGTAGCCCGTTGGCGTGGGTTGAGTCAGAAACAGGGCACGGTCGGCCTCTGCCTCCAGTGCGTTGAACGCGTCATTCATCGCAACGATTTCGCGAATCACGGCGAGGTCGCGGTCGATGCCGCTGAGCGGCTTGATGCTGCGGACGAGCTCGATGGCATGGGATGGAACCGTGCCAGCCCACGTTCCGCGGTGCGCGGTGTTAACTTCGAGGTTGTAGAGCGCATCGAGCCGAGCAGTGACGATATGACCTGCTTCGAGTGTTCCGCTCTCGTACGCGCTGACGTTGGATTGGCGAGTACCGAGGAGAAACGCGGCGTGCGCCTGAGAGAACCCGAGCCGTTCGCGTTGGACGCGGGGCGATTGCATGAGTCCACTATATAGCGTGCAAGCAGCGATATATATCGCGAGATCGGACCAGTGGAAAACCTGAAATAACCCCCGGAGCTAACGCTGCCGGTAAAATCGCCACATGATCCTTGTGACCGCAGCGTCAGGCATGTTCGGGTCGGCCGTTGTGCGCGGATTGAGCGCAGCCGGAGTACCGGTGCGTGCGACAGCGCGTGACCTCGGCAGTTTGCAGTCTCTCGCCGGTCCAGGAGTCGAACTGGTGGCTGCCGACATGGACGACCCAGCTGCCCTCGACCCGCTCATGGAAGGCATTAGCCGGGTCCTTGTCAACGCCCCCATGGACAAGGAGAAGGAGAAGCGTGAACGCGCTGTGATCGATGCGATGGTGCGCGCGGGAAACGACGCGCAAATCGTGCTGCTCACGGGCGGAGTACAGCACGATGACGCTCTCGGAGATGCGGGCCGTGCCATCGAGGCTGCGATGCGCGACTCGGGACTTCCGTGGGCCATCGTCGGTCCGCAGACCGTCATGGAGTCGAACTTCTATCCGTGGCGACCTGCAATTCAGAACGCGAATGCGATCATCGCGTGCTGTGGCGACGCCAAGATCGGCTTCGTTGCCCTACAGGATGTCGCTGACGCTTTCGTTGCGGTACTCACTCAGTCAGTGGAACAGAATGAGGGGCGCGAGTACATCATCACCGGACCGGAAGCAGTCACCTGGAGCGATGCTGCCGAGTCTGCAACTCGCGCGCTAGGTCGACCGATCGCCTTCGACGACATGAGCCGCGACGACTTCCGAGCGATGATGATTAGTTGGGGCGCGTTCACCGACGACACCGTCGACATCGGCATCATGTTTCACCAGGACGCTTTCCGCGAAGGCAAGGCCGCGCGCGTCACCGACGACTTCACCACACTCACCGGTCGGCCGGGTACGACAGTCGATCAGTGGTGGCAGCAGAACGCCCAGCACTTCCTCACGCCACTCAAGGAAGGCGAGCGCTTCTAGTAGCTCAGATTCCTTGCACGAACTGCAGCTGCACCGGTGCGCTCGCACCTGACCCGTTAATCGCGCGGATTTGAATTCGGATAGATAGACCGGCGGGTAGTCCGGTGTCGGTCGCGTACCTGTTCGTTCCTTCAGAGCCCCACGCGCCGAATGCCGTCCATGCCGCACCATCGAAGTAGCAGCCGCGGCTCTCGTAGCGAATGACCGCGCCACTGCCCAGTGAGGCCGGCGCGGACCACGTCACCTTGACGTTGCCGACGGATGGGAAACTGGCCGCCATGGCGCGCACCGATGTGGTGGTTCCGACAATCGTTGTCGATGACTTGGCTGAGGCCACACTCGTGCCGATGGCATTGCGCGCTCGCACTGTGAACCGGTACCCCACTCGGTTGGCGAGGCCGGTCACGGTGCAACTACGAGCACCGGTGGTGACACACGTGCGACCTCCCGGGGAGGCAGTCACGGTGTAGCGGCTAATCGCGACTCCTCCGGTGCTTGCGGGAGCGGTCCACGACACCACGGCCGACTTGTTGCGCGGGCTCACTTTCACGCTGCGGGGAGCGCTGGGCGCTGACTTCCCGGTCACACGGAGGGCAACGGCCGACACAAGCGGATTAGTGCTCACGTGAATGGGATTAACGATGGCTGTTGAGGTCATCTGGATGCAAACCCCGGTAACGATCACTTCCGATTTGGAGCAGTCGGCGGTAATGCTGGCGGAGAAGGCTTTGGTCGCCACCACCCTGATGAAGAAGTGGGCGATCTCGCCCTTCATCAGGTAGACCGGAGTAAACCGAAGGTTGGTGCCCTCCTTCGCGGGACGCGCACATTCGCCTGTCGCCGTCGAGCGGGTGACGTTGCTCGAAGTATCGGTGATGTAGCACCTGAAATCTGCCGCCGTCGAGATTGCGAGTTGCACTCCTGAGGGCAGCAGCAACCGCATTTGGTAGTGGTCGTTCAGGGTGACGGGCGAGACGATGGAGGTGGACAGGTGGATGAGGAAGCTCTCGCCCACCTTCGGCGGAACCGTGGTGACCCCCGACGGAGTGCGATAGTCAATGCGCGCCATCTTCATGATGTAAGTGGAGTTGTAGGGGTAACTTCCAATGACGTACTGGTCGAATCCGACCTTGCCCTTGACCCACTGCGTTTCGTTGATCACCGGTGCGGCCTGGGCCGGTGCGCTCACCACCGACAGTCCGAGCAGCAGCGACGCAATGACACACGCGCGCAGGGCGAGTGGCACTGGGATATTCCACAGGAATTGCGTGAATCGCGTGAACATCCCAGGCCTCGTTTCGTCGTCGACTCTCGTTGGGACAGTCTGTCATCAGTCGCGCTTCAGGACTGTCACACGGATGACATTCATTCGCGAGAGGCGGTCGTGTCAATGCGCTCGACGATGTAGTCGGTCACTTCGCGCGCAACCGTGAAGATTCCAGTGCCGAGTGTCTGATTCTGCGCATCCCAGCTGTAGATCACTCGCGCGTAGTTGCCGGTCGCAAGTAGTGACTCAAGGCAGGCGATTGCGTCGTCAATGGCGGCGCGCGACGACTCGTCCAGCGCGTTGTACCCGCCGAATTCGCCCGTCGGAATCCCCGTCGCCCGCGGTGGCGTCTGACATTGGTAGGGCCGGATGGTCGCGTTGCCCCCGCCGGGGAAGCAGCGGTGGTCGGTGCCCTGGCTCTGTTGGTGTTCGTAGAACTGACTCTGGTTGTCATTGAAGATGAACAGCGCGTCGGCGTACTCAGGCTGCTCGATCATCCAGCGAAAGTCGCCGACCTGGTTGACGCCTGTGAACTCTGACCTCACGGTGAGAACCATGCGGCAATGGTGCCAGACGTCAGACCTTGACGGCGATTCGCTCGCGGGCCGCTTGCTCGCTGGGCGACTGAGTACCGAGCGCCACACGTAAACCCGCATACATCGTGCGCACGACCGGGTCGACTACGGCGTGCGGCAATGCCTTCAGGCCGAGCAGGGCGCGCTGATCGGCAGGCATCGTCGTAACGGCGGCAGCAAGCAGTCCCTGATACGCGGGGCGCGTGGCAATCGGAAGCGGTGGGTTGCGTAGGAAGCGTAAGACTTCGCGACTGTCGCCGGTGACCGCGAGCTCAGGGCCAAACGACGCAATTTGGTCGCGCAGCTCGGCCACGCTCTCAGGCGGGTCGGGAAGACCGAGCATCTTCGCCGTCACACCCCACTCGAGCACATACTGATCGGGTCCGCCAGGAATGGCAGTGCTGCCGAATCTTTGGTGTGCCGAGAGGAACGAGTCAGTGAACGCGACGTGCACCCAGCGCAAGAGGTGGGGGTCGGAAGCGCTGTAGTCAGTGGCGTTGCCGCTGACCGGATCGTTGTAGGTACCGCGTACTCGCTTGTGCATGCCCCGCACGCGCGCGGTCTCGCGCTCGGCCAACGCGGTGTCGCCAAAGGTGAGAGTGACGAGCCAGCGAGTTGTTCCGCGCAGGCGATCGATGGGAGCGTGTTGATAGCGCGAGTGCTGTTGAACACCGGCCAGAGCGCCGGGCTGCAGGGTCTGCATCAGAAGGGCACGCACTCCGCCGACGAGGGTGGCGAGATCACCGTGCACGGCCCACGCCGCCGAGCCAGGCCCGAACAGGCCCTCGTCGCTGCCTTCACCAATTGCTTGAATCCAATCGGGTCGCCCATCGGGCTCGCCCGAGAGTAAGGTGCGAAATCCTTCGCCGAGCCTGTTCTTCATATCTCCAGTATCGAAGGAGTCAGCGAATCCCGCCTGTTCAGTTTCCGGACTTCCACTGACGGAACGTGAGGTTGATGCGTGGTTGAGTCACGCGGGCTCGCTTGGGTACCGAGTGCGACCAGTCGAGTTGCGAACGCCCCGACATTACGAGCACGTCCCCGTGGCCGAGTGCGATGACGTGACGTTCACCAGTGACGTCGTGCTTGATGGCGAAGTCACGTGTGGCACCGAGGTTCACCGAGGCGATAACCGGTCGCGCGCCGAATTCCGGTTCGTCGTCGCGATGGGCACCCATACTGTCGTTGCCATCGCGGTAGAGATTGGCGAGTACGGAGTTGAACTCAACTCCGGCCGCACTGTTGGCCTGCGCACGTATCTCGTTGAGTTCGGCAGTCCACGCATG
>CAIYMF010000006.1 GCA_903927265.1 uncultured bacterium | reverse complement strand
TTGCTGCAGACGTGCTGTCGTTCTTGAGTGGGCACCATGACTGACGTCACCGTGGTGATGGCTGCCTTCAACGCGGCAGCAACCATCGAGCGCAGCCTGCGTTCGGTGCTGGCTCAATCGGTGAACCCTCACCGTGTCATCGTCGTTGACGACGGTTCCACCGATTCCACCTGCGGCATCGCGCGCGGATTCACTGCCGTCGAGGTGGTGAGCATTGAGCACGGTGGCCTAGGGGCCGCGCTCAACGCCGGATTCGATCTGGTCGATTCCGAATTCGTCGCAGTGCTCGATAGCGACGACCTGTGGCCACGTGACCGTCTGGCCGTGCACCTTGAGGCGTTCGACAACTCACCCACCGCCGATACCGTGCTCGGAACCACTCTCAACGTCACTGACGACCCCGACTTCGCATCCGTCGATGACGTCGTGAAATCGATCGGGGTTCTTGGCGCGGAAAGTGTCACGAGCCGCCTCCTAGGGGCAACCACTCTGCGCTCGCGAGCATTGGCGCTGCTCGGGCCAATTCGCACCGACATCACTCATGCCGCCACCACTGTCTGGATGTCGAGCCCTGCGGCACAAGCTCTACTGACCATCGAACTCGATTCCATTGCGCTCTACCGCATGATCCACGGCAACAATATGGGCGTCACCGACGCAGAGCAGGCGCGCAAAGACTGGCTACTTCTGGTGCGCCAACGCATTCAGGAACAGCGATGAACGCCTCCCCCATTCTCGACATCTCCGATCATGATCTGACGGTGCTGGCAGCCTGCCTTTCCAACGACACCGCCGCGTGGAACTGCTGGCAATCATGGCGAGCGAGGCCAGACTTCGAAGATTCATCCGGCCGCTCGCTGGCACTGCTGCCGGCCATTCGACACCACCTGCTGCCCACGCACCCCGAGGCAGCTGACGACACCTTCCTGCGCAGTTCACAACGCTCAAGCTGGGCAACCACCATGCTGCTCGCCCACGAGGCGGCGCCAGTGCTGAGTTCCTTCTCGACTCCTCCGCACGTGGTAAGAGGCTTCGCCGCCATGCTGCGCAACGGTGAATTCGGAAGTCGAACGTGCGCTGCGCTCGACATCGCTGTCTCTGCCGCTTCCTACGACAACACGGTCGCCCTCTTCAGCGCGCACGGTTGGATAGTTGAGGGACGCAGTGGACTTCCGTACCCCCTACGCCGGCGAAGGGCACTGGCTCGCGGCCAGACCTTGATGCGCACAAATACCGGAGGCGCTGTGCGCGTGCACTGGGTCGACCTGATCAATACCGAGTCCGATGTCAGGCAACTCGACAATGCTCGCGTCGCGCTACCCAGCCCCGTGACCAGCGCCGTATTCGCCCTCAGCTATGCCAAACAGCAACCTGCCGCTGACGGACTGGTGACCGTGGTGGATGTCGTGGAGCATCTGGCCACGACCGCACCCGACGATCTCAAAGTAGCTGCGCAGCGAAACGAACTCATGCCCACGCTCGCCGAAGTCACCGCCGTTCTGCGTCGAGTCGACGACCTCGCCCCACTGACACCGGTGGCCCACACCCTCGCGCGTAGCCTGTGATCGTGGACGAGCATCAGGAGCCGACCTTTCGCGAGCTCTTGGGCGATATCGGAACACTTATCGGACAGGCGTGGCGCCTTGATCCCGGCCGCCTCGTTTTGCAGGTCATCCTGCTCGGCCTCAGCGGCTTCATCGGCGGAATCGGTCTGCTCCTGCTCATTCCGATCGTGAACTCCGTCGCCGATCCGTCGGCCAGCATCACCGTGCCGTTCTTCGGCGCGATGTCGCTGGGCTCTATTCCGCTCTCCGCACTACTGGGTGCCTTCGTCGTGCTGACCGTGATTCAGGCGCTGATCATGCGCAGTTCGCAGGTGAACACCACCCGCATGCAACAGGAGATCGTCGACCGCATGCGAGGCGACGCATTCGACGCGGTACTCGCGGCACGCTGGGACTTCATCTTGCAGAGACGACGCAGCGACGTGATCGAGATCGTCACCACCGGTGCGGCACGTTCGGGTATGGCGTTTCAGCAACTGCTGCAAGGTGCAGTGACGGCGATGCTCGCTGCTGTCACGGCACTGGTCGCACTGGCGGTGTCACCCGCTGTCGTGGGAGTCGCACTGCTTGGTGTGGTGTTGGTCGCGAGTCTGCGGCTACTCGGGGTCCGGCCCTCGTATCGCCTGGGCATCATGTTCGGAGAGCGCAACCGGCACCTACAGTCCGTCATGGCCGATTCCATGGATTCGCTGCGTCTCATTCGCGCGCACGATGCGTCTCCGGTCTGGAACCGCCGCCTCACCGACGCGTTCACCGACGCGCGCGAAGTGCAACTCGCAAGTACTCGTCGTCAGTCGACAGTGGCCGCGGTGTCGTCAGTTGCGCTTGCTGCCGCCGCAGCGATCCTCGTATTGCTCGCAGTAAGACTCAACGTCCCCGCGACATCGATCGTCGTGATCTTGCTGCTCGTCGCTCGCCTCACGGCGCAAGTGCAGCAACTCGCCACCACCGTCAACCTGCTCGCCACCTTCCTGCCCAGCGTCACCGACCTCACCTCACTCGCCGAAGAGGCACGACTCGCTGCCGAAGTTCCTGAGGGTTCGCAGTCAACGCGTTCGATCGAACCGCCTGACCCCAGCACGCCACTTCTCGACTTCCGCAACGTGGGCTTCCGCTATCCCAACAGCGACAACGGAGTTCAGGGTTTGACCTTTATCGTGCCGCGCGGCGAGGTTACGGCGCTGATGGGTCACTCCGGTGCAGGAAAATCGACCACCGCAGATCTTGCACTGGGCCTGCTCGCGCCGAGCACCGGTGAACTGCTCGTTGACGGACTCGCATTGGCGCCTGCTGATCTTCGCTGGTGGCGCCACCACGTCGCATACGTACCACAGGAGACAGTCCTGCTTCCTGGAACACTGCGCGACAACCTCGTGTGGTCGACACCGCACGACATCACCGACGAACAGTGCTGGTCGGCACTCGACCGCTCCGCAGCTACCTTCGCGCGCGACCTTCCCGAAGGTCTCGACACTCGACTCGGTGACCGCGGCCTACGACTTTCCGGTGGTGAACGTCAGCGGGTGGCCATCGCGCGCGCACTACTGCGCGAGCCGAGCCTGCTCGTTCTTGACGAGGCCACGTCGTCACTTGATGACGAAACAGAATCCGCGGTGCTCGATCTCATCGCGCATCTCGTACCTGCGGTGACTGTTCTGGTGATCGCACACCGACAGTCGACACTCGAAGCCGCCGACCACGTGGTACGACTTGCGCGCGGTTCCGTGGCGCTCGGCTGACCTCTCACAGGCTCCCAAGGCACTCCCGGCGGTCACCCCACGCACGGCACTGGGTATCCTCACGTTTGGTGCCAGACCGATTTGGGGCTCCCCCGAGTCGTCCCCTATGCTGAGGGGACTCTCGACGGGTCCGTCGAAGGGTCTCGACCAG
>CAIYMF010000005.1 GCA_903927265.1 uncultured bacterium | reverse complement strand
ATTGGTAGTGCGTCGATCATCGTGTCGGCACCTCTGGTCATCACAACCACGAGCGTGGCCAACGCCTTCCGAACCGTGCCGTACACGGCCACGATTATGGCCTCGGGGGGAGCCACCCCGTACCTATCCTTCTACGTGTCGAGCGGCAGGTTGGCGCCTGGCCTGACTATCAACGATGCCGGCGTGATCAGTGGGACTCCCACGAGCACCGGCACGTTCACCTTCAGTATCTCTGTCACCGACTCGAAGTACGACTACGCTGCGGCTCCATTTACCATCGTGGTGACCGCACCGCCCGCATTGTCGATCACCACCGCCGCCCTGACCGCAGGCGCGTCTGGCGTGGCCTACAGCTCCGCGTTGCAGGCCACCGGAGGTGTTGGGACGCACGTATGGTCACTGGCATCGGGCACGCTACCGCCCGGTCTGACGCTCAATAGTGAGGGTCTCATCAGCGGTACGCCCACAACCTCGGGCACCTACACGTTCACGCCTCAAGTCACCGCGGGAACGACCGTCACTCGCAGTTTGACGTTGACGGTGCAGCCGCAGTTGATCATCACCACCGACACTCTGCCCACGGGTGCGACGTCCGCCGCCTACTCCACCACGCTGGCTGCAACCGGCGGCACGTCGTATAGCTGGGCGGTGACTTCCGGCTCGCTTCCAGCGGGACTCACTGTGACCACCGGCGGCGTGCTTTCGGGCACTCCCACAGTGGCTGGAACCTCCACGTTCACCCTGAGCGTCACGGACAACTTCGGGCGCACCGAGAGCAAGCCGATGCAGTTGTTGGTCACGGCAAGTCCGCCCCTGGCTATCGTGACCACCACGCTGCCGGACGGCACGATCGGGCTCGGCTATGCGCAACTGCTGGAAGCCACCGGCGGAGTTGGAGCGCGCACCTGGTCGGTGAGTAGCGGACCGCTCCCCGCCGGGCTCATCCTCGATTCCGATGGCACCCTGCACGGGACGCCGACATCGGCTGGCAGCACTGACTTCACCGTGCGCGTGGACACCGCCACCGAATCGGCGACGCAATCGCTCACCCTGGTGGTGAACCCGCAACTGGTAATCACGACCGACTCTCTTCCCGACGGTGCCACGTTGGCCGCCTACTCGACGACCCTGACAGCCACGGGCGGCTCGCCGTACACCTGGGTTCTCACCGCAGGGTTGCTGCCTGCGGGGTTGAACCTCGCTTCCGACGGCACCATCTCCGGTACGCCCGGCGGTGCGGGCGTCGCCTCGTTCACGGTGACTGTCACCGACAACCTTGGGCGCACCGAGAGTAAGCGCTTCGCTCTGGGCATCTCTCAGACACCGGCGCTGACTATCACCACGAGCGCACTCGACGAGGGCGAAGTAGACGCGGCATACACAGAGATGGTGCAGGCCACCGGTGGAGTAGGCGCTCGCACATGGAGCTTGCTGAGCGGCTCGCTGCCCGCGGGCCTGAGCTTGCATTCGGACGGAACGCTCACGGGAGTTCCCACGACAGCGGGCACGAGCACCTTCACCGTCAAGGTGATTGCGGGTGTGTCGAACACGACGAAGTCGCTCACTGTCACGGTGAGACCCCAACTGGCGATTACCACCGTGACCGTGCCTTCCGGCGCCACCTTGGTGGCGTATTCGACGACGTTGGCGGCCACCGGTGGTACGTCGTACACGTGGGCTGTGACTGCCGGCTCATTGCCGGTGGGACTCTCGCTGTCGGGTGCCGGAGTTCTCTCCGGTACGCCTTCGACTGCGGGGGCATCGACGTTCACGGCGACTGTCACCGACAACCTCGGCCGCACTCAGGCGCGGTCCTTCGCCCTCGACATTGCGCAGAGTCCGGCGCTGGCTGTCGTGACCACCACCCTTGACGATGGCGAGGTGGGATTGGCCTACACCGTGGAATTGCTTGCCACAGGTGGAGTCGGCACTCACACGTGGAGTCAGGCGAGCGCGCTGCCGCCCGGTATGGCAGTGCACTCTGACGGCACTCTCACCGGAATCCCAACTGCGGCCGGATCGTATGACTTCACCGTTGCGGTGACCACCGGCACAGAGACCGTGACGCAGCCGCTCACGCTGGTCGTGCGTGCGCAACTGGCAATTACCACCGACACTCTGCCCGCAGGGGACACGCTCGTTCCCTACTCACAGTCGCTCGCTGCCTCGGGCGGATCGCCGTATTCCTGGGCGATGACGAGCGGTGCGTTGCCGGCCGGGCTCACGCTCGACTCCGATGGCACGCTGCACGGCACGCCGACTACGGCAGGTACTGCGAACTTCACCCTCACGGTGACTGACACATTCGATCGCACCGAGTCAAAGGTCTTCACCATGGTGGTGGCGCAGACACCGCCCCTCACGGTGATCACCACCTCGCTTCCCAGCGGCACGATTGCGCAGGGATATGCCGGCACTCTGGAGGCCACCGGAGGAATCGGCGCACGCACGTGGAGCATCGTGTCCGGCTCGCTGCCGGCAGGGCTCAGCCTCGACCCGAGTGGGGCCATCACCGGCATTCCGACGGCGCTGGGTACCAGCACCTTCACAGTGCGCGTGGAGACGAGCACGGAGACCGTCGACGCGGTGGTGAGTCTCACCATCGATCAACCCGTGGCGATCACCACCAGTTCGCTCCCCGGCGTGAAGGCCGGTGGTTCGTACTCGCAACAACTGGCCGCCTCGGGAGGCGACGGCAGTTACACGTGGTCGCTCGCTGGTGGGCAGTTGCCAGCCGGCCTCACGTTGAGCACAGCAGGCGCCATTTCCGGAACAGTCGCTACCTCCACTTTGGCCGGCACTTACCAACTCACCATCGACGCGGTGGATGGGCGCGGTGGCTTTGACACGCGCACCTTCACGCTGGTGGTAGGCACTCCGGTGCGCGTGGTCACCACGGCAATGCCGCCGGCCGGGTCGGTCGGCCTGTACTCGGTGACTCTGGCGGCAGCGGGGGGTAAGGGTCCCTACACCTGGAGCCAGGTCGGCCCGGTGCTGCCGTCCGGCCTCACGTTGAAGACGACGGGAACGATCTCCGGTCAGCTATTCGCTACCGGAACCTTCGCGTTCCGCGTCCGCGCCACTGACTCCCATGGCAACAGCGCGACAACGTTGCTGAGCCTGACTGTGTCAGCCACGGCAGCACAAACGCAGTCGTGCGCGACTTTCCCGTCCTCACTGCCGGTGAAGGGGACACGCGTGGTGGCCCAGGCCGGCTGCCGCACCTCGGCGAAGCAGGTGGTGCGAGTCAGCGCCCGCTGTGTGTGGGGGATCGCTCGCGCCGGCGATCTGCGGATATGCGCGGTTCAGCGAGATGCGAACGGCCGCCTGGTGGTGCGCACCTTCGGCCGGCATCCGGTGACTGTCAACGTGGTGATCTGGGCACCGGCCACCACCGGCTTCGGCGCCTACCGGGTTACGCACACGTACGTAATTCGGTAGGCGAATCTGAGCAGCCTCTAGCTTCCTGCAGGCGGGTTCAGCGGGAAGACGTCGATGCGCTCGCTCGGTCTCGGCAACCCGATGCGGGTAGCCCGCGAGGATTCTCTGGGCAATTCCGCACGTTAAGCGTGCGATTTTGCCCAGAGAATGGTCGTTGACTGGGAGCCTTCCTCGCCGCGCCTACCGGGTTACGCACAGGTACGTGATTCGGTAGGCGAATCTGAGCAGCCCCTAGCTTCCTGCAGGCGGGTTCAGCGGGAAGACGTCGATGTCCCACCACTTCGCCATGGGCAGTGTCTTCACCACGGCCACCACGTCATCAATGTCCTCACCGAACGACTCCATGAACACGGTCTGTCGTGCCGCGGTTGCGAGGTAGAGACCGTTGATCCGTCCTTCCGCCTGGAGTTCGGCCATGCGGGCCTGCTCCTCGGGTACTACCGCCATCACGTCGGGCATGTTCGTTCCGGGCTTGAAGGTGGCGACGACCATGAACGGCTTCATATGACTGTCCCCTTGTGGGTCGAGTGGTGGGTGCAGCGAGATCTCCGTCGGAGACGTTGAAGGAGCGTAGCGCGCGCTTCGCACCCTCACACGCCTGATTGATCCACACCGTCACTCTGCCGTCGTCTCGAGTCGCCGTCTGGTGCTGCACCGATAACCTTGCCCGTATGGCGCCAGTACCTCGCACGAAATACTGCTCGCAAGCCTGCCGCGGCTGATGGTTCGCTCGCTGCGCTACGTGCCCTTTGATCAACTTCACGAACACTTCGGGGTGATGGCAGAGGCCTCGCCTGAGCATGACGTGATCGTGATGGTCGAAAGCCAGGCGATGCTGACATCGGCGAATTGGCATTCCGAACGTCTCTACTTCTACCGATCGAGTGCGCGGCACTTCGCTCACCGACTTGAGCACAAGGGTTTCCGAGTGCACTTCCATCACGCGACATCAACGGTGGCCGGACTCCTTGAACTCAAAGAGCGCTACCCCGAAGCTCAACTCATTGCCACGCAACAAACCTCACGCGCCCAAACCGAACGACTGGAAGCAATTGTCGACGTCACTGTGCCGACCGACTTCTTTCTCACTCCTCGCGACGTTTTCGAGGAATGGGCCGCTCAACACCGCAGCTACGTAATGGAGAGCTTCTACCGCTTTCAACGCACTCGGCTCAACGTGTTGATGGATGGTGTCGATCCAGTGGGCGGCGCATGGAACTTCGACAAGGAGAACAGACTCAGTCCGCCCAAGAACTACACGTGGCCTGCGCCACTTGAGCACCAGCTCGACGACATCGACCGCGAGATTGCCGCCGAACTTGGGCACACTCCCTCGACTGCGTGGGCAACAACACGTGAAGGTGCACTTGCCCAGCTCGACTACTTCCTCACTCAGCACTTCGCCACCTTCGGCCCTTACGAAGACGCCATGGTGAGCGACAGTTGGTCGTTGCACCATTCACTTCTCAGCCCCTACCTCAACATCGGATTACTGCACCCCCGCGAAGTTCTGGGCGCGGCTCTCGCACGTGTCGACGAAGGTGATGTTCCGATTGCCTCGGCCGAAGGATTCGTGCGTCAACTCATCGGATGGCGCGAATACGTCAACGCGATGTACTGGCATCACGACTCCGACTACAAAGAACGCAATGGTCTTGAAGCCACCAACGAAATGCTGCCGGTGTTCGACGACGCCTCAGCGACGTCGATGAATTGTGTGTCGTCGATCGTGCGCGACATTGACACGCGGGCATGGGTGCATCACATTCCGCGGCTGATGGTGTTGAGCAACCTTGCGCTGCTGACCGGCACCAACCCGCAAGCCTTCCTCGCGTGGATGCGTCGACGATTCATCGACGCTGCCGAGTGGGTCATGGTGCCGAACGTGATCGGAATGGGTGTGCACGCCGACGGCGGCGACATGATGACCAAGCCGTATGCCGCGGGTGGTGCGTACATCGCGCGCATGAGCACGTACTGCGCGCCGTGCCCGTACAACCCCAAACTGCGCACGGGCGAAACCGCGTGTCCGTTCACCACGTTGTACTGGGACTTTCTGGATCGCAACGAGCAGACCTTTGCCGGCAACCACCGCATGGCTCAGCAACTCGCCGGGCTTCGCAGGCTGAGTGATCTACCCGAGGTTCGTGACAGAGCGGCGGTCGTGCTTGAGGGGTTGGCGCGCGGCACCGTGTGAGGGTGAGACGTGCGCGATCGTCAGCCGAGCAGTTCGACCAGCGCTGACGAACGCGGGACGTAGGTGACCGAGACCGGTTCGAAACCCGCCCGCTTGAGCAGGTTGTGTCCGTTGTGGTCTTCGCACCCGGTCGGCTCAGTCACGTCGCCGAGGTCGAGGACGTCGTCTGAGGCCCACGGCCACACCTGTACCGCATAGGGGTTCCGTCCCTTCCAGAGGTGACCGACGTAGTGCCGAGGGACGTTGTTCTGGGCCGCCGTCTTCACGGGCATCGTGATCGGAATGTCGAACGACTCTGCCGCAAGGAAGCCCGATACTCCCGTCAGTCCGTTGGCGGCGACGAGGCCCATTCCCTCGCGTAGGAAAGGCACGGTTCCGAATCGCTTCGCGGCCCGGCCCTTCATGACGTTGTGTCCGTCCCATGACAGATCGAAGGTGAACTCGCTCGGCTGATCCGATAGGACGCTCGAGACCGGCTTCGGGTGTTTGGGGAAGGCTTGCATCTCGCGTCCCCACGAGATCGATAGCGGACTGTCGATCCAGAGTGAGTGCAGGAACTGCGAGTCGCACACCGATGGACCGAAGTTCCCGTACTGCAACGCCCATGTGGCGTCAACGCGTCCGCCCTCGCGGAAAGCCACCTTCCCGGCACTCGAGTGGTTGACGTCGAAACTCAGCACCACCTCGTTGTACGCCCCGCACACGCTGTCGTTGATGATGTTCAACCAGATCGTGGCCATCGCCTTCGGAGCCGCATCGCCCTTGCGCTGCGCGCCGACGGGGAAGACCCCCTCGTCGGCAAGTGCCTCGCTCACTACCTCCATGTCGCAGAAGCCTCGGATCAGGAACGAGGTGTAGCTCATGGCGTACCACTCGCGATCGGTCGTCAGCCCGTTCGACAAAGTGGCGGGGTGATACGAGTACTGGTTGAACCAGGCAGTGCCCGCCACCGGTCGAGCGGGAGTCGCACCCCACGCCGCGAGGTCATCGCCTGCTTCGCCTCGTGCGATTCGACTTTCAGGGACTCGCCCCGCGACGGGATCGAGAATGGGGTTCGGTTGCATCGTGCACCTCGCAGTATTGGCGACCACACGAGGGCTCTCGGTGAGGAGTACACCATAGCCGCGGGGCCTAGTGTGCAGGCGAGTCACTCGAACAACGTGGTCGCCGGCGTAGAAACCGTCACGGCATGATTGGGCTGTGCCGATGAGCCAAGAACCCGACTTCACTGCGTTGCTGTGTCTCCGGCAGCGTCTGCACAGGAGCGTGTGAGCCGTGTACGTTCTGCTCGCCCTGCTCAGTTCAGTCCTGTTCGGTGTCTGGGCTTTCGGAATCGGTCGGTACCGGGGGAGCATCTCGGTCTTCAGCGTGGTGCTCGTCAGCGCCACCGCCGCCGCAATGGTGTACCTCGTTGTCGGGCTGGCGAACGACGGGCTTGAGTTCGCCGAGGGTGACGTCTTGCGGGGCTTGGCGGGCGGTGCACTCAATGTGTCCGGCACGTTGCTCGTGCTCAAGGCTTTCCAACGCGGCCCGATGGGCGTGGTGTCCGGAGTGGCTGCTTCGAGCACCCTCGTGCCACTCGCGTACTCACTCTTGACCGGAGAGTCGCTCTCGCCCTTGGTCGTGGCGGGCATCGGCCTGATCTTCGCGGGCCTACTGGTGTTCTACGTGCCGTCGATGAAGCGCGACCCGAATGCAGCGCGCGGTTTAGGCGCCGTAGGCCTGGCGCTCATTGCCGCGCTGTTCTACGGTCTGGCCACGGTGACTCTTGATCGGGGCTCGCTGGTCAGCATCACCGCGACGATGCTGGTGTCACAGATTCCGCAAGTGCTGGTCGCCTTCGTGATGGTGGCGTTCGTCGCGCGCAGTTGGGGAGGGTTGACGCGGCGTGCGCTCCTTCCGCTTGCCGGTGCGGGGGTGGCACTCGGGCTGGGCCAGGTGGCTTTCTTTGCTGCGGCCGGCGAGGGCAGCCTCGGTGTGGTGTCGGTCCTCGGATCTCTGAGCCCTCTGGTGACCGCGCTGCTCGCGTTGGTGTTCCTCAGCGAGAAGATGACACGCTGGCAGACGCTCGCTCTGGTGATCGTGCTGATGGGTACCTGCCTCGTGGTGGCGTAGCGTCGAGACGTTGCGCAGCGCGTCGTCGGGCTTCTTTGGTCAATCGAAACCCGTCCCGGGCTTCTTTGGTCAAGAGAGGCCCCCACAGCCCGTCGTCGGGTTTCTTTGGTCAAGAGATGCCCGTCTCGGGCTTCTTTGGTCACGAGGTGCCCTTGAAAGCGGATGTCTGCGGCCGGAAGTCTGCGGAGGGTGAGCCGGCCACCCCAGCGGGTGACGTCGGTGAAGGGCGGTAACCTTTGGACGATTGCCTGCGAGCCCGACGACTCATGGCCGGCACTTCACCATAGGAGTGACACAGCGACTGAGATCCAGGCGTTCGGAGGTCAGGCAACGATGAAGGGATCCGCGACGCTGTGACGATGTCCCGTGAAATGCGACAGGCCGAACCCATTCACGTCACCCGGCGCACGGTTGGTCTGGCCGCACTCGGCTTTGTGCTGTGGGGCGTGGGTTACCTGATTTTGTGGCTGAGTCCAACCGGTGGCCGCCTCGAGTGGGTCCTGTGCGCCGCTGGTCCGCTGTTGCTGGCGCTTGCTGTTCTTGATCATCTTGACCACCACCGCCGTCGATTCGGGTTACCAGCACTGGTGCTGCTCAACATCGCGATCATTCTTCAGGCGGTGGTCTTCTTCCCGTACGCGTACGACCCGGGACTGAGCGGGAAGCTCATCACGTTCACCTACGCAACGTGGGGTGCGGCATGGTTGATCGGATCACTCGGCGTCTTCCTCGTGATCGGGCGTAAAGAGGCCGCGCTGGAGCACGGTGACAAAACACCCGAGACGCAGATCCACGCCTCCTTCTTCCAACTCACCATGCTCGCGGTGGGCATGCTCATTTACGGCATCAGTTGGGTCGGCTTCGGCGTTGATCGGGGCAACCATTACATGGGTGTGCTCAGCATCATCGGCCCCGCCCTGATCGCGGTGGCACTGATCGCTCACGTCGAGCACCTTGCGCTTCGAATCGGTGTGCCTGCCGCCACGCTCGCCATTATCGGCACGTCGGTGTGGGCCTTGAAGAACGTGCCGCGGGCGGTGAGTGATGTCTTCACTGAACGCGCGTGGAGCATCCTGCTGGTCTACGGCGTGGGCGGCATCATCTTGCTCATGGGTGCGCTTGCCTGCCTGCTTGTACTCGTGCACAAGAAGGCGTGGGTCGACGCGGACGCCTGAGACTCGGGCGTGCGAGCGCTTGACGTCAGCGTGGAACAGTGACGGCGCAGATTCTGGTCTCGACTCATTCTTCTTTGGTCAATCGAAACCCGTCTCGGGCTTCTCTGGTCAAGAGATGCCCGCGAGCCGGGAGCGGTTCGCAATGGCGAGGTGGATCTGACCGAACACCCATTCCGGCTCGTTCACGATTTGGTGCCACGTAAAGCGCAGCACCAGCCAGCCGTCGAGGCTCAGATCGTTCTGCCGGCGCCGATCGCGGTCGAAGGCTCTTCCCCCGGAGTGCGCCGCGCGGCCATCGACCTCGATGCAGATTCGTAAATCCGGAAACGCGAAGTCGAGCTCGGCCTTTGCGACCCCATCGGCAGTGAGAACTAGGAAGTTGGCGACCCAGCCGGTGATGCCAGCCCGGCGCAGCAAGCGCGCCAACCGCCGTTCGCCGTCGGAATGGGTTCCCTCGGTGATGCGTCGAGTGAGCGCGCGCAGGCGCGTGGCACCGCGTCGCCCGCGCCCCAGCCGAGCCGTGACTGCATTGGCCCATTCATCGGGGGTGATCCATCTCAGCTGCAGGGCTCGGTCGAGCAGCTCGCCTGCGCGGGCCTCGTCGACGGTGATGAGGGTGTCGAGGAGTGCGTCGATGGTTGCGGCGAGTCGGAGTCCGCGCTCGGTGTTGACCAACCGGGTGGTGTCGTCGCGCAGGATTCGCACGGAGGAGGAGATTCGTGGCTGCGTGTCGGGCGGGCACCAGGCGATGAGGAGCCGATCGGCGAGTTCGGCGCCTTGCAGTCGGAGGGCCGTTGGGCCGGTGACGAGGGCATGTGGGCCAAGACGCCGCTGGAGGGCGGCGGCGTCAGCGGCATCGGGGTGCCGTGGAGTGGCCGGAACGAGCAGGGTGCCGAGGTGCAGCCGCCATGCGCCCGAGACCAACTGCCGGCGCTGCGCTTTCATACTGACGCCGAGGTCGACGGCCTGAGTCCGCGTGACGACACCGTGCTGGTCGCGGGCGAGGCGTTCCACGGCGCGGATCTGTGCGTGAACGGATGTCATGCGCTCAGAGTGGCGCACATCGGGAGGGTGCTGCAGGAGTCATCCACAGGGCTGGACGCCGCCGAGGGCTTCTTTGGTCAATCGATGACCGTCTTGGGATTCTTCGGTCAATAGATGCCGGTGGTGGTGTGGCGCCGCTGGGCACTGACCCGGTAGGCCGCTAGCGCATCATCTCGGAGTTGATGGGTGGTGGCTCGATCGCCGACCCTCCCAGATACGGGTTGCTCACCTCGACCACGATGAAGAACAGGAAGGCCGTGATCGTGGCCATCAGGCCGATGAGCACCAGAGTTGGTCGCAGTCGCGCTGGTTGGAAAATCGCGGTGACCACGAGGTTGGTGATGCCAAGGACCATGATGACCGCCAGCACCCCCGGAATTGTGGAGCTGGGCACGCGCAGGATCCGCGTGCTTCCGTTGTCGGTCATGTCGGATATCGCAGAGTTCATACTGCCCCATGTCGGAGCCTTGTCGGCACCGGCCTTCTGCGCGGCCAAGGCCGCCTTCGCGAGAGCCATTGACTGCTCGCTGAGTAGCGTGAGTGCCTGGTCCTTGTCAGCGGCCCTCATGAGCGGCCACTGCTCATTCTCCGCAGAGGTCCAGTAATCCCGAACGGCCGCGCGCAACTCGGTTCCGCCCTGGTCATCTGGAATCGCCTGCGCCGCGAAGTACGCCTTGACCAAGGCCGAGCTCTCGTATTGGACTGCATCGCGCGCGTCACTGGCGCTGGACCACATGTTGCTCATCGTGAAGGCGAAGAGGAAGACAAACGCAGTAGCGACCAGGCCACGCACCATGCCGGCCAGAAAGACGCTCTCGGCGCCCTTGCGCCCGAACTCGGTGCGAGGCTTCCACTCGAGTGCCGGCTCCGCGTCGTCGGCAGTCTGCTCGCCATCCTCGGACGGCTCGGGTATGACCCGTTCGAAATCCAAGTTGACCACACGCGAGTGGAAGATCGTCACCATCACCAGTGAGATGCCGATCATCGCAATGGTGGCGATCAGGCCGCGCACGGCGGGGGAGTAATCGAGCATGTACCTCGTGAAATTCATAGTCAGATGATTCTGGTATCTGACCCCTGTGGCAAGGGCGGGGTCCTGTTGGGGGAAATCTTTCGTCAAGACAACGGCTAGAGCGATTCGTGCGTCGTGCGCGTCAGACTCACCCGCGGAATGCGGAATCGAGCATTGCAGTCACTTCGGCGACACACGCCACGTCGCTGCGAGGTCGCAGGCGCGCAGCCGAACCACCGCTGAACGCCACCAAACTAGGAACCTTCAGCAGGTTCGTCAGGTCGTAGAACTCCGTCCATCGCAGCGCTGCCGCTGAGCCGGCGGGCGCCCCCGGCACACCACCACCCACCACATGTAGCACGTCGCGGGTTCCCCACCATCGAGTGCGGTACTGCAGCACGACCTTCTCGAGATTGCCGGTGGTCAGTGCCGCCGCAGCACGAGAAACCGTTGCGGGCCAAGGCGATACCGCGGGCATCCGCCGCTGCAGCAGGGCAAGGGGAACAGCAACCACCACCACATCCGCGCGCATCATGTGGCCATCGCTGGTGCGCACATCAACTGAGCCAGAGTGTGCGGTCACGGAAGAAATTGGCGTGTGTCGACGCACCACAATGCCGCGTAAGAGCCGTGACACGATCGCGCTGTATCCGCCGCCCACCAGCACGTCACCACTGCCGATGCTGCTTCCCTCGGTCTGCGCTTGTTGGCCTAGGTGCGACGCATCGAGGCCGTACTCCTGCGTGAGTTCCACTTCTGCCGCCCAGCGACCAATGCGATCTAACGCAAAACCCTCGTTGCGCATCCACTGCGCCGTCGAGAGATTGCGAGACGGTGTGGAATCACCGATCGAGTCGATGAGCGAACT
>CAIYMF010000004.1 GCA_903927265.1 uncultured bacterium | reverse complement strand
CTGATCGTCGGTTTCGTCGCCGTCGCTCTCGTCAGCGCGATGTACGGAATCTTCCAGCAGCAAGGACATGCATGACACGTGGGCCACTGAGCGCAGTCGCTGACCGAGCCACCCGGCTCCGTCGGCGACTTCGTCATGTTGCCAGCGAACGCGGAGAGACCCTCATCGAGAGTCTCGTGTCGATCGGCATAGTCGGGCTTGTCGTGGTCGCACTGATCGGCGCGGTCACACTGTCAGGCTCACTCACCACCATCCTGCGCGCTCAGTCGGCTTCACAGAGCGCGGGACGTTCGGTCTACGAGGCGGTGTCGAGCTTCACAGTGCCGAAGTCGACACGGCTCTACAGCAACGGAGCCTGCAACGGCACGGTGACCGGTCAGCTCGCAGCAGTTGCTCAGGCGGCCGCGGCGAACAATTCCGATGTCACCCTCGATGCGGCAGGTATCACCTTCGGGCTTGTTGTCGTCAGCGTTGACAGCAACGCCGTCATGACTCAGACCGTGTACCCCTGCACGGCACTCGCAGGCCACCCAGTGGCATCGGCTGGCGAGGCGGCGACCGCAATTCAGGTGAGTCTGCCTGTAACAGCTGTCGGGCACACCACCGTTGACAAGGGCAACGGCAATGTTGTGCGCACCGAAGCCACGTTCCCGTCGGTGCTCAAGGCCAACGTCTACCAGGGCACCGCATGAACGCCCGACTTCGCCGCGTGGTCGCGGACTCTGACGCGGGTTTCACACTTCCCGAGTTGCTCGTCGCCATCACCATCATGGTATTGGTGATGGGCACATTGGGTTTCACGCTCGTGTCAGTTCTACGCACCATGAGCGGAGCGCAGGAGCGCGCCGAGCGTTCGAAGGATACGACGCTGGTTGGTTACGTGTTTCCGAGTGACGTCAACTCGGCCTCCGCGATCACTACCGGCGGCAGTGCGCCGTGTGGGTCGGGTACGCCGCTCTTTACACTGACGACGACAAACGTTCGCACCACTTCCAACAAAACCGTGTGGTACTCGGTCAACGCCAAGGGGGCACTCGTGCGCTACGAGTGCGGAACGGGCGGCGTGGTGAACACCACGCAGTTGGCTGACTCGGTGAGTAGCCCGGTGATCACCTGTGAGAAGCAGACAACCACCACCCCCTACTTCGCCACCCTTGCCAACTGCTCTCCTGCGGCCAGCATCAATCGGGTGGCATTCAGCTTGACCCTCAACCCTGCCGCAAGCAACGCTGCAGTCGATTCACCCCAGCCCATGAAGCTGTACGGGGTGATGCCGTGATGACTGGACGGCTTCTCACTCGACTGCGCCACGTTCGCAGCGACGCTGGCGCTTCGCTGGTTTTCGTCTTGGTCGCTATCACCATTCTTTCGTTGATGGTGGGCGGTCTCACTCGCGCGATCAATGGCGGACTCAATACCAACAAGCAGATCAATGCGGCACAGAGCGGCGACCTCAATCAGCCCAGCAGCAAGTTCTTGACGGAGAAGGCGCTGCTTCAAGGCATTTCTTCATTCACGGGTTCGTCCGGCCAAGGCGAGAACGCAGCCCGCAGGAATGGCGGACGATGCTTCGGCGCCACCAGCGTCAGAGGCTCCGGTAGCAACTTCCTTGACTTTCCGATTGGTGCGCCGAAACTCCGCGTCTTCTGCACCGCCTACCAGCCCAATAACTCGGCCAACGGCACCTTCGTACAGGCCAACACGCAGCCCGATATCGCCAACGGCGTCGCGCTGGCCGAAAAGCTCTACGTCTGCGGCAATGGCAACTACTACAACTCCGGCGCACTCACCGCGGTCACCAGCATCAACTTCTTCACCGATAGCGGCTGTGCCACGGCGCTGACGACGGCGAAGGACACCAGCTGTGGCGCCGCAACCGACGTCAATCAATACGACACCACCTCAGGCTGCCCGCGCCTCTACAACTACGACGCGGTGCCAGGCGACGGAGTAGTCAGCACCAAGGCCTGCGCGCCGACAACGGGTAACCCGATCTACGCCGAGAGCGGCAAGAACTGCGTGGATTCGACGGCTGATATCACGACAGACCTGGTGACTCCCTCGACGGTGTCGTCGACCACCCCAGCTGGCGCACACCTGATCGACATGGCCAACGCTGACTCCAGTTCCGGCGCCGCCAACGCAACGTGCGCGGCGAACACGGCGACCCTGCCCCCGGGCGTGTACGACGACACCATCAACCCCGTCAACATCAGCAGTACGACGACGCCTGATCGCAGCAACGTCGAGACAGTCACCACGTCGACTGCCCACGGATTATCGGTTGGCGCGTGGGTGTCGATCTCGGGCAATAGCCAGACGGCCAACAATGCTCTCTT
>CAIYMF010000003.1 GCA_903927265.1 uncultured bacterium | reverse complement strand
CGGTTACGACCTCACGTCACTGTTGGTCGGAAGTGAAGGAACACTCGGTGTCATCACGGCGGCTCGACTTCGCTTGCACCGGCCGCCGGGTGTCTCGACCTTGGTGATGATCGGTGTCGCCAACTTCGACGAAGCGCTCACTCTCGTGCGCGACGCGATCGTGCCCGGGGTACGCATGCTCGCTGCCGAGATGATCGATGACGTCGGGATGCACGCGATCATGGCGCTTGACTCGTTGCCGTGGCCGCTCGAACGACCGTCGCCCTATGTCCTGCTGTTGGAAGTTGAAGACGGTGGATCAGGCGAGGGGTTGATTCTCGATGACGCACTCGATGTTGTTGCCGCGATCGATCCCGCGGATGTACGTCGCATGTGGCGTTACCGCGAAGGCCAGGGCGAGGCATTTGGTTCGCTCGGCATTACCCATCGCCTCGATGTGTCGATTCCCTTCGAACACCTCGCGTTCGTCGCCCAGGCCGTGCGGGTTGCTTTCGACGATCGTCCTGACGTGACACACGTGGGAGTGTTCGGGCATTTGGCCGACGGCAATCTTCATGTCGAAGTAATCGGGCCAGCCGAAGACGACAGTTCAGCCGACGAGCGCGTATTGCGCATTGTGACTGATGTCGGTGGATCGATTTCGGCCGAACATGGAGTGGGTCGCCAGAAGGCCCCGTACTTGGGCTGGTGCCGCTCCCCTGCTGAATTGGCGGCCATGCGCGCGATCAAGAATGCTCTCGATCCCCAGGGACTATTCGCACCAGGAGTGATCTGGGAATGACGCCACTGGTTGTTGCCCATCGCGGTGCGAGTGCTGAGTTTGCAGAGCACACCGTGGCCGCCTACGAGAAGGCGATTGCGGTAGGTGCGGACGCGTTGGAATGCGACGTGCGGCTGACTGCCGACGGTGAGTTGGTGTGCGTGCATGACGCGCGCATTGATCGCGTGTCGAACGGAACTCTGGCGGTCGACAGCAGCACTCTGGCCGAACTGCAACAGTGGGATTTCGTGTCGTGGAAGTCAGGCGCCGAACCGGCACCACGTGGTGAGGTCGAGGCGCGAGACTCGGTACTCACTCTTGACACTCTGCTTGAACTCGCAACGTCGGCCGGACGACCGGTGGGATTGTCGATTGAAACCAAGCACCCGACGCGGCAGTCACTTCGACTTGAGGCCGCGCTGACGTTGACGTTGAAGCGATTCGGACTGCTTCCTGCGGGAAAGGCGCCTGCTGATCCACAAGCCCCGGGTGCAGTGCGCATGATGTCGTTCTCCATGGCAGCGCTTCAACGCATGCGGGCGTTGGCACCCAGTGTGCCGACGGTGTTCTTGACTTCGGACATTCCCGATCGCTATCGCCATGGCGCGCTTCCCCACGGCGCGGCGGTAGCGGGTCCGTGGTTAGAACTGGTCCGACGCGATCCGCGGTATGTGGAACGACTGCATGACCGAGGGCATCGGGCGCACGTCTGGACTGTAGATGAGGTCGCCGACGTCAGGCTGTGTCGCGAGAGTGGAGTCGACGCCATCATCACGAACCGCCCCGCTGTGGTGCTCAAGGAATTGGGTCGCATCTAGCGCGATAGCCTGCGGGCATGGCCTCCAAATCTCGACGCGCTGTTCCCACGCCCGAACCTTCGACGCAGGACGTCCCTGTGGTCGGACTGCGCGAACCGTGCCCCTGCGGTAGCGGTCGTCGGTACAAGGCGTGTCACGGTCGCGCGGCAGCGCATCGCGGTGAGGCTGTGGTGGCGCGCCCCTTCGAGGGACTTCCCGGTGAAGCCGACTGGGTTGCCATGCGCGAACTCGTACCTTCGGCCACGGTGCCGCTCACGCTGGGTAAGGGTGCCGGCGAACACGCGGGCCGTGAGGTGCTGCTCGCCACGGTGCTGCCGCTGGCATGGCCGGCTTTGCATCGAGCCGATGGGTCGATTCTGCTGGGCTTGCAGGGACAAACTGGCTCAGGTGACCTGAGCCGTGACTTGGGCGATGCGTTGCTGCGCGCGCTCAACGCCGAAGCAGGAACGCCGATCCCTCCGGCGGGCCTTCCCGACGAAGGGCCGCGACTTCAAGACCTGCTCGATCTGTCGGCGCCGTTCAATGTCACTGTGCACCGCGATTTCAACTTCTGGATTGCGGGAGTCACCGATCCGGCGGATGTCGCTGACTCGTTGCGCGAAGCGAGCGAGGGCATCATTCCCACCGAGCGACTGACCAGCGTTGACGCGGCCTACTGGTGCAGTGTCGCAACGAAGGAGCATCTTCGGTGGGTGCTCGACCGCGACGAGACCAAGGCGCTCGACGCCTTGGCGCGGCTTCACGCGAGTGGTGAAATCGCGGTGGGAGAGGGCAGTCGATTCGTGGGGTCCTTCCGCGCACTCGGTTTGATCATTCCGGTCTGGGATGTGCCAGTGGGTTCGGGCCGCCAGCCATTGGAGTCAGAAGTCGGTCCGTGGCTTAAGCGCTTTGAGGTGGCGTTCGCGAGCGCCGAGCCACTGACCCAGGCAGAACGAGGTGCGCGGGCCGGACTACTGAATCGCCAACTGACTCTCAATTGACCGGCCAATTGGCGGATCGTGGGTGTGCGGTCGTTGGTTTCAGCGGATTCAGTCACTGAACCGTCATTCCAGTAAAGGAATCCGTCAAGCATCCCTGCAATTGAGGGACCCCCCCGATTCTCTATTGCGTACAAATCTGTTAAGTTGGAAGCCGTTCGGGCGTCGCTGCATCCCCCGTCGGCGGCGTCCGAACCCCTTTTTGTCTGATGGCCAAAATTAAGCACCAATTAAGAAGTGGTCGGCACTTCGCATCAACAGCCCCGGGGCGTGTGTGGGCGCAGAATCACGACGAGCGACCTCGGTTTCCACTCGGATCGGGCACGGGTGCTCATGGCACGCACGTGGCCGGATAGCCTGAACCGGTGTCTGGCGATCTGAACTCTTCTGTGGTGCCTCTCCTCGCGCTCATCGTCGCGGTGGTGGCCTTGGGTACTGCGATCGCGCTGGCCTTCCGACTTTCTAAGTTGAACCGTGGGTACTCGCTTCTCACCAGTCACGACGACACGGAAACCTTCGTGGAAGTCGTGGCCCGCAATGTCGAGGCGATGGATGAACTGCGCGATGACGTCGGTGCCATGAGGTCTGAGATTAAGCGGTTGCGTTACGAACTCGGCGATGCGGTGCGTCACGTCTCGGTCGTGAGATACGACGCGTTCAACGACCTTGCTGGCCGCCTGTCATTCTCTGCGGCGCTTCTTGATGACGGCGCCAACGGTCTGGTGATGACCTCCATTCACGCGCGCACCGAAACGCGCTTGTACATCAAGGGCGTGCGCGCGGGAGAAAGTGACAACCAGTTGTCACCGGAGGAGCGTCAGGCAGTTGACGTGGCTATGGGCCAGGGACGATGACACAGCGCATTGGTTACCTCGGCCCGCGCGGCACCTTTTCGGAAGCCGCGTTGCGCGCAATGTCAGTCAGCGAGGGTGCTGATCTGATTCCCGTGGGCTCGGTCACTGAGGCGCTGGCCGCGGTGCGCTCGGGCGAACTGCCGATGGCGTTAGTGCCCATCGAGAATTCATCCGAAGGTCAGGTGTCGACGACCTTGGATGAACTCGCGATGGGAGAGCCGTTGTGCATCGTTGATGAGTACGCGCACCCCGTGCAGTTCGCACTGTTGGTGCGGCCCGGAACCTCGCTCTCCGATGTACGCCGAGTAGCAACGCACCCCGCGGCTGAAGCGCAATGCCGATTGTGGATGCACGCCAATCTCTCCGGCCACACCGTGATTCCAGCGACATCAACGGCAGGTGCTGCGGCCGCTCTTACTGACGACGCAGCATTTGACGCTGCGATCGCGCCGGCGATCGCAGCTGAGTACTACGGACTTGAGGTACTCGCCGACGACATCGGTGACAGTTCGCGTGGCACCACTCGATTTGTGTTGGTAACGCAACCGGGGCCACCGCCTGCACCGTCAGGTTCTGACAAGACCTCATTGGTGTTGTTCATGCGTGAAAACCATTCAGGTGCGTTGCTGGAGATTCTCACCGAACTCGCGGTGCGCGGCGTCAACCTCACCCGCATTGAGTCGCGTCCCACTAAGCGCGCGCTTGGTGACTACTTCTTCGTCGTCGACGCCGAAGGGCACGTGCTCGATGCACGACTCGGTGAGGCGATGACCGGCCTGCACCGGGTGTGTTCGGCCATTCGCTACCTCGGCTCGTACCCGCGTCACGATGGTGCGGCGCCGCAGACGAAGGCGTGGACTGAGAACACCGAGTTCCTCGCCGCCAGTGAGTGGCTTGAGCGCGTGCGCGCAACTGGCGTCGCTGAATAGCAACGCGCAGGTCAGCGAAACGATCGAAGCCGCAATGAATTGCTGACCACGAACACACTTGATAGAGCCATGGCAGCGCCCGCGAGTAGCGGAGTGAGTAGTCCGGCCATCGCGAGTGGAATCATCGCGACGTTGTAGCCGAATGCCCACCAGAGGTTTCCGCGAATGGTGCGCAGGGTGCGTCGTGACAAGCGGATGGCAGTTGCTGCCGAACGTAAATCACCACTGACCAACGTGAGGTCGGACGCTTCGATGGCAGCATCTGTTCCGGTACCCATCGCTAATCCCAGATCAGCGATGGCGAGGGCGGCAGCGTCGTTCACGCCGTCACCGACCATGGCCACCACGGCGCCCTCACTTTGAAGGCACTGAACCTCAACGACCTTGCCTTCGGGGAGCACCCCGGCGATGACGTCACTGGCCGCGATTCCGACGCGTGCGGCCACTGACTCAGCGGCGGCACGGTTGTCACCAGTGATGAGCACAGGGCGTAGGCCGAGTGCGCGCAGATCAGCGATGGCTTCGGCCGAGGTGGGTTTGATGGTGTCGGAGACGGTGACGACGGCAGCCGCAATTCCATCGATCGACACCGCGACGATGGTTGCTCCTTGGTTCGCTGCTGTTGCGGTGGCCGCCGCCAGGGCCGACACGTCTGCGACGTTCACTCCCCATTCGTCGGCCAACCATTCGGGCCGGCCAGCTGCGACTGCATGACCGTCGACCACGCCGGTGACACCGAGGCCTGCAGTTGACGTGAAGTTCTCGACCGAGGCGAGTTCAGCGCTGCTCGCGAGAGTGAGTCTGGCCACTGCGCCTTCAACGATCGCGCGGGCAACGGGGTGTTCGGAAGCGTGCTCGAGCGCTGCCACCAGTGAGAGCACCGATGCCTCGTCACCGACTGCCGTGACATCAACGAGTTGCATCTGACCGCTCGTGATCGTGCCGGTCTTGTCGAGCGCGATGGTGTCGACGCGGCGTGTGTCTTCGAGAACCTCGGGGCCCCGAATGACGATGCCCAGTTGCGCACCACGACCGGTTCCGACGAGTAGCGCTGTAGGTGTCGCCAGACCCAGTGCGCAGGGGCAGGCGATGATCAGCACGGCCACAGCGGCCGTGAATGCCGACTGCACGTCACCCGTGACGATCCACCAACCGGCTAGCGTCAGCAGCGACAGGCCAATGACGATTGGAACGAATACCGCAGAGATGCGGTCAGCCAACCGCTGCACCGGCGCCTTGCCGTTTTGTGCAGCGGTGATCAGTCGGCCCATCTGAGCCAGACGGGTATCGGCACCAACTCGAGTGGCACGAACGACGAGGCGACCACTGACGTTGACGGTGGCTCCGGTGACGGCCGAACCTGGCACTACCTCAATCGGAACGGACTCGCCCGTGAGCATCGATTCGTCGACGGCACCCGAGCCGGTCAGTACGACACCGTCGGTTGCGATGGTTTCACCAGGGCGCACCACAAACACGTCGTCGACGCGCAGTGCTGAAGCAGTGACTGCAACTTCGCGCCCGCCTTCACCGGTTTCCGAATCTGCGCCGTCGAGCAGCATCGCATCCTTAGCACCCATGGCGAGCAGCGCACGCAGTGCTGCGCTGCCATTGCGCTTGGCACGCACTTCGAACCAGCGCCCGGCAAGAATGAAGACGGGAACGGTGGCCGCAACCTCAAGGTAGAGGTGCGGCATGGCGGCGGTGTCATCCATTGAGCCGTGTGGCACGAACCATTCCATCGACATTGTGTAGTCGGCACCGCCGGCGCCGCCAAGGAACAATGCCCACGTACTCCACAGCCACGCTGCGAGAACGCCGAGGCTGATGAGTGTGTCCATGGTGGCCGCGCGGTGTCGTGCGTTGAGCCAGGCAGCGCGATGGAAGGGCCACGCCCCCCACCACACCACCGGAGTGGCGAGAGCGAAGGCAACCCACTGCCAGTAAGGAAACTGCAACGGCGGAACCATCGAGAGCAGCAGCACGGGAACGGCGAGCACGGCTGACACGAACAGTCGAAGGCGGATGGAACGCTCTTCAGTGCGCTCGATTTCGTCGACGACCTCACCGTGTGACTCAGTGGGAGCGATGGCCCGGTAGCCCGTGGCCTCGATGGCGTAAACGAGTTCGTCGACTGACACCGTCGGGTCGTGCTCAACATGCGCGGTAGCGGTGGCGTAGTTGACGGAGGCGTGCACGCCGGGCATCTTGTTGAGTCGGCGTTCGACGCGAGCCGAGCACGAGGTGCAGGTCATCCCGGTCACTGTCAGATCGATTGACAGATCGGTGGCGGTATCCATGTGGCCTCGTTTCGTTGCAGTGCGTGCGAAGGGTGCGGTGGCTTAGGCCACTGAGTAGCCAGCTTCGGCGATCGCGGCCTCAACCTCGTCGAGATCGAGCGAGGTCTCGCTGGTGATCGTGACCTGACCGCTTTCGAGGTCGACATTCACGGAATCGACTCCGGCGACGGCTGACACCTCTTCGGTGACAGCGTTCACGCAGTGTCCGCAGGTCATCCCGACAACCTTGACTTCAACAGTGATGCTCATGGTGCTCCTCAGTCTGTGTAGGTAGGTGTTATCGCTTCACGAGGCGACCGACAGCGGTGATGGCCTCGTGCATCTTTTCGTCGGCTTCGGGTCCCCCACGACGTGCCGCATCGGCAACGCAGTGAGAGAGGTGGTCTTCAAGCAACAGCAATGCGACGCCCTCAAGAGCGCGCGTTGCGGCCGACACTTGAGTCAGCACGTCGATGCAATAGGTGTCGGACTCGACCATGCGTTGAAGTCCGCGCACTTGACCTTCGATTCGACGCAGACGGCTGAGCACGGCGTCTTTGTCGGCGCTGTACCCGGGATGCTCGTGGGCCATGGGGGCTCCTTTCGCCTGTTCCAACGATATACCCCCCCGGGGTATTCCTCAGAGGCGAAAGTCCCTCCCGCTCACGGAGCATGGCGCCGGAATTCGGAATTCAGCGGTAGTGTCCGGTGACACTACCGATGCGAAAAGTTGGCAACGTGACCGTTCCGAACACCCAGGCTGAGCCCGACGGGACTGCCGTGGCCGATGTGCGCTCGATGCGACACGGCTTCTCCCTGGGGGGAGCATCCGCGCTGGCGTTCTCGGTGATACGTCCGTTGGGTTCGTTCACTAACGTGCCGTTGATGATCGCGGCCGCCGGACTCGCGGGTTGGCTTGCTGCCCTGTTGATCCTCGTGGTCATGCTCGTCGTGACCGCGGTGTTCGGGGCCCTTGCCTCGCGTTGGCCGCTTGAAGGTTCCGTAGCCGCCTGGTCACGGCAGTTGCTCGGTGCCCGCGTAGGTCTCATGACCGGTTGGCTCTATCTCTGCACCTACGTGCTCTACATGGGACTGCTGGCCTACTTTGACGCCCAGAGGTTGCTCTTCCTGGTGGGTGCCTCCGCTCCCACCTGGCTCCAAGGTGCAGGTGCGGCGCTCGTGGTCATCGCGGTGTCCACAATCGTCAACGGTCTGGGCCGTCGAGTTCTGAGCGTGCTGTTGGTTGTGTGTGTCGCGATCTCTGTGATCGCCTGCGCCGTGTACTCGACCCTGTTGCTGGGCCACGCGCAGCGCGGATTCTTCGATCTCTTCCAGGCCCCCCTCGGAGGGAGTCTGGACTGGAACTGGCTGGTCGGTCCCTTCCTGATCGCACTGGCGTGGGCCACCGCCAACACCATGCGCGGATTCGAACTCCCGGCTGACGTCGCTGAGGAGATCCGCGAACCCCGTGTCAACGTGAGGCGGGCGATGGTGTGGGCGCTCATTGTGGGCGGTGCCCTGGTGCTGTACTCGATGATTGCGCTGGCGCTAGCCGTCCCCGCCGCGTCGTCGGTGTCGACGTCGATGACCCAGAACCCCTATGCCGCCGCGATTGGCACCGTCATGCAGTCGGCGCTCGGCGAGGGCTCAGCGCGACCTTTTGCCGCCCTGCAGATCATCGCTACCTTCGTGGCCATCGCCGTGTGCCAGCTCGCAGCATCACGCACGTTGTGGACCATGGCTCGCGATCGCGAGGTACCGTGCCACCACTGGCTCGTGGGTCTCACCAGCCGCAATCGGATGCCGATGCGCGCCCTCACCCTGATTGGCATCGCCACGTTCGTGCTGATTCTGATCGCTCCAGACTTCACGGCTTTCGTGCTCGGTGGGGCATCAGGGCTGGCATTCCTACTCGCATTTATTGTGACTTTGGTGGGACTTCTCGTTGCCCTTCGACGGGGCACCTGGCAAACCGGCTCGTGGTCGACGGGGCGCTGGCTCGGACCAGTGACGGTCGTCGGCGTGGTGGTGCTGGCGGCGCTGGCCATCAACCTCGCGTGGCCGCGCCAGCAACTGTTCGGAGCAGGGTTACAGGCTTGGCGACCCCTCATCATCCTCGCTGCCATTGTCATCGCTGGCTTGATCCTGATGGCGTGGGCCTTCCGTGACGGCGGCGTGCACGTGCGCAATCACGGTCACGTCGACCGTGATCTGCACGAGCGCATCCTGCTCGCTCATACCGGTACCTGCAGCGTGTGTCACCGCGCTCTCGCCGAGGGCGAGGAAGTGTTCTGGAATCCCGAAGCGCACGTCACGATCTGTGTAGCGTGCGACGAAGATGTCGTCGCCTAGGACCGCTTCGTTCCAATGACACAACCGGCCGGTCCCGTGAGGGACCGACCGGTTGGTGAGTGCTGGAGTTAGACGACGGAGCGGAATCCTGAGATGCGCTCGCCGTACCAGGGGTCGTCGACGTTGGAAATGATGACGCCCGAGCCGTAGTTGGCGGCGTGAATCATCTTGCCGTGGCCGAGGTAGAAGGCCGCGTGGTGCGCTCCGTTGCCGAAGAAGAATACGAGGTCACCTGGCTTGGCCTTGGCGCGCGACACTGGCTTGAGAGTCGCGAACTGGTCCCATGAGGTGCGCTCGATGGTCTTACCAGCGGTACGCCACACGTAACTGGTGAAGCCCGAGCAGTCGAATCGCGTGGGTCCGGCCGATCCGGCCGAGTACGACATGCCTTGACGGCTCAGTGCGATTGAGACGGCCTTAGTGCGCATGGCAGCGGTGCGCACAGCGACGGCCTTGCGCGCCTGCGCTGCTTTGGCCTTGACGGTAGCCGCGGCGACCTGAGTCTGGGCGACCGCAGCTTCGCGGTGGATATCGGCGGTGGCGATTCGCTCGGCAGTGAAATTTGCGGCACTGTCGACGGCGACGGCGGCAGCCGGGTTGGCGGGGGGAAGATTCGCGGAGTGGGCAGCCGGAACGCCGATGAGGCCGGCGACCAGAGCCATTCCGATAATCGTGGTAGCAAGCGTGCGCTTGCTGCGGGTGGACAGCACAGGTTCCTCCTGGAACCGCCTACCGGGTTAGCTGACGGGCTCGGGCTCAGAAGGTGCTGCCCTACTGAAGGTCACTCGCATCTCTGCGAGCCCTCCCTCAGATTCGCCCCGGGACGGTCGTGCTGTGGGTCCCCGGTCCTGCATGAGGTTCGGCGGTGCGCCCGCACACGTGAGGATCACGTGTAGGTAACGGGCACGAGTTCGAGGTTAGGACGAATGGGTGACATTGGCCCAGCACCATTCACGCCTGATGTGACGTGGATCACGAAAGCTACGAGGGGACTTGTCCCCTGAGTGGGGGTTCAATTCCCGAATTGCGGAAATGTGGCGCTATTGCGAACGGCCCAGGCGGTATGCCTGGGCCGTTCTCTGCGGACTAACCGTGGTAAGCCAATTGCCTCTGTCTACGACGGGGGGTGATCCCCTTCCCTCGCCCGGCTCTTGCCCGGCTCTTGCCCGGCTCATGGTCACCTATTGACCAAAGAATCCCTAGACGGTCACCGATTGACCAAAGATGCCGGCGGGAGGGTAGGGCGAGCGGGGGGCGAGCGGGGGGCGAGGCGGGGGACTGATCGGAAGGACGGGAGCTCACTCGTCGAGCTGGTGGCCGCCGAAGTACATCAGCGGATCGCTGAGTAGCTCGATGCCGATTCCGTCGGGGTCGCGCAGGTACATCGACTCGGGGATGCCCTGGTCGGGTCCGACGTACGCGACACCTGCTTCCTGAAGTCGGGCCTGCAGCCTTACCCAGGTCGAGCGCTCGATGGAGATTGCGATGTGCTGCACTCCACCGATGGCTTCGATGCCTGGTTCGAGGCCGAGGCCCGGAAAGTCGAAGAAGCCGAGCAGGGTGCGGTTACCTACGTCGAAGAACAGGTGCGATGAGCCGGCGTAGTCGCGATTCTCAACCAGTTCGACGAGTGGAAATCCGAGCAGGCCTTGGTAGAAGGCGATCGTTTGTTCCACGTCAGAACAGATCAAGGCGGCGTGGTGGATTCCGCGGCCGTTGCTGGCGGGGCGATCGACAGTGGGCGTCAGGTACTGCTCGCGCAATTGCTCGCGGCGGGCTTCGAGTTCAACGAGTTCGGAATCAGAGGGCATGAAATCGACCCTAGAGCACAGTCGAAGGAAGAGCCTTATGTGCTGAGGACCGCTTCCATCACAGCGGCGACCGCTTCGTCGGCGTTGGAACCGATGCTGGACTTGGCTGCCGCGCGCGCAGCGGGGTGCGCACCTTCGACGGCGAACGAAGTATCCGCCCACGTCAGCATCGATGCGTCGTTGGGCATGTCGCCGGCTGCGACTACCTCGTGCGCGTCGATTCCGAGTTCGGCTGCGACTTCGCGCAAGGTCGAACCCTTGGTAACGCCGAGGGCGCTCATTTCGAGCAGCACGTCATCGGCATTGGAATGCGTGACTTCAACGAGGTCGGCGACCGCGCGGTCGGCGGCGTCGAGCAAGGTGTCGGCGTCGTGGCCGTGGTTGCCGTGCGGGCGGGCCAGCAGCTTGGTGATACCAGGGCGCGCGAAGAGCACGTCGGGTTCGAGCACTTGCGTGCCGCGGGGTACTTCCCAGCGCGCAACATAACCGCTGCCGAGTGCGAAGGAGGAACCTTCGAGGCCGAGGCCTTCTTGGGCGTACTCGACGGCGAACGTGATGTCGGGTGTCACGGCGCGCAGGCGGTCGGCCGTTGCGCGCGCACTGACCGAGTCGATGGAATGCACGCGGCGGATGATCTCGGCTTCCATATCGATCACGAGTGCGCCGTTGGCTCCGATGGCAGTGCCGTGGTGGCCGGTCATCTCGGCGATCGGGCGAATCCAACGCGGTGGACGGCCGGTGACGAAGACGACCACGATGCCTCGCTCGATCAGGGCGTCGATGGCCTCGCGCGTGCGCTGGCCGATCGAGCCGTCGGGAAGCAGCAGGGTTCCGTCAAGATCGGTGGCAAACAGTCGAATGCCGCTGGGAACCTCGATTGCCGTCACACTTCTACGCTAGCGAGGCAGTGTGACGCCGTGCACGTCAGGCTGTTGTGGCCTTGCGTGCCTTGCCCCGTCGGTTGAGCGCTCCCGATACCACCGCACCACCGACGATGAGGATGACTCCCAGAGTGGTACCGATGCTGTCGGTGATGAGCCCGGCTGCTCCACAAACCAATGCAAAGGGTGCGATCCATTCGAAGAAGCCGACCGCCGACGGGTTTTCCCCTCGAGCCTTGCCGCGCACGTAGTCGGGGTAAACCTCAGTGAAGACGATGGCGGCAATCATCGGTGCGAAGGGAAGTGCCCATCCCCACCAGAACTCGTTGCTATCGCCCAAGATTGCGCCGGCGTAGTAGCCCATGGCGGTTTGGATGGCGAAGGAAAGGAACCACACCCAGGAGATGACGTAGTTGATGTGTCGAAATGCCGGGGTGTCCCAGAACTGAGGATCGGTCGACTCCTTGGCGTACGGCATGGTGAAGGGCTGCTTCACCACAATGGTGATCAACACGAACGTCATCAGAACGATATTGCTAATTTCTCCGCCCCAGTTCTCGAGCCACGTGCGGCCGCTGTGGCCGACGAAGTAGCCGAGAATGAAGAACAGGGCGAAGAACACGAGGTCGAACACTTCCATTGGCTTGAGGCGACCACCGTGCCGGTGGGTAATGAGGACGAAAGCCAAGGAAAGCCCAAATGCGATGGCAACTGAAACTTCGAACCGACCCGGGCCGGAAAAGAGCGACATGACGATCCACGGCAGGATGCCGGCAAAGGGTGACCCGATGACGGTGTCAACGAGCTTTCCCACGCCGCGGTGAGTTCTGTCAGTCTTCGGGGTGGTGTCGGTCATGGTGTCGCCCTTTCGGTGGATGGGCTTCGTCCCCGCAACGGTCATTGCTAGGGACACTACAGCGCCGGCCTGCCCGAATCGCTCGCGTTTAGTCCATGTGGGGAGTAGTTTGCACCTACCCCAACCGGAGGATTCCCCCGCCGGTTTCCGTTCGAGCACTGCGAGGAGTCACCCATGGCCGTTGACGAGACCGTGCGTCAGCACAAGTTCCTGCTGGACGAAAGCCAGATGCCAACGGCGTGGTACAACATCATCCCCGACCTACCAGAGCCCCCGCCGCCGCCGCTTCACCCCGGTACGCACGAGCCGGTGGGCCCGGAAGACTTGATGCCGCTGTTCCCGATGGCGCTGATCATGCAAGAGGTATCGCAGGATCGCTACATCGAGATTCCTGGCGCGGTGCAAGACATCTACCGCCAGTGGAGGCCCTCACCCCTGATGCGGGCCCACCGTTTGGAGAAGGCACTCGACACCCCCGCGCGCATTTACTACAAGTACGAAGGCGTCTCACCCGCCGGATCGCACAAGACCAACACCTCAGTTCCTCAGGCGTACTACAACGCGGTTGAAGGAATCAGCAAGCTGACCACCGAGACCGGTGCCGGTCAGTGGGGCACGGCCCTTGCGTTCGCGTGTGCGCTGTTCGGACTTGAGTGTGAGGTGTGGCAGGTCGGTGCGTCATACGACGCCAAGCCCTACCGCCGTCTGATGATCGAGGCCTTCGGTGGCGAAGTACACCGCTCGCCTTCCGATCTCACCAACGCCGGCCGCATGCTCGGTGCGAACCCCGCCAACCAAAGCGGATCACTCGGCATTGCGATCTCCGAAGCTGTGGAAGCCGCTGTGTCTGACCCCACCGTGCGATACGCGCTCGGTTCGGTGCTCAACCACGTGCTGCTGCACCAGACGATCATCGGTGAAGAGGCCCTCAAGCAGATGGCCATGGCGGGTGACGATCCCACGTTGATCGTGGGCTGCACCGGTGGAGGATCGAACTTCGCCGGTCTGTCATTCCCGTTCTTGCGCGAGAAGATGGCGGGCAAGATCAACCCGCGCATCCTCGCGGCCGAGCCTGCGTCATGCCCCTCGCTCACACACGGCGTGTACGCGTACGACTTCGGCGACACGGCGGGTATGACTCCGCTGATGAAGATGCACACGCTGGGCCACGACTTCGTGCCCGACCCCATTCACGCGGGTGGTCTTCGCTACCACGGCATGGCACCGCTGATCTCGCACGTGTACGAACTCGGACTGATGGAAGCTCAGGCAGTTCCGCAGACCGAGTGCTTCGCGGCCGCTGTTCAGTTCGCGCGTACCGAGGGCATCGTTCCGGCGCCTGAGCCCACGCACGCACTGGCACTGGCAGTACGTGAAGCGCTCAAGGCCAAGGAGACCGGCGAGGAGACCGTCATCCTCACCGCACTGTGCGGCCACGGTCACTTCGACCTTGCTGCGTACGACGCCTACCTCAATGGCCGCATGGAAGACGAGGCCGTGAGCGAAGAGCGATTCGCTGCGGGTCTTGCCACGATTCCTGTTGTGTAGAGGTTCATAGGCATCGAGACCCCACTCCGGCGTCACTTCAGGTCACCTGAAGTAGCGCTGGGGTGGGGTCTCGGCGTGTGAGGATCTCACCCACGTCGGAAAGGTCGCGCCTACTTCGGGGCGATGACGTCCATGCCGAGGTAGGGGCGCAGCGCTGCGGGAACCTTGACCGAACCGTCGGGCTGCTGGTGGTTTTCGAGAATCGCCACGATAATGCGCGGAATCGCCACCAGCGTTCCGTTGAGGGTGGCAACCGGCGTGGGAGTACCGTCGGCGCCGCGCATGCGAATACGCAGTCGGCGTGACTGGAACTCGGTGCAGTTCGACGTTGACGTCACTTCGCGGTAGCGATCCTGGGTCGGAATCCACGCCTCGCAGTCGAACTTGCGGGCGGCACTGGAACCGAGGTCGCCCGTGGCGACGTCGATGATGCGATACGGAACTTCGATGGCGTCGAGGAACTGACGCTCCCAGCCGAGGAGCCGCTTGTGCTCGTCGTATGAATCGGCGGGGTCGCAGTAACTGAACATCTCGACCTTGTCGAACCAGTGCACGCGCACGATGCCGCGGGTGTCCTTGCCGTGCGATCCGGCTTCGCGTCGGAAGCACGGTGAGAAGCCTGCGTAGCGCAAAGGAAGTGACGCCTGGTCGAGGATCTCGTCCATATGGAATGCGGCAAGCGGAACCTCTGCGGTTCCGACCAAGTACATGTCGTCAGCTTCGAGCCGGTACACATTCTCAGCGGCTTGACCGAGGAAGCCGGTGCCTTCCATCGCGGCGGGCTTCACGAGCGCCGGCGGAATGATCGGCGTGAACCCGTTGCCCACGGCCTGCGCCATTGCGAGGTTGACGAGTGCGAACTCGAGCAGCGCGCCGGGTCCGGTGAGGTAGTAGAAGCGCGAGCCACTGACCTTGGCACCACGTTCGACATCGATGGCACCGAGTAGTTCGCCAAGTTCAAGGTGATCGCGCGGCGCGAATCCTTCGGCCGCAAAGTCGCGCGGAGTTCCGATGTGCTCAAGCACGGTGTAGTCGTCTTCACCCCCAACTGGAGCAGCGGGATCGACGACGTTCGAAAGCCCAAGTAGCGCGGTGTTGAAGCGCTCGTCGGCTTCGCGCACGGTTGCCTCGGCTTCTTTCACGGAAGTTGACAGTTCCTTGGTGCGCGCGAGCAGCGCGGACTTCTCGTCACCAGCGGCCGATGCGACCTGCTTGCCGAGTGTCTTCTGCTCAGCGCGTTGTGTTTCGAATGCAACGAGTGCCTGACGCCGCGCGGTGTCGGCAGCAAGTACCTCGTCGACGAGCGCGGGATCTTCACCGCGAGCCGTGGCCGAGGCGCGCACGATGTCGGGTGTATCGCGCAGAACGTTGACGTCAATCACAGGTATTGCCCTCCGCCGATGTGGGGTGGTTCGCCGGTGACATCGGGACCAGGACCTGGTCCGATGGCTCCGCGGCGCATTTCTTCCAGTTGTGCGCGCGCCGCCATTTGTTGCGCGAAAAGTGCGGTTTGAATTCCGTGGAACAAGCCCTCGAGCCAACCGACAAGTTGGGCCTGCGCGATGCGCAGTTCGGCATCGCTGGGCGTTGAATCGTCGGTGAACGGAAGGGAGAGGCGCCGCAACTCGTCGACGAGCTCGGGGGCGAGACCGGCTTCAAGTTCGGCCACCGACCGCGCGTGGATTTCCTTCAACCGCGCGCGCGCCCGTTCGTCGAGCGGTGCCGACTTCACTTCCTCGAGCAGCTGCTTGATCATGCTGCCGATGCGCATCACCTTGGCGGGCTGTTCGACAAGATCGGTGAGCACGCGCGGGCCGTCGCCCTCGACCGGCTCATGTGGCTCGAGGGCGCCGATCGGCTGTCCGTCGGGTCCGAGCACGAGCACGCGTGAAGCGTCGATGGGGGCCTGATCTTCGTCGTTCATGCGCCCATCCTGTCATCGACCGCCTCGCGTTCGCAGTGACCGCTCGGTGCGCGGGGTGCGCGGTCACGATCAACGTCGATTGTTGAACGCCGATTCAGTTGCTGGCCAACAGTTTCCAATGGGGAAACGCGATTTGTACGGCACCGAAGTATGTGGGAATCTGTTGGACCTGTGCCCGAGGCGGTACCCATCATCATCGTGCAGTGAATGGAGTGGATGTGGACTACAACTGGCTGACACCGAAGGCCGTCGCCACTCCCGCTGGTGGCAAGGGCTGGGGATCATTCGCCCTTGAACCCATTCGTGCAGGCGAGTCAGTTGCTGCTTTCGGCGGGCACATCGTGACGCTCGCTGAGTTGCACACCTTCGATCACGATCGTCAATCGCGGTCGATTCAGATCGATGAAGACCTCTACCTCATTTCCGGTGAAACCCCTGAGCCCGGCGACATGCTGAACCACTCGTGCGAACCGTCGTGCGGCTTGGTGGGCGCACAATTGCTCGTGGCAATGCGCGACATCGAAATCGGCGAAGAACTCACCTTCGACTACGCGACGTGCGATTGCTCGGACTACGACGAGTTCGAGTGTCTCTGCGCCGAGCTGACCTGTCGCGGTGTGGTGACGGGGTCTGATTGGCGTCGAGCCGATCTGCACGAGAAGTACGCAGGCTGGTTCTCGCCGTACATCACGCGCAAGATTGCCGCACTGCCTGCGATCTGACAGCGCACTCACACACAGTGAGTGAATTGTTGCTCTTCGTGATGCTATGCCCTCTTTCGGGACGTTGGTCCTTGTTGAGCGGGACCTTGTGCTTATAGTGCCTGCACCAGTGTGAATGTCGTTCCTTCCGACGCGGAGTGAACGCGCGGTCTCGCTGTGCCGGCGGGTCCCGAGTGCTCGCCGGCGCCTAACCCCCTGCGGGGGTGTGTGAGCGAGGAGTAGGCACGTGAGTCGGTTCAGTGGTGTGCGTCGGTTCGTGGCGGGTGCGGCAGCAGTAACACTGCTGGCTGCGGGCGTGGTGGCGGCGGGAGTCACGCCAGTATCGGCGGCTGCCGTCAGTTCCCAGACGTTCTCTACACCTGGTGACTTCACCTTTACTGTCCCCGACGGAGTGACAGCTGTGCGAATCAGTGCGGTAGGGGCTGGGGGAGCGACGCACGTGGAGCGTCTGAATTGCGTCGACTACGGCTTTTTCGGCGGCATTATCTGCTCCAGTACTCAGTACTACTACGGCGGTCGGGGTCGTTCGATCACGACGTACCAGCAAGTGCAGGGTCAGGACCAATTGAGCGTGCATGTCGCGGCTGTTTCTGAATCTGCCACAACCGTTGCCGGTGGTCGCATCAGTGTGAGTGCCCCGAATGGTGGTAACGCCCATGATCAGCAGATTTGCATCTTCTTGGGCTGCACTTCTTTTGGATGGGTGGGGGGCTCCGACGCGGGTGGGGCAACGGTCTCGACCTCGGCGCCCGGGTATCCCGCGGATGTGTCCGCGTTGGTTAGCAATAGGGACTCTTCTGGCTCGCTCGTGATTGAGTGGGCAAAGTCAATGATTGTGACCTCAGCCTCCGATTCCGGGGCTGGATCGCTGCGGGAGGCGATCACAGCCGCCAACGACACGGGAAATGTCGACGCTACCCTCCCGGACGTGATCACCTTCGACCCGTCGGTGACTGACCCGATCGTGCTGGCCAGCGACTTGCCGGCGATTACGGGTGCGGTGAATATTGTGGGGCCGGGGGCGCGAGTGCTGACGGTCAGCGGCGACGACAAGTTTCGACCGTTCTCGTTCGCGGCGGGGTCGACAGTGCGGCTGAGCGGACTGGGGATCGCGCATGGCCATGGGGGCGAGCAATTCGCCCCTTCTGGTGGCAACGTTCAGGTGGCGCAGGGGGCGACTGCGTTCATTGATGGTGTGTCGCTAACGGGTGGGTCTGCTCATGACGGTGGCGGTGTCACGACGAGTGGAGACCTGACGCTGACGAACTCGGTGGTGTCCGGCAACAGCGCCAGTCAGTGGGGCGGTGGCGTGATGGTGGTGAAGTACCCGTCAGCCGCGGCGCCGGCCGTGACAATCGTGAACTCAACGATTACTGGTAATTCCGGCCGGTACAGCGGGGGCGGTGTGATGACCCAAGGCGGCGGTGTGGTCACGGTGACAGAGTCAACAATTGCGGGCAACTCTGGGCACGACGGTTATGGCGGCGGAGTATTGACGTACAACGGAGGCAGTCTGTCGCTGCGCTCGACTGTGCTGTCGGACAATTATGCGGCGACTGGCGGTACGTGTGGCACGTTGTCTGGCGGATCGGTGACCGACTCCGGCTACAACGTGTCGTCGGACTCAGCGAACAGCGAGGTTTACAACTCGTGCGGCCTGTCGACGGATAACCATTCGGTGTTCGACGCTGATGGTTCGCCGGTGGATGTCAATCTCGGGCCGTTGCAAAACAATGGTGGGCCGACTGACACGTTGATGCCGTTGGGTGATTCGCCGGTATTGGACGTGATCCCGCCGGAATTCTGTACCGATCAGGCGGGAACTCCTGCGGCGATCACCACCGATCAGCGCGGCCAGTCGCGTCCGCAGGGCGCGGGTTGTGAGATTGGCGCGGTGGAGGTGCCGGCGATCACGGTGACCCCCGACGCCAAGTCCGTGGCCTACAACGACTCGGCGCCTGAGTACACGTTCACGCTGTCGCCGCTGACCCCGTCGACGAACTACACCGCGCCCACGTGCACGAGTGGCTACAACGTGGGTGCGGCGAAGGGCTCGACGTTCACGATCTCCTGCGCGGGCGGGAAGGCCGACGGGTACTCATTCGTGCAGACCGCAACTGCGGACCTTGACGTGACGAAGGCGACCCCAACGGTAGCGATCAACAACATACCCACATCCCCCGTAGTGGGTGACTCGTTCACGCCGACGTTGACGACGAGTAGTGATGGTGTCACGTCGGTAACGAGTTCGGACACGAACGTGTGCACGGTGGACGCGGCCACCGGACTGGTGTCGTTCATTGGTGCTGGCACGTGCCCGCTGAAAGCACATGTGGCGGTATCGGCGAACTGGCTGAAGGGGGATGGGCAGGTGCAGCAGGTGAGTGTTGCGAAGGCCAGCACGTCGGTTTCGATTTCGAACCTGCCGGCTTCGGCGGTGGTGGGCGACTCGTTCACGCCGACGTTGACGACGACCAGTGATGGTGTCACGTCGGTGACGAGTTCGGACACGAACGTGTGCACGGTGAACGTGGGCTCGGGCGCGGTGTCGTTCATTGCTGCTGGCACGTGCACGTTGGTAGCGCACGTGGCGGCATCAGCTACGTACGAGATGGCCGATGGTTCAGCGCAGCAGGTGAGTGTTGCGAAGGCCAGCACATCGGTTTCGATTTCGAATATGCCGGGTTCGGCAGTGGTGAATGGCTCGTTCACGCCGACGTTGACGACGAGTAGTGATGGCGTGAAGTCGGTGACGAGTTCGACCACGGGTGTGTGCACGGTGAACGTGGGTACCGGCGCGGTGTCGTTCATTGCTGCTGGCACGTGCACGTTGGTGGCACATGTGGCGGCATCGGCGAACTGGTTGGCCGCCGATGGTTCAGCGCAGCAGGTGAGCGTTTCTGCGGCGCCGGTGGTGGTGACAGCTCCGTCGGTGGCGCGGTCGGTGTCTGGTTCGCCGCGTAATAAGTCGGTGGTGGTGTCGTGGGTGGCTCCGTCGTCGACTGGTGGTGCTGCGATCAAGGAGTACAAGGTGACGGCGTCGCCGAAGGTGGGTTCGGTGTTTAAGTCGTGTTCGTGGACTCTGACGACGCCAGCCAAGCCACTGACGTGCACGGTGCTGGGACTGACGAACGGGAAGGCGTACACGTTCACGGTGAAGGCGACGAACCGAGGTAGCAAGTCGAGCACGACGGCGAAGTCGGTTGCGGTGATTGCGGGTGCACCGACGGCTCCTCGTTCGTTGGTGGTTTCGACCTTGGTCGCTCACAAAGCGACGGTGACGTGGACGGCGCCGCAGTACACCAATTCGGGTGCCGTGACCGGTTACCAAGTGCGCTGGTGCACGGTGGGTGGCTCGTGTTCGGTGTGGTCGACGCTGCCGGCCAGTGCGCGGTCGGCGTCGGTGACCGGCCGAGTCACGGGTACGAAGTATCGGGTGGAGATCCAGGCCAAGAACGCCTCGGGTTACGGCCCGGTGACCAAAAAGGCGTTCACGCAGAGCAAGTAAGTCTCAGGAATTGTCCGAGCACGTGATGGTCAGGAGTAGGCACATGGGTCGGTTTAGTGGCGTGCGTCGGTTGGTGGCGGGTGCGGCAGCGGTAACACTGCTGGCTGCGGGCGTGGTCGCGGCGGGAGTGACGCCAGCTTCGGCGACAACGATTCCAGCTGGTGCGATGGTGCTGACGGTGCACACGTCGGCCGACTCCACTGAGGTCGACCTACCCCTGTACGGAACGGTGACTGATATCACCGTCAACTGGGGTGATGGGCAGTCAGACACGGGCATCGGTAGCGCAGGTCTAGTGCCGCACACGTATGCCAACGCGGGTACGTATGTGGTGGCGATCTCGGGTACTGCGCTCACCCACTTTGGTAAGGCCGCGCTCCCCTACACCTACACCGGGTCCGACACGATTACCGCGGTGTCGTCCTGGGGCACCCTCGGCATTACCAATCTGGGAGGAGCGTTCGCCGGGGCGTCTCATCTCACGAAGGTTCCTTCGTACCTGCCGGTGGGTGTTACCGACCTCACCGCCACTTTCTTCGGCGCCTCGGCCTTCAACGCCCCGATCGGGGGCTGGGACACCAGTCATGTCACGAGCATGATGGCCACGTTCTACAACGCATCGTTGTTTAACCAGCCAATCGGCGCGTGGGACACGTCACGCGTGACGAGCACGATCGGCATGTTCTATAGCGCGTCGTTGTTCAACCAGCCGATCGGCGCGTGGGATACCGCCTCGGTTACCGACATGAGCAACATGTTCAACTATGCCGGGGACTTCAATCAGGACATCAGCAGATGGAACACGACCAAGGTGACGAGCACCTACGCGATGTTCGCTGGCGCCGGTGCCTTCAACCAGCCGATTGGCACATGGAAGACCGGTGCCGTCACCTCGATGGGCAGCATGTTCGCGGGAGCGAGCACCTTCAACCAGTCATTGGCCGCGTGGGATACCAGCGCCGTCACCGACATGAACCAGATGTTCATCTCTGCAACTGCCTTCAACCAGTCGTTGGGTGAGTGGAACATCGGCCAGGTCACCGGCATGAGCATCATGCTGAATTCGAGTGGCCTGTCGCAGGCCAACTACGACGCAACCCTCATTGGCTGGGCCCGGCAATCGCATCAAAGCAATGTCACGCTGGGCGCGACGGGCCGGCACTACAGCGCTGACGGCGCACCGTCGCGAGCGGTGCTCACCGGTGACGGGTGGAGCATCACCGACGAGGGCCAGGGCGCGAATGCACCTCTGACGATGACGGTGACCGAGCCCGGTGACGTCGAGTTGGGTCTCACGCTCGGCGGCTCAGTGTCAGCAGTCACCATCAACTGGGGAGACGGAACTTCAAGTTCAGGCATTAACTCGTCGGGATTGGTAACGCACTACTACGGTTCGGGCGACACGTACACCGTGACTATCAGCGGCACTCAGTTGACCTCACTGGGAAATTCATCGTCCGATACCACAGGTGCGGGACTGATCACCGCCGTCACTTCGTGGGGAACTCTCGGGCTGACCAGCCTGAGCGGCGCATTTCGTGGTGCCACGGCGCTGACCTCGGTGCCTTCCACCCTGCCGCCAAACGTCTCTGACCTGAGCCACATGTTCGATGGAGCCAGCAACTTCGACCAGGGCCTTGGCGGGTGGGATATCAGTCAGGTGAGCGACATGACTGGCATGCTCGACGGCACCGCAAGCGCGCTGACCGTGCCGGCCGATGTGGCCACCGCACAGGACAACTACGACGCCACTCTCCTTGGCTGGGCCCGTCAGCCGCACCACAGCGGCGTCACTTTCGGGGCTTCGGGTCGCACCTACAGCGCCGACGGCGCCCTCTCACGCTCAGCCTTGACTGGCGATACGTGGGTGATCACCGACGCGGGCCAGGGCACCAACCGGCCTATGCAGATGACCTACACCACCACCGCTGCGAACACCGTCGTTGCTATCCCACTGGGCTTCTACCTCAGCAATTGCCCCAACAATGCAAACAGCGGCACGGCTACCGACCTCACGATCGACTGGGGCGACAGCACCACGCCGACATCCTTCAGTTCTCCCACCACACACCCGTGCCCGACCCACACCTACACCTCCGCCGGCACGTATCACGTGAGCATCTCAGGCACTCAGTTGACCGATTTCGGCTCCGCCAGCAGCAGGAGGGGTGTCAGCAGTCTGGTGAGTCTGGAATCGTGGGGAACCCTCGGCCTGACGGGCCTGAGGGGCGCGTTCAGGAGTGCTACCCAACTCAGTGCCGTGCCGGCAAGCCTGCCGCCCAACGTGACCAGTGTCTCCCAAATGTTCAAATCCGCATCTTCGTTCAACCAGAATATTGGCGGCTGGGATACCTCGAAGGTCACCAATATGAGCGAAATGTTCGACTACACATCGTTCAACGGGGACATCTCGGGCTGGGACGTCAGCAACGTGTTCAGCATGTTCAACATGTTCAACGTCGACCCACAGTTCAATCAGGACATCTCCGGTTGGGATACCAGCAAGGTCGAGCGGATGTATGGCATGTTCGGCGGCGCTCATGCGTTTAATGCGGATATCTCCGGCTGGGATACCAGCAAGGTCACCAGTATGGACAACGTCTTCAACACCGCCACAGCCTTCAACCAGCCCATCGGCGGCTGGGATACCAGCAATGTCACCAGTATGTCCGGCACCTTCAGCGGCGCCACAGCCTTCAATCAGCCCATCGGCGGCTGGGCTACCAGCAAAGTCACCAGCATGTACGGAATGTTCGCCGGGGCGACCGCATTCAATCAGGACATCTCCGCCTGGGACACCTCACTCGTCACCAACATGAGCCGTTTGTTCGACAGCGCGTCACACTTCAACCAGTCACTCGGAGGCTGGAACCTATCGTCCCTCGATCCGATCAACCCCCAATATGGCGGGATGCTCTCGGGGTCGGCGATGTCGACCGCGAACTACGACAGCACACTCATCGGTTGGGCTACCTCAGCCGGAAGCCGATCCGCATTGTCGACCCTCGATGTGCCGGTGGGTTACACCAGCGCAGCTCAAGCGGCGCATGACTACCTAACCGGCACTAACAGCTGGACCATCAACGATGGCGGACTGATCGCAGGCACCACGGTGACGGCTGCCTCACCGGTGGTGTTGGCGGGCGATGCTGTGCCAGCCTCGGTGACCTACGCCACGAGTCCGGACGCAGGGAGTTTGGGCACGTGGGTTTCTGAGCCGACGTGTGCGGTGTACTCGCTGGGCGACACCCACTTCACGTCTGCGTTGAGCGGAGTGCAACCGGCGGGACTCTATGCCACGCACTGCACCGGTGGTGTGGGCGACGTGTTTGCACCTGATGCCTACGTCGATGGCGTGCTTACGGTGTCACAGGCGACTCCAACGGTGAGCATCACGAACATGCCGTCTTCGGCGTTGCCGGGCGACTCGTTCACCCCCACATTCACGACCGATAGCGACGGCATGACGCTGGCCACGGGAACGCCGGGAGTGTGCACGGTGAACGGTGGCACAGGGCTGGTGTCGTTCGTGAGTATTGGTACGTGTGCTCTGACACCCTCAGTGACTCCGACTCCCGCATGGTCGGGCGCCGATGGTTCAGCGCAGCAGGTGAGTGTCGGTCAGGCCAGCACGTCGGTTTCTATTTCGAATATGCCGGGTTCGGCAGTGGTGAATGGCTCGTTCACCCCGACGTTGACGACGAGTAGTGATGGTGTGACGTCGGTGACGAGTTCAACCACCGGTGTGTGCACGGTGAACGTGGGCACGGGCGCGGTGTCGTTCATTGCTGCTGGAACGTGCACGCTGGTGGCACATGTGGCGTCGTCGGCGAACTGGTTGGCCGCTGATGGTTCTGCGCAACAGGTGAGTGTCGGAAAGGCCAGCACGTCGGTTTCTATTTCGAATATGCCGGGTTCGGCAGTG
>CAIYMF010000002.1 GCA_903927265.1 uncultured bacterium | reverse complement strand
GTCTGGGGGCACGTGTCAGTTCGAGATCAGCAGGGCCGCGGACTGTGGCTCAAAGGAAGCAATCTCGGCTTTGGCGAGGTTCAAGAACGTGATGTAATTCTCCTCTCGTGGGAGGGTGAGGTGATCGAAGGTACTGCTGGTCGCCACGTCGAACACCCAATCCATCTAGAGATTATGAGGTTGCGCCCAGACGTGAATGCGGTTGTGCATACACACCCCTTGTACTCGTTGGCCTTCGCTGCAACCGGGCGACCACTCCTGGCTCTCTCCCATGAAGCGTGCCATTTCGTTCCACCAGACATTGCACGATTTCTTAAGACTGGTGACCTCATCCGAACGCCTGAATTAGGACAAGATCTCGCCCACTGCCTCGGCGAGCGAAACGCGGTCCTCATTCCCCATCACGGTATCGTCACCGTTGGCACCGACCTCGGCAAGGCCGTAGCTGCCGCCACCCACCTTGAACGAGCGTGCCAGATAGCATTGCTCGCCGGTGACGGAGCTCAACCAAGTTCTGATGAAGAAGCGTTAGGCAAGCGGGAGCGTTCCGATCGCCACCTCACAATGGCATGGGAGTACCTCGCGAGGACGGTACCGAAAACGCTTAGCTGAGGCCGAGCTGACGAAACCAATCGCCGGTCGTTCCGAGGACAACCCGAGTTGTCGACGCAAGGTCCATCACCTGGTGGGCTCCGGCCAGGAACATCGCACTACGCAACTGAAGTTGAAAACCGCTGAGCCAATCAAGTACCGCGTCTTCACCCTGCGTAGCGCACTGCATCAGTGGGCGACCCACTCCTGCGGCGACTGCACCAAGAGCGATCGACTTCGCAGCGTCGACTCCAGAACGCACTCCCCCAACCGCTATCGTTGGCAGAACGTCGGAGCACGCTCGAACGCTGACCGCCGTCGGAATACCCCAGGTTGCGAGAGCTGCTCCTAGTTCACTCCTTCGGTGATCTCCGCGGGCTCTGCTTCGCTCTGCCTCGATCGCCGCGAAGGAAGTACCGCCACGCCCACCGACGTCAAGCATGGAGACTCCGATATCTCTCAAAGTCCGAGCAACCTCTACTGATAGTCCGCCTCCCGTCTCCTTGGCGATGACCGGTACGGGCGACGCCTCGACGAAAGCCGCCAACGCGTTCAACGCACCTCGGGCGCGCGTCTGCCCTTCTGGCTGAACTACTTCTTCGAGAAAGTTCAGATGAACCGCGAGTGCGTCAGCACCGATCATCTCGATCAGCGTCTCCACGTGTCGATCCATGAGCCCCTCGTCGAGATAGCTAATCAGCTGACTGATGCCAATATTCCCCACCACAAATGCAGTGGGCGCTTCTTCACGGACGATGGCGTAGGACCTCGTCAGTTCGGGGTACTCCAAAGCAGCTCTTTGGCTACCAACACCAATGGCGACTCCAAATTTCTCGGCCGAACTGGCCAATAGACGATTGACCTCAACTGCACCAGGATGCCCACCAGTCATGCCAGGGATGATGAGTGGAAAAGACAGGTGGCGACCTAACATCATGGTACTGATGTCAATCATGTCGGCATCGATACTCGGCAGCGCTTGATGGACCAAGTGAATGTCTGACCACCCGGCTGAGCCACTCACCTCATCCGACATTCGTAGCGCCAGATCGAGGTGCTCGGCCTTTCGAAGCGAAATTTGATCACTCATCGGATATGGCCTTTCGTGGATCCGACGGCACAACGAGTACGGTGATTCGCCGACATCCTTTAGTTGGTTGCCCAAAGGGTGATATTTTCAGCCACTTCGGTATGGCAGTCGGTATCACGTTTTAGGCACCAACTCACTCATAGTCATCGTTCAGAAGGAACGAATTCCAGTCATTCATCATTCGGAAGATCTGATCGTAGCGAGATGTCGACTCCGGCATTTGCTCCGCCAATGCATTGAGGAGTGCATTGGCCACCGCCATAGGAGCAATCAGCGAGTTCTGCAAACCGATACCCGAAACATTGGTCGCCAACACCACGTCAACTTGCTGAGCGACCGGCGCTACCGGAGTATCGGTGATTGCGACAATCGACGCTCCTTGATCCTTAGCGGCGGTAACTGTCCGCAAAGTCCGTGCGGCGTAGGGCGGAAAACTAAATACGAGCAGCGCGTCATCCTTTGTTATATCAAGCAACATCGACGCGGTGTGGTCGCCTCTCAGGGCACTGACCCGGCCACTCATTCGGCTCAACTGTACAGAAACGTACTTAGAGAGAGCCTCTGACGCAAAACCACCAACCACGTAAATCCAACGTGCTTG
>CAIYMF010000001.1 GCA_903927265.1 uncultured bacterium | reverse complement strand
GCGCGGCCGGCCGTGGTACTGCTTCAGCACTCACAATGCGCACCAACCGATGACCCTCGAAGACGGTACGCCGCTTTCTCCCGCTCTCGGCATCGGCGCGTTCGCAGACAAGACGCTCGTGGCTGCAGGCCAGTGCACGAAGGTCGACCCCGCGGCCACACCGCAGGTGGCCGGACTGCTCGGCTGCGGAGTGATGGCCGGTCTCGGCGCTGCAATTAACACCGGCAACGTGTCGCGCGGTGACTCGGTTGCCGTCATCGGTTGCGGTGGCGTGGGCGATGCGGCAATTGCTGGTGCACGTCTCGCCGGTGCGAGTCGCATCATTGCTGTTGATGTCGACGACCGCAAACTCGAGTGGGCCAAGGAATTCGGTGCGACGCACACGATCAACTCGCGTGAACGCAATGCTGTCGAAGCGATTCAGGAACTCACTGACGGCAACGGCGCTGACGTTGTGATCGATGCGGTCGGCCGCCCGGAAACGTACGAGCAGGCCTTCTACGCGCGCGACCTCGCCGGCACTGTGGTTCTGGTGGGTGTGCCCAGCCCTGACATGCGCCTTGAACTTCCTCTCATCGACTTCTTCGGTCGCGGAGGATCACTGAAGTCGAGTTGGTATGGCGACTGCCTTCCGTCACGCGACTTCCCGATGCTGATCGATCTCTACCTGCAGGGCCGACTTCCGCTCGACAAGTTTGTGAGCGAGGAAATCGGCCTCGACGATGTTGAGGCTGCATTCGAGAAGATGCATGACGGTGACGTACTGCGCAGTGTGGTCGTCCTTTAATGGCGCGCGTTGAGCGAATAGTCACAAGTGGAACGTTCTCACTCGACGGCGGCACGTGGGACGTCGAGAACAATGTGTGGATCGTCGGCGACGACGCTGAAGTGGTGATTGTCGATGCGGCACACAACGCCGACGCGATTCTCGATGTAGTAGGTGATCGCGCGGTGGCGGCGATCATCTGCACTCACGCGCACAACGATCACATCGGAGTTGCCGGCGACTTGGCCGATGTCACGTCAGCGCCACTACTGCTGCACCCCGATGACCTGATGTTGTGGGAAGTCGTGCACCCCGATCGCACCCCGTCGACGATGCTTGACGGTGATGTCATTGAGGTGGCGGGACTGCGCGTTGAGGTGATCCACACGCCCGGTCACTCACCTGGCGGCGTGTGCCTCTACGTTCCAGACTTGGGCGTGTTGCTTTCCGGTGACACGCTCTTCCACGGTGGACCGGGAGCCACGGGTCGATCGTTCAGCGACTTTCCCACCATTCTCGATTCCATTCGCGAGCGACTGCTGACACTGCCATCGGGAACGCGCGTACTCACCGGTCATGGTGACGAGACGACGATCGGTGCCGAGGCCTCTTCCTATGACGCATGGGTGGCGCGTGGCCACTGAGCAGGCGTCTGCGAAGAGCATGAAGCCGTGGTTGGTGCCCGTCGTAGGCGCTGTCTCGCTCCTCGTGGGCTTTGGTGTGGCCCAACTGACCGGCAACCGCCCACTGGGTGGAATCGTTCTGCTACTTGGCGGTGCGTGGTGTGCGTGGCAGTGGTGGCGCACCGCAGGCCCATGGCGCACCGTGATAGCGGTTCTGATTTTCGGAATTGCTTTCGTCGTGTCACATCCGTTGGGCAATGCGATAGGCGCCTGGCCGTCGGTTGTGCTGGTCTCAGTCGTCGCGGCCGTGCTCGCCTACCTGCTCTGTGCACCCAAAACGTCAGCGATGTCGTAGGGCTCAGGTCGGTCAAACTGCTCGTACGTGCATGAGATCGCGTCGCGGTCGGGACGCCAGCGCACGAATGCTGCCGTGTGTCGGAAACGGTCGCCTTGAAGCTGGTCGTATCCGACTTCGACCACGCGCTCGGGACGCAGTGGGTGAAACGAGAGGTCGCGACCGCCGGTCCAGCGCGACGCACCGCCCGGCGCACGCGTTCCTTCCACTGAATCAACCCACGGATGCTGCTCGTCTGCCGCGACGGTGAGTGAGGCCAACTCGGAAACGAGTTCCGCGCGCCGTTTGGCCGTGAATGCCGCGCACACACCGAGATGGTGGAGCCGCCCATCGTCGTCGTAGGCGCCGAGCAGCAGCGATCCGAGAAGGGGCGAGCCATCGGATGCGACCGTCTTGTGTTCGCGCCACCCCGCGACCACTACGTCGGCCGTGCGAGTGTGCTTGAACTTGAACATGGTGCGAGCGCCGGGGGAGTAGGGGGCGTTGAGGGGTTTGATCACCAAGCCGTCAAGTCCCGCACCTTCAAACTCGTTGAACCATCGCATCGCTAGATCAGCGTTGAGCGTGAGCGGTGTGAGGTGCACGAGATCGGCGGGCGTGCCGAGGGTGCCTTCCAGAAGCGTTCGCCGTGTTGCAAACGGCTCGTCGATCAACGAGCGGTCATCGAGAGCCAACAGGTCAAACACCACGAAGTGCGCAGGGTGGCGCTCAGCAAGCGACGCGATGTTGGTGCCGCCTGCCTCACTTCGGGGCCGAATTCGAGAGCCGAGGGCTTCGAAATCCAAGTGGTCGTCGGCCACGATGATGAGTTCACCGTCAACAACGATGCGCCTGGGCAGTTGCTGGCGCGCCATGTCGACAACTTCGGGAAAGCAGTGTGTGAGGTCTTTCCCATCGCGACTTCCAACCACCACCTCGTCGCCGTCGCGATACAGGATGCAACGGAAGCCATCCCATTTCGGTTCGTAGGCAACTCCACCGTCGATCGATTCTGGGGTCGGAAACGTACGCAGTGGCTTGGCAAGCATGGGCGCGACGAACGGCATGACGGGAAGGTGCATGTCAGTCGTCCGAACGGGTCGTGTGGGGCGCGCTGGCGCGGGTGTAGCGCAGAAACAGCGTCGCACCGTCGGTAATCACGTGTTCAAGGGTCAGATGCGCTGGCGGAGACGGCAGGGCTGCGCCTGACAGAATTCGTCCCGGCGTGTGTGGGGTGGTGTAGCTACCACCCGCAAGAAATGGCGTGATTTGAAGGTCGAGTTCGTCGACGAGGTCTTCGGCAAAGAGGTCGGCAAGGAGTTGCGGGCCACCTTCGACGACCATCCGCCTCATCCCGCGTTGCTGGAGTTCCGCGAGCGCTCGAGGTAGGTCTACTGAACCGATTCCGCAGAAGACAATCTCTGCTTGACCTGCGAGCGCCGCCAGAGCGGACGAGTCGGCTTCGTCGCATGTCAGTACTAGGGGAAGTGCATTGCCGCTGGCAGCAGAAATGAATGGCAGCGCGGGGTTAAGTTGACCGCTGCGGGTGACAACCGCCAAGCGTGCACTGCGCGGCGGGTTGTAGTTTTCGCCGCGAGCGGTGCCGGCACCGACGATGATCACGTCGCAGTCATTGCGCAGTGCCTTGAACAGTTCAAAGTCGGCAGGAGTGCTGATGCTTCCGGAGCGACTGTCTGGACCTACACCTGAACCGTCGACGGTGCTCACCATCGATGCACGCACCCAGCGACCGTTAATGGGCCAGGGGTAGTGCTGAGCCAGGTTGTCGATCGGCTCGTTGCGCGGGTACGCCAACTGCACGCGACCTTCCCCCCTACATGGATGGGGGCGGCGGCGGAGTGCGGTCTTTAACGCGCGGGGAGATCAGCGCGGTGATGATGGCCGCGACCACAATCTGCACCAACAAAATGAGCCAGAAACTGTCGGTGAACATCGAGGCAATCCAGCCACCGATGAGGGCACCGACAATTCCGGTAATCATCGTCACAATGCAGCCTGCAGGCTGACGACCGCTCACCATCAGGCGTCCGAGAATGCCGATGATGAGCCCAACAACGATGGCACTGATAAAGCCACTGATCTGCATGCCCGACAGCGTAGCGGTCCTATCGTCTAGCGTGGACGGGTGCGCAAACCCAACTGGATGAAGACGACGCTGAGTTGGCTTCCTGAGCCAGTCCGGCGGTACCTCTCCGTTCTTGAACAGTCGCGGCTCTTTGGGCTGGCTGCCGAGTCGGCTTTTTGGATCACCTTTACCCTTCCGTGGATTGCCCTCGGGGTCATTTCGAGCGTTGGATTCATCGCAAGCCGCAGCGATCCCGCTGCCTTGGCGGCATTTCAGGCGTCCGTGCTGAGTGCGGCCAGCAAGGTGCTGACTCCGGAGGCGGTCGATACCTTTATCAAGCCCATGCTCGACCAATTGAGCACCGGCCGCGCGGACCTCACGTTGCTCGGCGTAGTGATCGCGCTCTGGTCAGGAAGTCGTATGGTGGCCGCGTTCACTGAGGCCGTGGCCGTTATTCACGGTCATCCACGCCACCACGGATACGCCAGAAATCGGGGGCTAGGTCTGCTGGTGTACACAATTGGCTTGATCGGCGCTGGAATCGCGGTTGCGCTCATGGCAGTTGGTCCCGATCGAATGTCGTCTTCTGGCGGTACGGCGGGTGGTATCGCCTCGTACCTCGTGGTCGGCGTATTCATTTGGGCTCTGATTGTGCTGCTCTTTCAGATGGGTTCGCCGGTGCGACCCCCTTTGCGTTACGACATGCTCGGCGCGGTCGTCGCGGTAGCGGGGTGGCTCATCGGTTCGTTCGGACTGCAGTACTACACCGACCATCTCTTCAGTGAGTTCAGCGTTTACTCTGCTGTCGCAGCGCCCATCGCCATCCTCTTGTGGTCGTACATCACGGCGATCGCTGTGCTGCTGGGATCTGCTGTGTCG